>NZ_KI912670.1:70405-70567 GCF_000519345.1 Deinococcus pimensis DSM 21231
GCAGGGGCGGCGTGAGCGTCAGCGTGGTGAGCGTGACGACGAGCGGCAGGCGCGCCTGCCCGATCGTGCGGAACACCGACGTGAGCACCACGCTGACCGTGATGAGCGGCAGCGCGAGGGCGTAGCGGGCGAGGTAGTCCCCGCCGATGGCGGCGATGTCCG
>NZ_KI912670.1:70667-80305 GCF_000519345.1 Deinococcus pimensis DSM 21231
GACGGAGAGCGTCGCGACGCGCGCGACCTCCGCGTCGTCGCCGCGGCCACGGGCGCGCGACGCGAGGATCGCGCAGCCCGAGCCGAGCACGTTCAGGCAGAGCACCCCGATGAAGACGACGTTGTTCGCGAGGCCCACGGCGGCGATGGTGGCGGTGCCGAGCGTCCCGACGATCACCTGGTTGGCGAAGTTGAGCGCGAGCTGCGTGACGGACTCCAGGCTGACGGGCAGGGCGATGCGGGCGATCTCTCGCCGGGTGTCGGTGGTCATGGGCTCCTGGGACGGGTGGACGCGGGCGTCAGGCCCCGTGGTTGAAGGTGGCGGTGCAGCCGCCGTCGACGGTCATGATGGTGCCCGTCATGAACGAGCTCTCGCCGGACAGGAGGAACACGACGGCCTGCGCGATCTCGTCCGCGTGGGCCTGACGACCGAGAGGCTGGAGCGCCGCGTTCGCCTCGCGGCGCTCGTTCGCGGCGCGGGACTGCTCGGGCGGGAGGCTGGCGCGGCGCCCGCCCATGTCGGTGTCGACGTAGCCGGGGCAGACGGCGTTGACGCGCACGCCGCGCGGGCCGTAGTCCACGGCGAGCTGCCGGGTGAGGTTGACCACGCCGCCCTTGGAGGCGCAGTAGGCGGGCGCGTTCGGCGCGCCGATCAGACCGTAGGTGGACGCGACGTTCACGATCGCGCCGCGCCGCTCGACGAGGTGCGGGAGGGCCGCGCGGGCGCACAGGAAGGGCCCGCGCAGGTTCACGGCGAGCACGCGGTCCCAGACCTCGACGTCGAGTTCGTGCGCGGGTGAGGCGTCCCCGCCGATCCCGGCGTTGTTCACGAGCGCGTCGAGGCCGCCGAAGGCGCCCACGGCGGCGTCCACGAGGGCGCTCACCTGGACGCGGTCGGAGACGTCGCAGTGAACGAAGACGGCCTGCCCGCCGCGCAGGGCGATGTCGCGCGCGGTGGCTTCCCCCTGCGCCGCGACGACGTCGGCGACGACGACGCGCGCGCCCTCGGCGGCGGCGGCGAGGGCGGTGGCGCGGCCGATGCCGCTCGCGGCGCCCGTGACGATAACGACGCGGTCCTGCAGGCGCCGCCAGGCGCGGGCGCCGTCCTCTGAGGTGGTCATGGCGATCACTGTACAGGGTGAGCGCGCCTGAGGTCGGGAGGACCCGACGGGCGGGTGATTGTCAATTCCTCCACGAAGTGTTATGCTCCCCGATAACAGTCATAACAGCCATAACACGACAACCGCGGTCCGCATCCTCGGAGGTGCCCGTATGAATCGTTTCGTTCGGATGACGCTCGCAGTCGGCGCCACACTCGCCCTCACCCAGGCCCTGGCCGTCACGAGAGGAGGCACCCTCGTCTACGGCCGCTACGCGGACTCGCTGTTCCTCGATCCCGTCCTCAACGACGCCAACCTCGACATCTGGATCCTGACGAACCTGTACGACACCCTGCTGCAACCCTCCAGCAACGGCAAGGGCGTCCAGCCGGGCCTCGCCACGAACTACACCGTCTCGTCCGACGGCAGGAGCCTCAAGCTCACCCTGCGACCCGGCATCAAGTTCGCCGACGGGAGCGCCATCACCGCACAGGACGTGAAGTGGTCCCTCGACCGCGCCCGCAAGCCCGACAACGGCGACTGGAGCGGCTCGCTCGCCAGCATCGATTCCATCACCGCGAGCGGCGGCACCGTCACCCTCGCCCTCAAGCGGCCCGACCCCACCCTGCCCGCCGCGCTCGCCACCTTCAACGCCGCGATCATGCCGCAGAAGCTCTTCGAGGCCGCGCCCGGCAAGAACGACGCCGAGAAGGCCAAGGCCTTCGCGGAGAAACCCATCGGCTCCGGGCCCTTCGTGCTGAGCGACTGGAAGCGCGGCAGCAGCATGACCCTCAAGCGCAACCCCTACTACTGGAAGAAGGGCGCCGACGGCAAGGCCCTCCCGTACCTCGACGCGATCCGCTTCGAGATCATCCCGGACGACAACACCCGCATCCTCAAGCTGCAGTCCGGCGAGATCCAGGGCGCCGAGTTCATCCCGCTCGCCCGCGTGAACGAGCTCAAGGCCAACCCGAAGCTCAACATGCAGTTGTTCCCCTCCACCAAGGTGAACAACATCCTGATGAACAACCGCCCCAAGCTCAACAACGGGAGCGCCAACCCCCTCAGCGACGTCCGCGTACGGCAGGCCCTGAACTACGCCACGAACAAGGACGCCCTCATCCAGATCGTCACGTACGGGACCGGCAAGCCGATGAAGTCGTACATGTCGTCCACGACGCCCCTGTACGACACCACGCAGAAGGGCTACCCCTACGACCTCGCGAAGGCCAAGCAGCTGCTCGCCGCCGCCGGATTCGCGAACGGCTTCGAGGTCAGCTGCCTCGCCACGAGCGGCAGCGCCGACGACCTCGCGCTCCTCACCGCGCTGCAGCAGATGTGGGGCGCGGTGGGCGTGCGCCTGAAGATCGAACAGCTCGACGCGGCGTCCAAGACGGCCCGCTACCGCGCCAACGACTTCCAGATGCGCACCGCCGCGTGGACGAACGACATCAACGACCCCAGCCAGATCACCACCTACTACGCCATCTACGACAACGTCGAGTCCGTCCACACCGGCTTCAAGAACGCCGAGCTCGAAAAGATCTTCGCGCAGAGCCAGCAGGAGACCAGCCGCGTCAAGCGCGCCGCGCAGTACCGTCAGATCCAGTCGATCTACATGAACGCCGCGCCCATCGTGTTCCTCTACGAGACGCCCTACCCCGTGGCGCTCCAGAAGAACGTCAAGGGCTTCGTGCAGATCCCGCTGGGCAACAACATCTTCACCGAGACGTACCTCGACAAGTAACCGCACCCCACGGGCCGCCGCCATCCCTCAAGGTGGTGGCGGCCACCCTTCCGGAGGAAGGCCATGCGCGCCACGTACGTCCTCAAGCGCCTGCTGCAGATCATCCCGACGTTCATCGCGGTGATGGTCATCGTGTTCCTGCTCGTGCGGCTCCTGCCGGGCGACCCGGCCAGCGCGATCCTCGGGGACCGCGCCACGCCCGAGATCATCGAACGCACCAAACGCGAGCTCGGCCTCGACCGCCCCATTCCCGTGCAGTTCCTGCTGTTCGCGGAACGTCTCCTGCACGGCGACCTCGGCGAGAGCAGCAGCCTCAAGGTGCCCGTGCTGCGGCTCGTCGCCGAACGCCTCCCCGTCACCCTGTTCCTCACCGTGTACGCCGCCGTGCTCGGCGTGATCCTCGCGGTGCCGCTCGCGGTGCTCGCCGCCGTGCGCCGCAACACCTGGGTGGACAGCCTCATCCGCGGCATCTTCCAGGTGGGGCTCTCCCTGCCGGTGTTCTACGTCGCGCTGCAGTTCCTCACGCTGCTCGGCGCGAAGCTCGCGTGGTTCCCCATCGGCGGGTACGGCGAGGGCCTCGGCGGGCACCTCTACCACCTCTTCCTGCCCGCGCTGACGCTGGGCTTCAACCTCGCCGCGATCCTGCTGCGCACCCTGCGGAGCGCCATCCTGGAGGTCCTCACGGCGGAGTACGTGGAGTTCGCGCGCAGCAAGGGCCTCAAGTCGGCCGTGGTGATGTCGCGGCACGTGCTGAGGAACGCCATGATCTCCACCGTCACGCTGCTCGGCCTCAACGTCGGCGCGCTCATCGGCGGCGCCGTCATCACGGAGTCCGTGTTCGCCATTCCCGGCGTGGGCCGCCTCATGATCGACGCGATCTTCGGACGCGACTACCCGGTCATCCAGGGCCTCACCCTCGTGTTCGCCGTGCTGGTATCGCTCGTGTTCCTCGTCACGGACCTCGTGCACGCCCGCCTCGATCCCCGCGTGGAGCACGCGTGAAGGGAGCCGCATGACCACCACCGCCCCCACCACGACCGGCGTGCCGCGCGCCCGCTCGCGCCGCCGCGTCAAGCCCACCCTCGCCCTCGGCCTCGTGCTGCTCGTGCCCTTCGTGCTCGCCGCGCTCGCGCCGCGCCTGCTCGCGCCCTACAGTCCCACCGACTTCGACTACTCCGCCATCCTGCAGGCACCCAGCGCCAAGCATCCCTTCGGGACGGACAACTTCGGACGTGACGTGCTCAGCCGCGTCATCCACGGCACCCGCGTCGACATGCAGATCGCGGTGTTCACCACCCTCTTCCCCTTCGTGTTCGGCAGCCTGCTCGGCGCCTTGACGGGCTTCGTGGGCCGCTGGGCCGACGCGGTCGTCGGGCGCGTCGCGGACCTCGTGGTGGTCTTCCCCTTCCTCGTGCTCGTCATCGCGATCGTCGCGGTGCTCGGCCCGGGCCTCACGAACATGTACATCGCCGTGAGCGCCGTCGGCTGGGTCGCGTACTGGCGCCTCGTGCGCGGCGAGGTCGTCGCGCACAAGCAGACCGAGTACGCCCAGGCGGCGCGCGTGCTGGGCTTCTCCCCCACGCGGGTGCTCCTGCGGCACATCCTTCCGAACGCCATCACGCCCGCCATCGTGTACCTCATGACGGACATGAGCCTCGGCATCCTGCTCGGCGCGTCGCTCGGCTACCTCGGCCTCGGCGCGCAACCCCCCACCCCCGAGTGGGGCGTGATGGTCGCGGACGGCAAGAACTTCATGGTGACCGCGTGGTGGATCTCGGGCTTCCCGGGGCTCGCGCTGACCCTCGCGGGCGTCACCTTCAGCCTGATCGGCGACGGCCTCGCCGACGCCCTGAGGCCCCGCTCGTGAGCGCCGCCGAATCGGTCCTGCGCGTCCGCGACCTCGACGTGCGCATCCCCACCCCACGCGGGGAGCTGCACGCCGTGCGCGGCGTGAACTTCGACCTGCGGCCCGGCGAGGTCCTCGGGCTCGTCGGGGAGAGCGGCAGCGGCAAGAGCGTCACGCTGCGCGCCCTGCTCGGCCTGCACCGCAAACCCGTCCGCGTGACGGGCGAGGTGACGTACGGCGGGCACAACCTCGTCGGGATGCCCGAACGGAAGCTGCGCGACGTGCGCGGCGCGCAGATCTCCATGATCTTCCAGGAACCCATGACCGCCCTCAACCCCGTCCTGACCATCGGCGAGCAGATCCGCGAGAACCTGCGCGAGCACCGCGGCGTCACGGGCCGCGCCGCCCTCGCGCGCGCCACGGAACTGCTCGACCTCGTCGGCATCCCGAGCGCCGCGACGCGCCTCGCGGACTACCCGCACCAGTTCTCCGGCGGGATGCGGCAGCGCGCCATGATCGCCATCGCCCTCGCGTCCGAGCCGCGCGTGCTGCTCGCCGACGAACCCACCACCGCGCTCGACGTGACCATCCAGGACCAGATCCTGCGGCTGCTGCTGCGCCTGCGCGAGCAGCTCGGCATGAGCGTCGTGCTCGTCACGCACGACCTCGGGGTGGTCGCGCAGACCTGCGACCGCGTCGCCGTGATGTACGCCGGGCGGCTCGTGGAGACCGCCGGCGTCACGGACCTCTTCCGTCAGCCGCGCCACGCCTACACGCTCGGGCTGCTGCGCAGCCTTCCGGACGCGGGCGCGCACCGCCGCCCCCTGCGGCCCATCACGGGCAGCCCCCCGGACCTGCGCGACGCCCCGCGCGGCTGCGCCTTCTTCCCCCGCTGCGCGTTCGGCACGGACGCCTGCCTCGGCGCGGAACCGCCGCTCGTGCCGCTCTCGGGCGAGCGCGCCACCGCCTGCGTCCATCACGCTCAGCTGCCCGCCGTCGGGGAGGTGCTGGTATGACCGCCGTGGAAGGTGACGCGCTGCTCGACGTGCGCGGCCTCACCAAGACCTTCCCCGCCCCGCAGGGACTCGTGGACCGCTGGCGCGGGAAGCCCCGCAAGGTGGTGCGGGCCCTCACCGACGTGGACCTCACCGTGCGGCGCGGCGAGACGCTCGGCATCGTCGGGGAGAGCGGCTGCGGCAAGTCCACCCTCGCGCGCTGCCTCGTGCGGCTCTACCCCGCCGATCGGGGCAGCGTCCGCTACGCGGGCGAGGACGTCCTCTCCCTCGGCGGCGACGAACTGCGCCGCTACCACCGCCGCGTCCAGATGATCTTCCAGGATCCCTTCTCGTCCCTCAACCCCCGCATGACCGTCGGGCAGGTGCTGCGTGAGGTGCTGACCGTGCATCGTCTGCGGCCCCGCGAGGGGATGGACGCGCGCGTCACGGAACTCCTCTCGCTCGTCGGGCTGCCCGCCGAGGCCGCCGGGCGGCTCCCGCACGAGTTCTCCGGCGGGCAGCGTCAGCGCATCGGCATCGCGCGGGCCCTCGCGCTCGAACCCGAATGCATCGTCGCGGACGAGCTCGTCTCCGCGCTCGACGTGAGCGTGCAGGCGCAGGTCGTGAACCTGCTGCTCGAACTGCAGGAGAAGCTCGGCCTGACGGTGCTGTTCGTCGCGCACGACCTGCGCCTCGTGAGGCACCTGTCGCACCGCGTGGCCGTCATGTACCTCGGGCGGGTCGTGGAGGTCGCGCCGACGAACGTGCTGTTCGAGCGGCCCGCGCACCCCTACACCCGCGCGCTCCTCGCGGCCGCGCCGCACCTCGACCCCGCGCACCGCGTGGACGCGCCCGCCCTCTCGGGCGAGTTGCCCAGTCCCCTCGACGTCCCGAGCGGCTGCCCCTTCCGCACGCGCTGCCCGCACGCCTTCGACCGCTGCGTCACCGAGCGTCCCGAACTCCTCGACGTCGGCGCGGGGCAGCAGGTCGCCTGCCACCTCTTCGATCCCGCCGCGAGCGCCGGGGGGCGCTGATGCGGCCCGACGTCACCGAGGGGCTCCCCGCCTTCACGGTGGACCGGACGCTCGCCGTGCCGCTCGGCGTGCAGCTTCGCGGGCAGATCGAGTACGGCATCGCCTGCGGGGACCTGCCGCCCGGCACGCGCCTCCCGAGCATCCGTGACCTCGTCGTGCAGACCGGCGTGGCGCACGTGACGGTCGCGCACGTCTACAAGGACCTCGTGACGCGCGGGCTGATCGTGACGCACGCGGGACGCGGCACGTACGTCGCGGATCCGGGCGCCACGCGGCCCTCGCGGAACTTCGCGGCGCTGCGCGCCTCGCTCGCGGACGTGCTGGAACGCGCCGCGCGCGACGGCATCGAGCCCGAGAGCGTCGTGGCGTTCCTGCAGGCGATGGTCACGCGCGGGCACGCCACCCGTGGAGTGGGCCTGAACATCGTGCTGATCGGCGTGCTCGACGCGGCCACGCACGCGTACGCGCTGGAACTGCAGGCGCTGCTGCGCCCCGAGGACCGCGTACAGGCCTGCACCTTCACGCAGCTCGCACGGCCCGACCTCGCCGACGACGTGCGCGGCGCGGACGTCGTGCTGACCCTCGGGCATCGCCTTGCGGAGGCGCGAGCGCTGCTGCCCGGCCTCGACATCCTGCCCGTACGCGTCGCGGTGTCCTTCGCGACACGCGGCCAGCTCGCGGCGCTCGCGCCCGACACGCGTCTCGCGCTCGTCGCGACCTTCGACGACTTCCTCCCGACCTTCCTGGCGGGCGTGCACCGCTTCGCCCCGCAGGTGAGCGAGGTGCGCGCCACGCACCTCGGCGCGTCCGACGTGCCCGACCTGCTCGGGTGGTGCGACGCGCTCGTGTACGCGAGCGGCGCGGACGGCATCGTGACGGGCCTGCGCGCCGGGAAGTTCGCCTTCGAGTACCGCCACGCCGTCGACGTCGGCGACGTGGAACGCACCCTCATGCCCGCGCTGGAGGAGCAGCGCGGGCTGCTGCGCGAAAGGAAGACCCCATGAAGATCGAGGCGATGAACTGGATGCAGGTGGAAGCCTACCTGCGGCGCGACGACCGCTGCGTGCTTCCCCTCGGCAGCACCGAGCAGCACGGCTTCATGAGCCTGTGCGTGGACAACATCCTGCCCTCCAGGCTCGCGGAGGACGTGGCCGCGCCGCTCGGGGTGCCGGTCTTCCCCGTCCTGCCGTACGGAATCACGCCGTACTTCCGCGCGTACCCCGGCAGCGTCACCCTGCGCGTGCAGACGTACCTGTCGGTGGTGCGCGACGTCCTCGACGGGCTGTACGAGCAGGGCTTCCGGCGGATCCTGATCGTGAACGGGCACGGCGGCAACTCGCCCGCGCAGGGCCTCACGGGCGAGTGGACCGCCGATCACGACGGCGCGCAGGTCCTCTTCCACAACTGGTGGAACGCGCCGCGCACCTGGGCGGAGGTGCAGCGCATCGATCCCGTGGCGTCGCACGCGTCGTGGATGGAGAACTTCCCCTGGACGCGCCTGCCGGGCGTGGAGCTCCCCGCACACCAGAAGCCCATGACGGACCTCGATCGGCTGCGGCTCCTCTCGCCCCGGCAGTTGCGCGAGACGCTCGGCGACGGCAACTACGGCGGGCTGTACCAGCGCCCGGACGAGGACATGCTCTCGCTGTGGGACGTGGCGGTGCGCGAGACGACGGACCTCCTGGAGCGCGGCTGGGCTTCCCTGACGCCCGCGCCGGCCGGGCGGGGCGCGTGAGGCTCCTCGTGTGGGGCGCGGGCGCGATCGGCGGGACGATCGGCGCGTACCTCGCCCGGGCCGGGCACGACGTGACCCTGGTGGACCGCGACGGGGACCACGTCCGCGCCGTGAACGAGGGTGGTCTGCGCATCGAGGGGCCCATCGAGACGTTCACGGCGCGCGCGCCCGCCTTCACGGCCTCGGACGTGACCGGCGCGTGGGACACGGTCCTGCTGTGCACCAAGGCGCAGGACACCGAGCGTGCGGCGGCCCAGCTCGCGCCGCACGTCACGCCGGGCGGTTGCGTGGTGTCCGTGCAGAACGGCCTCAACCCGCTCGTCCTCAACGAGACCTTCGGGCAGGCGCGGGTGCTGGGCAGTTTCGTGAACTTCGGCGCGGACTACCTCTCGCCCGGCACGGTGCACTACGCGGGACGCGGCGCGGTCGTGGTGGGCGAGCAGGACGGACGCCTCACCGAGCGCGCGCGGACGATCCACGCGGCGCTGCGTGACTTCGACGCGGACGCCGTGCTGAGCGACAACGTCCTGGGCTACCTGTGGAGCAAGCTCGGCTACGGCGCGCTGCTCTTCGCGACGGCCGTCACGAACGACTCCATCGCGGACGCGCTCGCCCGGCCCGAGGACCGCGCGATGTACGTGGCGCTCGGGCGGGAGGTGATGCGCGTCGCCGTCGCGCACGGCATGCGCCCCGAGGCCTTCAACGGCTTCGACCCCACCGCGTTCCTGCCGGGCGGCACGGACCTCGCCGCGAACGCCAGCATGGACGACCTCGTCGCGTTCAACCGCCGCAGCGCGAAGACGCACAGCGGCATCTGGCGCGACCTCGCCGTCCGCAGGCGCCGCACGGAGGTGGACGCGCAGCTCGGCTGGGTGGTGCGCTTCGGCCGCGAGCACGGCCTGCCCACGCCCATCACGGCGCGCCTCGTGGAGCTCATCCACGAGCTGGAGGACGGACGCCGCGAGCTGTCGCGCGCGAACCTCGACGAGTTGCGCGCCCTCGCCGCGACCGGGAGCGTGGCGTCATGACCGACTTCCGCACGCTGTCCGGCGAGATCAACGACCTGCTGTGCGTCCTCAACCTGCTCGCGTGGGACGCGCGGACGCAGATGCCGCCCGGCGGGAGCGGCACGCGCGCGCTGCAGACGGCGACCGTGAGCGGCCTCGCGCAGCGCCTCCTGCT
>NZ_KI912670.1:80405-80632 GCF_000519345.1 Deinococcus pimensis DSM 21231
TCCGGATCGCGGACCTCGACCTCGTGGACACGGCCCTGATGAACGTGCTGCTGCCCGAGGCGAGCGCCGTGCACGCCACGTGGCTGCGCGAATTCCCCGACGCGTACGCCGGGCACACCCGCACGCAGCTGGAGCTCGGCTTCACCGTGAGCGGTGTGGCGTACGTGCGCGCGCAGCAGTTCCGCCGCCGTCTCGCGCACGCCACGCTCGCCGCGATGGAGGGCCTC
>NZ_KI912670.1:80732-81246 GCF_000519345.1 Deinococcus pimensis DSM 21231
CCTCGCGAGGGCGGGCGTCACGGACGCGCGGGTGCGCGACACGCCCGGCCATCCGGTCGTGACGGCCTCGTGGACGGGCGCTCCGGGCGCGCCGACCGTGCTGGTGTACGGCCACTTCGACGTGCAGCCGCCCGACCCGCTGGAGCGCTGGGACAGTCCGCCCTTCACGCCCACCGAGCGGGACGGGCGCCTCTACGCGCGGGGCGTGTCCGACGACAAGGCGCCCATGCTGATCCCGATCCGCGTGACGGAGGCGTTCCTGAGCGCGCGCGGCGCGCTGCCCGTGAACGTGAAGTTCCTCTTCGAGGGCGAGGAGGAGGTGGGCAGCCCACACCTCGCGCCTTTCGTGCGGGCGCACGCCCACGAACTCGCGGCGGACTTCGTGCTGTCCGCGGACGGAGGGATGTGGCGCGCGGACCTCCCCACGCTGACGGTGAGCGCGCGCGGCCTGTGCGCGCTGGAGTTCACCCTGCGCGGCCCCGCGCGGGACCTGCACTCGGGGCGGCACGGGGGC
>NZ_KI912670.1:81346-83644 GCF_000519345.1 Deinococcus pimensis DSM 21231
GCCGCGTCACGGACGCCGGAGGCCGCGCGGAGGTCGTGGTGGCGGACGTCGCGGACGAGGCGCAGGCGCGGCTCGCGGTGGAGCACGCCGTGAGCGCCCTCGGGCGGCTCGACATCCTCGTGAACAACGCGGGCCTCATGCTGCTCGGCCCCGTCACGGACGCCGACACGACCGACTGGCGCCGCATGATCGACGTGAACCTCCTCGGTCTGATGTACGCCACGCACGCCGCGATCCCGCACATGCGCGGGCAGGGCGGCGGGCACGTCGTGAACGTCTCCAGCGTGTCGGGGCGCGGCGCGAGCCCCACCTCGGCGGGCTACAGCGCCACGAAATGGGGCGTGGGCGGCTTCAGCGAGGGCCTGCGGCAGGAGGTGAGGACGCACCGCGTCCGGGTGACCGTGATCGAGCCGGGCGTCGTCGCGACGGAACTGACGGACCACATCACGCACCAGGAGACGAAGTCCGCGTACGAGGGCCGCATAGGCCAGATCACGCCGCTGGAGCCCGAGGACGTCGCGGCCGCCGTCGTGTACGCCGTGACGCAGCCCGAACGCGTCAACGTGAACGAGATCCTGATCCGTCCGCTCGACCAGGGCTGACGCCGCACCGGAGGAAGTTATGCGCAAGACGACCGTGACCCTCGCCGTGTCCCTCGCCCTCGCGTCCAGCCTCGCCGCGCTCGCCGCGCCCGTCCGGGGCGGCACCCTCACGTACGGACGCTACGCCGATTCGCTGCTGCTCGACCCCGTCTACACCGACGCGAACCTCGACATCTGGATCCTGACGAACCTCTACGACACCCTCATCGAGGCGGTGCCCGGCACGAACACCTTCCGGGGCGCGCTCGCGTCGTCGTACGCGTTCTCGGGAGACGGGAAGACGTTCACGCTCACCCTGCGGCCCGGCGTGAAGTTCAGCGACGGTACGCCCGTCACCGCCGCCGACGTGAAGTTCTCCCTCGACCGGGCGCGCGACCCGAACCACGGCGCGTGGAACGCGCTGCTCGAATCCATCGCGAGCGTCACCCCGAAGGGCAACCAGGTCGTACTGACCCTCAAGCACCCCGACCCGAGCCTCGTGGCGGCCCTCGCGACGTTCAATTCCGCGATCCTTCCCGCGAAGAAGTACGCCGCCACACCCGGCAAGGACGACCAGGCGCGCGCGAAGGCCTTCGCGGAGAAGCCCGTCGGCTCCGGGCCCTTCGTGCTGAGCGAGTGGAAGCGCGGCAGCAGCATGGTCCTCAAGCGCAACCCCTACTACTGGAAGAAGGGCGCCGACGGCAAGGCCCTCCCGTACCTCGACGGCATCCGCTTCGAAATCCTGCCCGACGACAACACCCGCATCCTCAAGCTGCAGTCCGGCGAGATCCAGGGCGCCGAGTTCATCCCCTTCTCCCGCGTCGCGGAACTCAAGGCGAACCCGCAGCTGAACATGGTGCTGTTCCCGTCCACGCGGCGCAACTTCATCGTCATCAACACGCGGGGCAAGCTCAAGAGCGGCGCCGCGAATCCCCTCGCGAACCTCAAGCTGCGGCAGGCCCTGAACTACGCCACGGACAAGTCGGCGCTGATCAAGCTCGTCGCGTTCGGCAACGGCAAGGAGAGCAAGTCGTACCTCGCGAGCACCACGCCCCTGTACGCCGCGCAGACCGGCTACCCCTACGACCTCGCGAAGGCCAGGGCGCTCTACAGGGAGTCCGGCGCGCCCGCGAACCTCGCGCTGAGCGTGCAGGTCGTGGCGGGCAACGCCGACCAGATCGCGCTCGCCACGGCCCTGCAGCAGATGTGGGCGCAGCTCGGCGTGAAGCTCTCCATCGAGCAGCTCGAAAGTGCCACCGCCAACGGACGCTACGCCGAGAACGACTTCCAGATGCAGTTCAACTACTGGACGGACGATATCGCCGACCCGAACGAGGGCACCGCGTACGCGGCCGTGTACCGCAACGCGGAGTCCTTCCACACGGGCTTCCGGGACGCGAAGGTGGACGCGCTGTTCGCGCAGAGCCAGAACGAGCTCGATCCCAAGAAGCGCGCGAACCTCTACGCGCAGATCCAGAGGACCTACATGGCCGCAGCGCCGATGATCTTCCTGTACGAGCAGCCCTTCCCGGTGGCCCTGCGGAAGAACGTGAAGGACTTCCTGCAGACGCCGCTGGGCAACAACGTCTTCGTGAACACCTACCTGGAGAAGTGACGTGACGGCCCCCCTCACCGTCACCGGGGACGTCGTGCGGCTCCTCGCGCGCGCCGCCGGCCTCGACCTCACGGGCGAGCGGGCCGAGGCGCTCGCGCCCGC
>NZ_KI912670.1:83744-84235 GCF_000519345.1 Deinococcus pimensis DSM 21231
GGCGCGGCACGTGCCGCAGCACGACGCCGTCGTGACGCGCCGCCTGCGCGAGGCGGGCGCCGTGCTGGTCGGCAAGACGAACCTGCTGGAGTTCGCCTACGGCATCGTCCACCCGGACTTCGGGCAGACGAACAACCCCTGGGACCTCTCGCGCACGTCCGGCGGGAGCAGCGGCGGTTCGGTCGCGGCGGTCGCGGCGGGTCTGTGTTTCGCGGCGGTCGGGACGGACACGGGCGGCAGCATCCGGATTCCCGCGTCGTACTGCGGCGTGGCAGGCCTCAAGCCCACGTACGGCCTCGTGCCGCTCGACGGGGTGTTCCCACTGTCGTGGTCCCTGGATCACGCGGGGCCCGTCGCGCGGACGAGCTCGGACGCGGCCCTCCTGCTCGCGGCGCTCACGGGTCACGAGGTGGACGCCGCGCCGCTGGACCTGCGGGGGGTGCGGCTCGGCGTGCTCGACGAGCACGCGCGCGGCCCCGAGATGCAGCCCG
>NZ_KI912670.1:84335-85126 GCF_000519345.1 Deinococcus pimensis DSM 21231
CGGCGCGGACGCCCCGGGCTCGCTGAGGACCCGGCGGGTGGACGTCACGGACCGCGCGGCGGTGCGCGCCCTCGTGGACGAGGCGTCGGGAGGGCAGCGGGTGGACGTCCTCGTGAACAACGCGGGCGGCGTGCTCGGCCAGGTCGGGCGTCCCGTCGAGGAGATCGGCGAGGACGACTGGCACGCGATCTTCCGGGTGAACGTGGACGGCGCGTTCTACTTCAGCCAGGCGGTCGCGCCGTACATGAAGGCGCGCCGCTCGGGCCGCATCGTGAACATCAGCAGTGGCGCGGGCCTCGGGGTGAGCCTCACGGGCATCCAGGCGTACGCGAGCGCGAAGGCCGCGCAGATCGGGCTGACGCGGCAGCTCGCGCACGAGCTCGGCGCGTGGGGCATCACCGTGAACAACGTCGCGCCGGGCTTCGTGCGCAGCAACCCCACCACGGAGCGGCAGTGGGAGAGCTACGGCGAGGAGGGCCAGCGGCGCCTCGTGGACGGCATCGCCCTGAAGGCGCTCGGGACGCCCGACGACATCGCGCACGCCGTGCTGTTCTTCGCCTCGCCCTACGCGGGCTGGGTGACGGGACAGGTGCTGAGCGTGGACGGGGGGAAGTGATGGAGGACGTCCGCGCCTACCTCGAAACGCACGCGGCGCGTGACCTCGCGGACCTCGTGGAGTTCGTGGGCATCCCGAGCGTCAGCACGGACTCCCGGCACGCGGGGGACGTACGACGCGCCGCCGAGTGGGTCGCGGCGCGCCTCGCGAGGGCGGGCGTCACGGACGCGCGGGT
>NZ_KI912670.1:85226-95818 GCF_000519345.1 Deinococcus pimensis DSM 21231
GGGGGGCGTGACCTGCCCGGACGGACGCGGTTCGGCGGCGGCACGACCGCTGACCTCCGAGCCGCGGCTCGCGCGGGCAGCGCAGGCCCAGGCGGACTTCATCTCCTCGTCGGGCGAGGTCACCCACGACGGCCCCGACGGCTCGACACCGAGAGACCGCGCCGCCGTGCAGGGCGTGAAGCAGGGTGCCGTCACCGAGATCGTGTACCTGGCTCAGCGGCCCTCGGTGGAGCGGGCCGTCACGTGGTGGGTCCACTCGGACGTGCACTGCGCCATTCTCGCGGACGACCGGTACGACCACGCGGGCGTGGCGGTCCGGCGCGGGCCGGGCGGCACGGCCTACGTGGTGGTGCTGGGCGGACCCGGGGAGTGACGGTCCTCAGCGTCCGTCCCGGAGCCTCGGGTCCGAGGGATTCACGCCGTACACCGCGCCCCAGGGACGGTACACGCTCTTCACGCGGTCCGTGCGGGTCTTTCCGCTCGCGAGATTCGTGACTCGCCGGTAGATCACGGAGGTCATGCCCTGCATGGGCGTGTCGAGCAGTCTGCGCCCTCCCTTCGCGACGCGCGTGTCGGCGGTGTAGGTGGGCTTCGCGGCGGGCTCGAAGTCCGTGACGATGGGACCGTGGACGCTCACCCTGCGCGCGGGGCGGGCGCCGAACAGGTCGAAGCGCAGCGTCTGCCGCGCGCGGTCCCAGGAGGCCTGGATGAACAGGGGCGCCTTCGTGTCGTTGCGGAACCTGAAGTCCTTGTCGGGCGCGTACACCGTCGCCTCGTACCCGACGGGGTCGTAGTACTTCACGCGGTGGGAATGCTCGTGCCGCTCCTCGATGGGAAAGCCACCGGAAAAGGCGGCCCGGAACAGCGTCGCGGAGACCTGACACAGCCCCCCGCCGTCCTCCTTTTCCAGCGTGCCGCCCGCGATGACGTAGCCCTTCACGAAGCCGTGCTTCGCGTCGACGGGACCGACCGCGCCGTTGAAGCTCAGGACCTCGCCGGGCTTCACGTAGGACTCCTCCAGCTTGCTGGCCGCGACGAGGATGTTCTTCTCCCTGAACGGAGGACTGCCCCGGTAGCTGGACGTACCGCTCGCGACGTGGAAGAGGATGCCCGCCTTCGCCCAGTCGCGAACGCTCCGGCGAGGCTCGGTGAGGTTCACGGCGAGTTCGGCCTCGTTCTTTCCGGAAAGAACGGCCCGGAGGATGTTCGCTTTCGTGCGTGCACGGTCCACGGTCCAGCCGGTCTGCTGACGCGCCACCCAGTGGCCGTTCTCGTTGCGCCAGTACGCCTCGCGGGGCGTGCGCTTCTCGACGAGACGGACGACATGGTCGAGCGAGGGGCCGAGCTCCGTGGAGAGACGGCCGAGCCTTCGACTGCGCGCGACGAGACGGCCGTCGAGGGTGAAGCGCTTCACGACGCCCTCGTCGCGCAACCGGCCCGAGACGATGCGTGGCTCGCTCGTCGTGAGGGTGAGCGTGAGGGACGGGTAGGTGCGTTCGGCGGCGCCCGCGGCGCCCGGTATGATGCCCGCCGCGAGGATCGTGAGGAGGAGACGATGCACCTCCTCACGCTAGAGGCAACGTGCCCGGCACGACCCGGAGCCGACTTTCGCCGTCTTGAGGAGGCGTTGCCCTTCTCTTGAACGAGGAGCCCCGCCGGGGGGTCAGCGCCCCTCGACCCTCACGGGGAGCGCCCCTCCCCGACGGGACGCCGCGAGCACGGCGCGTACGGCGGTGACGACCACCTCGTTCTCCGTGAGGGCGGCGCCCCTCGGGTCGGCCGGATCGAAGGTCAACTGACGTCCGTTCGACGTCAGGCTCAGCGCTTTCGCCTGCTGGGCGCGCAGCAGACGGGTCAGCGCCTGCCCGTAACGAGCAGGTTCGGCAGACTGGGCCGCCGAGGTGAAGGGGTTGGAGAGCGAGGTGACGACCACCACGGGCAGCGTGCCCGGCCGGGTCGCGGCACGGACGGCGCGGTCGCCGGCACGGACGTCCCAGCGGTCGAGGGGGGCGGCGCGTCCGGCGGCGTAGTCGTTCACGTACGTCCGCCAGGCCCGCAGCCAGCGCACGGACGCGATGTCCACGTCCTCCCCCTCGGGGATGGGACGCGACCGGAAGAACCGTGAGAGCGCGAGAGGGGTGTCTTCGTGCCAGGGATCGACGAGCACGAGCCCGGCGACGTGAGCGCGACGCTCCACGGCGAGGAGCCGGGCGATCTGACTGGCGAAGCCGAACGTGACGAGCACGACGGGCCCGGTGACCTTCAGCCTCTCGAGGATTCGTGACAGGTCGCGCGCGTGCGTCCTCGCGTCCGTCATGAAGGGAGCGGCGTCGCTGGCCCCGAGTCCGCGCGGCGTGAACGCGCAGGTCCGCGTGAACGCCGCGAGGTCGCTGAAGGCCGCCTGCTGGAAGCTGGGGTCGTCGCTGTCGTTGGGGGCGTACCCCATGACGGAGTCCCCGACGACGGGTCCACGCACGAGCACCACGGTCAGGGGCGACCTCGGGCCGTCACAGCCGAACCCGAGACGGTAACCGCCGACATCCACCGAGCCCGCGGGCTGCGCGGCGGCGGTCGCGGTGAGAAGCAGCCCGAGAAGGACGGAGCGGACGCGGATTGAGGACATCGGCATGCTGACCTCGGGTCGTGGTGAACTCCTCCCATCGTGCGCCCGGCAGGATCGTGCCTGATGTGAACCACCCACGCACAGGGCGGACTTCCCGGTTCCCTCATGCACCTGCCGTCACGGGCGCCGAGGTCCGGGCCATTTTCTAGACTGGCCGCATGATCCGCGCGATGTCCCTACTCAGTACCGAAGCGATCGACTGGCGAGTGGGCGAGCCCAGCGTCTGGGTGGACGTGGCCTGCCCCACCCCGGAGGAGGTGGCGGCACTGCGCGAGGTGTTCGCCCTGAACGGTCTCGCGCTCGACGACGCCCTCACGCATGGGCAGTGGAGCCGCTTCGAGGCGTACCCGGAGCACGTGTTCCTGGTGTTCCGCACGCTCGGCGCGCCTCGCGCGGACGCGGACGCGACGGAGCGGGTCAGCATGTTCTGGTACCCCGCGACGGACACGCTCCTGACGGTGCGGCTCAGGGACGTCGAGTACCTGGAGCGCACCTGGCGCGAGTTCGACGGCCTGCGACACGGCAGCGAGGAGCGCCTGATCTACACGTTGCTCTCGCAGGGGACCGAGACCTTCTTCGAGTTCGCCGACGACGTGGAGGCCCGCACGGACGAGTTGGAGGAGGGCATGTTCGTCGGCGTGAGCCACCCGGTGGACAGCCACGAACTGACGAGGCGGGTGTTCGAGGCGAGACACGAGATCATGGACGTGCGGCGTCTCGTGAACAACGCCCGCGCGAGCGTCTCGGCCTTCGCGCGGCACGCGCGGGTGGTGACGGCCGGGTACGCGAACGGACTCGACCGAGGGCAGGTGCGGCTCGACCCGCAGGCGCAGGAGGTGGCCCTGTACTTCCGGGACGTGGTGGACTCGCTCGACCGGGTGTACGACACGCTCGACTCCGCGCGTGAGGTGCTTCCCAGCGTGATGGACGCGAGCCTGACCGTGCAGAGCAACCGCATGAACGAGGTGATGAAGACGCTGACGGTCGTGTCGGCGATCTTTCTGCCGCTCACGTTCCTCGCGGGCGTATGGGGCATGAATTTCGCGCGGATGCCGGAACTGGGCTGGCGGTACGGGTACGTCGTGGCGTGGTCGAGTTTCGTGATCGTGGCCGTTTCGCTGGGCTGGTACTTCAAGCGGCGTGGGTGGTGGTGAGGTCGGCGGGCGGTCTCGCGCCGCCGACATGAGGCCGCGCTCTTCCTGAGGGACCGCTGAGCATTTCGGTGCGATGAAGCCCGGTTACACACATGAGTCGGTCAGGTTCCTGACGATGGGACATGCTCGTTTCGCAGATCGACGTCCACTGGCTGTCCGACCGTGAGGCGACGCGGGAAGCACTCCGTGACGCGGTCGTCCTCGTCCACTCGTGTGGAACGCCGGCCGACGAGGACCGCGTGGCCCGGCTTCTCACTCGTTCGTACGGACGGCGTCTCGCCCGGAGCGAGCTGCGGACGCTGCGCTGCGAGACGGACCTGTTCATTCACGAATTGCGTCGTCGCGTAGGACGCGCTCGGACCATCGCGGACGCCTGAACGAGAAAGGTCGGACGGACCCGTGATCCGTGGGTCCGACGAATATCCCTGCCGATGCATCTGAAGTTTCCCTTCATGTTAACAGCCTGTTAAAGATTTGTGAGTACTGTGAGGTATCCGACTGTCCAAGCCCACCCCACCCATCCACACGGAAGGTACTCCATGACCACGCACGCCGACCCCCATCAGGCGACCACCGAGCGACTTCACGCCCTGCTGGAGCACGCCCACCGGACCGACCTGACCCCCGAGGAGCGCCGCGCCCTCCTCCAGCACGCCCACGAGCAGTCCGTCGTCACGAGCGACGAAGCCCGCACCGCGGACCTCGAACGAGCCCTCGCCGACCTCTGCGACCCCACCACGGCCCTCTCCTACGCCCGCGCCGCCGCCCGCCGCTACGAGACCCTCGGGGAGACCTGGAAGGAAGCCTGCGCCCTTCTGCGCGAGAGCGAACTCGAACTCGACGATCTCGCGGCGCTGCGCCAGGCGCTGGCCGCCGGGCGCCTCGCCCGGAACGCGGGACACCCCGACCTCGAACTCCGCGCCCTGCACGCCGCGGCGAGCGCGTACGCCACGCTCGGTCACCCCGGAGAGGCCGCTGCCACCCTGCAACTCGCCCTCACCCTCGACGCCGCCGCTTCCGAGCGCGAGCAGGCGCGGCTCCTCCTCGACCTCGCCACCGCCCTGCACGAAGCGCGCGATCTCGCCGAGGCCCGGGCGACCTACCTCACGGCCGCCAAACGTTTCCCCGCCGTCAGCGGAGAGCACCGCCGCGCGCTCACCGGGCTGGGCGAGGTCCTGCTGGAGCAGGGCGACGCCGCGCGCGCCGCGGCCTTCCTCGAACGCGCCGCCGACGTCGCGTCGCACCTTCGCGACGATCCGTCGAGGCAGGTCGCGCAGACCCTCGCCGCCCTCGCGCAGGTCCTCGCGAGTGTGGAAGTGGACGAGGCGCGGGTCCGTCAGGCCATCTCCCTCGCCCGATCGTGCCCGCCCGCCCTCGCGCTCCGCGTGATCCTCGGACTGGCACGGCACGCCCTGACCTCCGGAAGGGCCGACCTGGCCACGCCCCTCGCCGCCCACCTCACGGAGCTGCTGCACGCCAACGTCGCCCTGCTCGACCGGGCCGAGGACGTCGAGCGCCTCCTCGCCGACCTCGCGGAGGACAGCGGCGACCTGCGCGCCGCCCTCGACCATCAGCGGCTGAGCGCCGAGCACCGCCTCGCCCGCCGCGAACGGGAACTCGCACGTGAACGCGATCTGCTCGCCGCGCGGTACGACGTGGAGCTCCAGCTCGCCGCGAGGCGCGAACGGGCCTCCACCCGTACCAGAGCTCCCGAGGCGTCCTCCACGCCGCTCCCGGGCGGCGCGCGCTCACGCGAGTACGGCCTCGAACAGCTCCAGCGTGACTACCGCCGCTGCCTGCGCGCCAAGACCGACCTCGGCGTCGCCGTCGTCGGACTCGACATAGAAAGCGAGACCAGCGGCGCCGACGCCGCCCGGCTGCACGCCGCCTTCACGACCTTCCTCGTGAGCACCCTGCGTGACACCGACACCGTCGCCGATTTCGACGGGCGGCGCCTCCTCGTGGTCCTTCCCGAGACCGGACCCGTCGGCGCGAGACAGGTCATGCAGCGGCTGCTCCAGCGCGCCCTGGAACGCGCGTGGTGCCCCGCCGACCTGTCCCCGCCGTTCCAGGTGTCCGTCGGACTGTGCAACCAGGGATTCGTGCAGGGAGCGCGGCTCATCCTGGAATCCGCCGACGAGCAGTACTACCGCGCCCGGCGCGAGGGCGGCGACCGCGTCTGCGCGGCCGAGTGACCTTCTCCTCCCCTCCCCTGGAGAACCCGTGACGTTCGCGTTCACCCCGTACGCCCTGCCGTTCGTCCCGACGGTGCTGCTCATGGCGCTCCTCGCGTGGATCGCGTCGAGGCGCGAACGGCGCCTGGCGCGACCCTTCATGGCGCTCATGGCGGCCCTGATCGCGTGGACGGCGTGCTACACGCTCGAACTGCTCAGCCCGACGCTGGAGGGCAAGACCGTCTGGATGGTCGCGAAGTACCTCGGCGGCGGCGCCGCGCCCGCACTGTGGTTCGCGTTCTCCCTCGTCGTCACCGGAAACGAGCGGCGACTGCGCGGATGGGGAGCGGCGGCGCTCGCCGCGCTCGTCGGGGTCACCTGGCTCGTGGTGTTCACGAACCCCGCGCACCACCTCATGTGGACGGACGTCTGGCTCGTGCCGGGAGATCCGGAGTCGCACGCCGGGCACGGCCCGTTCTTCTGGGTGTACGCCGCGAGCAACTACCTCCTCACGACCGGGAGCGCCCTGCTGTACGTCGCGCACTACCGCACCCGTCCGCCGCTCTTCCGCGCGCAGGCGGCCCTGCTCGTCCTCGGCGGCTTCGCGCCCCTGCTCGGACGCATCCCCGAGGACGCCTTCGGCATCGACGTCATCCCCAAGCTCGACAACGTCATCTTCCTGCTGCTCGTCTCCTCGGTCCTGTTCGCCCTCGCCGTGTTCCGGTACGCCGCGCTCAACCTCGTGCCGATCGCGCACCACCTCGTCATCCGCGACATCGGCGCGGCCGTCGTCGTGCTCGACGTGCAGGGCCGCGTCGTGGACCTCAACCCCTACGCCCGCACCCTGATGGGAAGCGGCCCTCGCGGAGCGACCGGCACGCGTCCGGCCGCCCTCCTGCCCGAGTGGCCGGACCTGACGGACGAGGACGCGGCGGAACGGGAACTCCTGCTCGACCGTCCCGACGGCCGACGCTGGCTGTCCCTGCACGCGACGCCGATCCTCGCTCCACAGGGGGGCCGCGCCGGGACCGTCGCGGTGCTGTTCGACGTGACGCGCCGCAAGCTCGCCGAACTCGAACTCGAACGCTCCGCCCGGACGGACGCGCTGACGGGCCTCACGAATCGCCGCCACTTCCACGAGCTCGCGGAGCTCGCCGAGGGCCGCGCCTCGCGCTCCAGGCACAGTCTCGCCGTCATCATGATCGACATCGATCACTTCAAGAAGGTCAACGACACTCACGGCCATGGGGCGGGCGACGAGGCCCTGCGGCACGTCGCGCGGGTGTGCTCGTCGCGCGTGCGCGCCACGGACGTCCTCGCCCGGTACGGAGGCGAGGAGTTCGTCGTGCTGCTCGAAGGCGTGGGCGAATCCGACGCCGCCCTCGTCGCGGAGGAACTGCGCGCCGCCGTGGAACGCTCGCCCGTCACGCTGGAGCACGGGCCCCTCCCGCTCACCCTCAGCGTGGGTGTCGCGCTCACCGACGTCTCGTCGGGACTGGACCTGCCCGGGTGCGTCACGCGCGCCGACCGCGCGCTCTACGCCTCCAAGACCGCGGGGCGCAACCGGGTCACGGTCGAGCATGCACCCACGCTGGCGTCCATCTGAACGGTTCCCCCCGGAGCACGCGAGGTCCCGACACGCGCTTGCTTCAGGGCTCCTCGCTCACGGGCGCGAGGGCGAGCCGCAGACTGTAGCGCTGAGCGCCCCGCCCGGCGCCGTAACGGTCCGACAGCGCGAGGAGTTCGGCCTGCAGGGCCTTGGCGGCGGCGTGATCGAGGGTGGGGAACGAGAAGGTGTAGACGATGGCGGGCGCGTCCTCGACGAGCAGGTCGAGCTCCCGGTCGGGGCCGAAGGCGAAGTCGGCCCTGAGGCGCCCGTCCGCGTCCCGGTAGACGCGCTTGCCCACGGAGTGCTCACCACGCTTCGCGCCCCAGGCCCGCGCCTCGCTCGACACGGCCCGCGCGAGGCGCTCCTCGCGCCGGGCGAACTCCTCGACGAACCACGCCTCGAACGACTCGAAGCTGGTGCTGCCGTAGGGCAGGAAGAAGGCGTCGGCGGCGGCGCGGTAGTGCTTGACGGGTCGTCCGGCGCGCGGCTCGACGCGCGTCACGATCAGCAGGCCGACGCGGACGAAACGGCGGACGCGCGCGAGCATCGCGTCGAGGGTCACGTCCAGCGCGAGGGCCGCGTCGCGGACGCTGCGTTCGCGCGCCAGGAAGGGTTCGAGGTAGCGCCGCGTGTCCGCGTCCGCGAGCGCGCGCGCGGCGTCCGGGTGGGTGATGACCATCCAAGCGGGTCTACCGGTCACGGCCTCTGTCACATCCGGTAGCGTACGGCGACCCTGAGGGCATGATCAGTCGGATGTCACGCGGTCGGGGGAAGGCATGAGGGTCAGCGGTCGTTCGGTGCTCGTCACGGGCGGCTCGTCGGGCGTGGGGTTCGCGCTCGCGCGGGCGTTCCTGGAGCGGGGGAACACGGTCACGATCGTGGGGCGGGACGAGGAGCGTCTGCGCCGCGCCGCCGCGACGCTGGGCGGGGTGGAGACTCGGGTGTGCGACGTCGGGGACGCGCGCCAGGTGAGGACACTGGTCGCGTCCCTGGAGGGCCGTCCGCCCGGCGTCCTCGTGAACAACGCCGCCGTGCAGCTGAACTACGACTTCACGAGCGCGGACCCGGAACGGGCGGTCCGCGACGTGGACGAGGAGGTCCGGGGGAACTTCACGGGGCTGGTGCAGCTCACGGCGTTCGCGTTGCCGTTGCTGGCACGGCAGGGGGAGGGCGCCGTGGTGAACGTGACGTCGGGTCTGGCACTCGCGCCGAAGCGCAGCGCGGCGGTGTACAGCGCGACGAAGGCGGCGGTGCGGACGTACACGAAGGCGCTGCGCGCCCAGGTGCGGGCGGCGGGTCTGCCCCTGCTGGTGGTGGACGTGGTACTCCCGCTGGTGGACACGCCGATGACGGCCGGGCGGGGTGACGGGCGCAAGGTCAGTCCGGAGTTCGTGGCGAGGAGCGTCCTGCGGGGCCTGGAGCGGGACCGCGCGGAGGTGCTGGTGGGGCTGGCGCGGCCCTTCGCGGCGCTGCACCGCGCGGCGCCGCGCGTGGCGGAGCGGTTGCTGCGGGACGGCTGACGCCGCGAGGGACGGGGTCAGCCGCTCCGCGCGTCGTCGTGGCCGAGGACCTCGCGGACGCCGCCCCGGACGAGGGCGCGCAGGGTCCGGGCGAGGCCGGCGGCGTCCACGGCGGGGTCCGTGGCGGCGCGGTAGGCGAGACTGCTGAGCAGGGTCGTGACGACGAGGAGCACGGTGGGGTGGGCGCGTCCGGGGTGATCGCTGCCCAGGGGGAGCCTGCGGGCGACCTCGTCGTGGAAGTCGTGCTGGCGCTTGCGGAAGCTGGGGCCGCCGCCGCTGTGGAGGAGCGCGAGGGTGTCGCGCTCGCGCAGGAGCAGATCGAAGACGGGCTCGATGACGTTCGGCACGTCTCCCTGCCCGGCGGCGGGCGTGAGCAGGGGTTCGAGCCGGGCGAG
This sequence comes from Deinococcus pimensis DSM 21231, assembly GCF_000519345.1. Classification (GTDB taxonomy): domain Bacteria; phylum Deinococcota; class Deinococci; order Deinococcales; family Deinococcaceae; genus Deinococcus_A; species Deinococcus_A pimensis. The sequence goes on from NZ_KI912670.1 coordinate 94,702, forward strand.
CAGGAGGTGCAGGCGTTCGTCGAGGAGGGCGTCGAGGATGCCCTCGGGGGAGGTGAAGTAGCTGTAGATGGTGGGGCGCGAGGTCCCGAGGGCGGCGGCGATGTCACCCATGGTGACGGCCTCGAAGCCCCGCTCGACGAAGAGGCGCGCGCCGGCGTCGAGGATCTGCCGACGTCGGTCGGCGGAGGGAAGGCGCTTGCGGGGTTCGGCGGCGGTCATGGGTCCAGTCTATCCGTTTTCTGACGTTTTGTCACTTGACGATGTGTCGACGAAGCGGCATCATGGGTGGAGCTGACACCACGTCAACAAGCGCGAGGGATCCATGACCGAACCGACATCAGAACCGACGAAGACGACGCGCCCGCGCGGGATGCTCGCCGACTACCGAACCCTCACTCCCAGCGAACGGTCCCTGTGGCGCTACCCCCTCATGTGGGCCGCCGCCACCGCCATCCTGTTCATCCCGCTCGCCTACGCGGGCATCTACCTCGCCAGCGTCTGGGACCCCTACGGCAGCCTCGACCGCCTTCCGGTCGCGCTCGTCAACGCCGACGAGGGCACCACCGCCCGGGGCAGGACCTACAACCTCGGCCGGGACCTCGTCGAGAACCTCCGCGAGGACCCGCCCGTGAAGTTCGTCGACTACCCCACCGAGGCCGCCGCGCAGGCCGCCGTCCGCCGCGGCGACGTGTACTTCGCGCTCAGCGTCCCGAACGACTTCAGCCGCAGGGCCGTCGCGGGCAGCAGTGCCGAGCACGGCCGGCTGCACCTGTACACCGCGCCCGGCACGAGCTACTTCGCGAGCCGCGTCGGCGCGAGCGTCGCCAAGGAGATCACCACCAGCCTCAACACCAAACTCGGCAGCAACCGCTGGGACGTCGTGCAGACCTCCCTGGAGGACGTCCAGAAGGGCTTCCGTGACATCAAGGACGCCACGAGACGTCTGCGTGACGGCGCCACGAGCCTTCAGAGCGGCGCCGGACGGCTCGCGGACGGCGCCGGAACCCTCGCGGACGGCGCCCGCACCGCTGCGAGTGGAAGCGCGCAGCTCGCGAAGGGTGCGCGCGACCTCTCCGGCGGCGTCACCCGGCTCACGGACGGCACGGCCACACTCTCG
>NZ_KI912670.1:95918-96526 GCF_000519345.1 Deinococcus pimensis DSM 21231
CGTCACCCGGCTCACGGACGGCACGGCCACACTCTCGGGCGGGCTGCGCCAGCTCGAAGCCGCCGCGCCCGGCCGCCAGCAGCTCCAGCCCCTTCAGGACGGCGCGGCGAAGCTCGCAAAGGGCAACGCCGACCTCGCGTCCGGGCTCGGCCAGCTTCGCAGCGGTGCCGATCGACTCTCGACCGGCGCGGGCAGCCTCGCTTCAGGTGCCGCGCAGGTGAACGCGGGCACGGGGCGGCTCGCGGAGAACCTGCCCGCGCTCGCGGAAGGACTGAACCAGCTTCGGGCGGGCACCTCCACGCTCGCGTCGGGCGCGGGTGACCTCGCGAAGGGCAACGCTGCCCTCGCCGGGGGTGCCGGTCGGCTCGCGGATCAGCTGCCTGCGCTGCAGGGCGGGCTCGGCCAGCTCGCGACGGGCGCCGACGCCCTCGCGTCCGGAACGGCGGACCTCTCGAAGGGTGCCTCGCGCCTCCAGACCGGCGCGGACGAACTCGCCCGTCAACTTCCGCAGCTGCAGGGCGGGCTCGGCCAGCTCGCCGCCGGCGCCGACAAGCTCACGGGGGGCGCCACGGACCTCTCGAAGGGCGCCACGGCGACCGCCACGGGCG
>NZ_KI912670.1:96626-110800 GCF_000519345.1 Deinococcus pimensis DSM 21231
AGGGGGCCGGTCAGCTCGCCACAGGTGCCCGGAACGCCGAACAGGGCGCGAAGAAGCTCGCGGGCGGCGCCGCCACGCTCGCACGGAAGACCGGAGAGGCCGCGACGGGCGCGGGGACCGCCGCCGACGGCGCGGCCCAGCTCGCCTCCGGAACGGCGAGGCTCACGAAGGGCGCGCGGGAGCTCCAGAGCGGCGCTACCACGCTCGCACGGAAGTCGGGAGAGGCCGCGACGGGCGCGAGGAAGCTCGCCGAGGGGGCAGCCTCCCTCCAGGGCGGCGTGGACACTCTGGTGCAGGGCAATGTCAGGATCAAGGACGCGCTCGGTGAGATCACGTCGAACCTGCCCGCGCAACCTGACCTCGATCGGCTCTCCGGGGGCGCCGCCACCCTGGCCGGGAAATCCGCTGAGCTCGCGGGCGGCGTGTCGAAGCTCGCGGACGGCGCGGGCACGCTGGCGAAGGGCTCGCGCGATCTCGCGGGCGGCGCGGGCCGCCTCCGCGACGGGCTCGCCGAGCTCTACGAGAAGGTGCCCGCCGACGTCGAGCGGCTCGGCGGCGACCCCGAAGGGCTCGCGGCGAGCGCCGTCGTCGTGGAGACGAGCACCGCGCGGGTGCAGAACAACGGCGCGGCCTTCGCCCCGTACTTCATGGCGCTCGCGCTGTGGGTGGGCGCCACGATGACCACCTTCATCTTCCCGTACCTGCTGCTGCCCGAGAGCGGACGCGCCACCTCACAGGCGGCGCGCGTGGCGCGCAAGTTCACGGTGCCCGCCTTCTACGTCGTCTCGCAGGCGCTCGTGGTGGTGCTCGGCCTGCACCTGCTGGGCGTCACGTACCTGCACACCGGACTCGTGGTGCTCACGGTGGTCCTGGCGAGCCTCACGTTCATGATCCTGATCCTCGCGCTCAACCTGCTGCTCGGCGCGGCGGGACGTCTGCTGGCGCTCGTGCTGCTCGTGGTGCAGCTCGGCGCGTCGGGCGGGTCCTACCCGGTGGAGCTCTCCTCCGACTTCTTCCGCGCCATCCACTCGGTCATCCCCGTCACGGACGTGGTGAACGCGCTTCGCTTCGCGATGTTCGGCTCCTACGAGGGGCAGTACGGGGTGTTCATGACGCGGATGCTGCTCGTGGCGCTCGTGAGCCTCGCGCTGGCCCTCCTCGCCCGGCGCCGCTGGGTGTTCACGCCCGACGAGAAGTTCCGCTCGCCCATCATCACCGACGTGGGCTGAGCCGTGCATGTTGGAGGAGCCGCCCGTCGGGCGGCTCCTTCCCGTTTTCGGGGCGCGGGGCACATACTGGACGTGACCTCGCGTCTTGGTCCGCCCGACGGGCGGTGCCGGAAAGGACCCATGCTGCGGCTCGTCCTCGTCTCGCTCGCGCTGTCCGTCTCCTCCGCCCTGCCCTCCTCCACTCCCGTCGTGGACGTGGGCGTCCCGTCGGACCTTCCTCCACGACCCGTGCGGGACCTGAAGATCGCCGCGACTCCGGATGGAGGTCTCGTCCTCGGCGTCGTCAGCGATCTGGGACCGGCCACGCAGGGTCGGGGCGTGTTCACGGAGCGCACGCTCGGCGCGTGGGAATGGCGGGAGGGCGCGTGGCGCCCGCTCGGAGGCGTGCTGAACTACGACCGCGCACGGCCCGTCGCGAACCTCGACCTCGCGCTCGACCGTGCCGGGACGCCGGTGATGGCGTGGAACGAGAACTCCGGAGACAACGACGTCGTCGTGTTCCGTGCCTGGCGGGACGGGGCGTGGACGGACTGGCGCTCGCGCTACATCGGCATCAGCTCTCCGCAGTCCGCGAAGACCCGCGCGCTCGCCGCGCTCGGCGGCGAACCGCTCCTGGTGTGGGGCGAGAACCTCCGTCAGGGCGTGGGCACGGTGCTGACCCTGCGGCGCTGGCAGGGAAACGCCTGGGCGCGCAGCCCGAGGCTCAACACCTCGCCCTACGCCCGGCAGCCGTCGCTCGCCCTGGACGTCCGGGGCGAGGCGACCGCCGCGTGGATCGAGGGGAACGTGAACGAGGGTCAGATCGTCGTGGCGCGCGTCGACGAGCGTGGGGCCACGCCCGTCGGGCGTCCGCTCACGCACGGCGGCCCGAGGTACGTCACGTCCCCCAGGCTGGCGCTCGACGCCTCCGCCCGTCCGGTGGTCGCCTGGGCCGAGGACGTGGACGGGCAGGACACCCTCTTCGCGGCCCGCTGGACGGGTCAGGACTGGCAGGCGCTCGGCGGCGCCGTCAGCACGTCGTTCGCGTCCGCGCCCTCCCTCACCCTCGATCGGGAGGGCCGCCCCGTACTCGCCTGGGTGGAGGAGCGCGCGGGCGTGGGCCAGGTGCACCTCGCGCGCTGGACGGGACAGACGTGGCGGGCGTCGGGCAGCGTGAACCGCGACGCACGCAGGGACGCCAGAACACCGAGCGTCACGCTGGACGTTTACGGGAACGTCGTCCTCGCGTGGCGTGAGGACGTGGGCGGGATCTACCGCGTGCAGATCGAGCGCTTCGCGCCGGGCGACTTCGGCGGACAGGGAGGCTGACCGCGGTCCGTGACGCGCGGCGACCGGGGAATCACCCCCGCGAGAACGTCGCCGTGCGCTCGCCCGTGAGGCCGGGTAGACTCCTTTCATGCGCGTCCTGACGTTTTTCAACCACGCCGGGGGAGCGATGAAGACCAGCCTCACCCGTGACGTCGGCTACGCCCTCGCCACCTTCGGGGCGCGGGTGCTGCTCATCGACCTCGATCCGCAGGCGAACCTCACCGACTGGCTCGGCGCCGGTCCCGCGGAGGTCGAGCAGACCGCCTTCGAGACGGCCGCGTCGGACGCGCCGCTCCCCGCGCCCGTGGAGGTGCACGGCCTGCACCTCATCCCGGCCAGCGTGGACCTCGCGATGGTGGAGGGCCGCATGATGGGCGTCGTGGGCGCGCAGCTGCACCTGCGCAACCACCTGCGCGACCTGAGGGAGCGCTACGACGTGGTGCTGGTGGACTCACCGCCGAGCCTGGGTCAGCTCGCGGTGCTCGGCGCGCTCGCCGCCGACCAGCTGGTCGTCCCGGTGCCCGTCCGGGACAAGGGCCTGCGTGGGCTGACGGGACTCACGGAGGCGCTCCGGACCTACCGCAAGGTCCGTCCCGATCTGAGCGTCGGGCTGTACGTTCCCACGCTCTACAACCGCCAGCGGCGGCACGATCAGGAGACGCTGGAGGTGCTGCAGCGGACGCTGAGTCCGCTCGCCACGCCGGTACCGCAGCGTGAGGCGGTGTGGCTCGACAGCAACACCGCCGGGGAGCCGGTGCTGAAGTACGCGCCGAGCAGTCCCGTGGCGGCCGACGTGCTGCGCGTGACGCGCGAGGTGGTGGAGGCCGTGAGGCTCCCGCTGGCGGTGCCGGGTGAGTAGGCGCCGTCCGATGGGCGACCGGCTCGCGGGGATCCTGGGCGCCACGGCGGTCGCGGAGCTCTCCACGACCGAGACGCGGCCTCCCCGCGTCGTCCCCGTCTCCAGCCTGCGAAGCAGTCCCTTCCAGCCCAGAAGGACCTTCGACGAGGCCGCGCTCGCGCGGCTCACGGCGAGCGTGCGCGAGCAGGGCGTGCTGCAGCCCCTGCTGGTCCGCCCGTCGGAGGGCGGCTACGAGATCGTGGCAGGCGAGCGCCGCTGGCGTGCCGCGACGGCGGCCGGTCTGCAGGAAGTGCCCGTGGAGGTCCGCGAGCTGAGCGACGCGCAGGCCTCCATGCTCGCGGCGGTGGAGAACCTGCAGCGCGAGGACCTCGGCGTGATCGACGAGGTGGACGCGACGCTGACGCTCGTGGCGGGCACGCTCGGCGTGGAGGCGGCGGAGGCGCGCTCCCGGCTCAACGCGCTGCTCCGACGCCCCGACGAGGACCCGGAGGCGGTGGCCCTGCTCGAAGGGCTGTTCACCCAGCTCGGGCGCGGCACGTGGCAGTCGTTCACGAAGAACAAGGTGCGTGTCCTGAACTGGCCGCCGGAGGTGCTGACGGCGATGCGCGAGCGTGGACTCGGCTACACCGTGGCGGGCGTGGTGGCGGGCGCGCCTGCGGAGCACCGCGACGGGCTGCTCGAACGGGCGCTCGCGGGCGCCACCCGCGAGGAGCTCCGGGCGGAGCTCGCCGGGCGTTCTTTCCGGAAAGAACAGGACGACCGGGCCCGCCGCGTCGCGCGAAACCTGACGAGCGCGCGCGCCCTCGCGGGCCTCGACGCCCGACGTCGGGCCCGGCTCGGCAAGCTGCTCGCCGAGCTCGACACGCTGTTCGGCGAGGGATGACGGCGAGGTCGGCGACGCGCCGCCGGCTTCCGAATCTCCTTCCCGTCCACCCTCGTCGGCGGTTCGGCACAGCATCTCATGGCGAACCACCCTGCCTTGGCAGGGTGGTTCGGTGAGCTCAGAACGTTCGGACGGGACGTCGCCGGTTTCGCGTCACTTCTTGCTGAGCTGGCGCCAGAGGGTGCCCGTGTAGCCGAAATTGATCATCGGGTTGTACGTGGCGCGGCTCACACCGACGAGGTCGTCACGGATCACGATGAAGCCCACACCGGCAGGTTGCAGGATGAACGGCGCGGTGTCGAAGGCGCGGTTGCCGATGAGGGCATACAGCCGATCGCGCTTCGCCTGATCGGTGGTGCTGCGGGCCTGCTGCACCCAGGCGTCCACGTTCTTGTCGGCGTAGTTCAGGCGCGGGCTGTAGTAGCCGTTGCTGCTGTAGAACGTGTTGATGAAGTTGTCGGGGTCGGCGTAGTCGGGGAGCCAGGCGAGCACGATCATGGCTTCCTTGCCGCTCTTGGAATCGTTGAGCATCTCGGACCACTGCTTGCCCTCGATGTTGACCTTGAACTTGGGGTTGAGGGCCTCGACGCTGCGCTTGAGGATCTCCATCGCGGTCTGCTGCGCGGTGTTCCCGGCGCGGTAGCGGGCGGTGAGGACGAAGCCGTTCTTCCAGACCTGACCGCCGAAGGCCTTCTTGAAGGACGCGGTGGCCTGCCTGGGATCGTAGGTGTACTTCCTGACGTCCTCGGAGTAGCCAGGGAAGGACTCCGGGAGCGCCATGGTGCGCTGTCTGCCCTTGCCCTGCAGGACATCCTTGATGTAGCGGTCGTAGTCGAAGGCGTAGCTGAACGCGCGGCGCACGTTGACGTCCGCGAAGAAGTTCGCGGGGATGCCCTTGCCGTCGAGCTTGCCGCTGCCGAGCGACTTGGGATCGCTGATCTTCTCGTTCATGAAGATCACGGTGGAGGAGTTGTTGCCGAGATCGTCGATGATGTTCAGCCCCGCGACATTGCGCAGCTGCTCCAGCACCGGACGCGGGCCGGTGTCGACGAGGTCGGCGTCACCGCGCTTGAGCGCTTCGAGCCGCGTCGCCTGTTCGGGGACGCGCTGCACGACGACGTTCTGGATGGCGGGCCTGCCGCCCCAGTAGCCGTTGAAGGCCCTGAGGAGCGTGGTGTTGCTGTCACGGCGGACGAGCTGGTAGGCGCCGGTGCCGCTGGGGGCCTTGCTGAGGGCGCTGTCGTTGAGGTCCTTGCCGACCCAGGTCTTCCAGCTGGCTTCCTTGCCGTCCCACTCGCCGATCTTGGCCGCGTAGTCCTTGTCGACGATGCTGGCGCCCACGAAGGCGAGCTTGGCGAGGAAGGCGGGATCGACCTGAGGCAGCTTGAAGACGAGCTGACCCTGGGCGTTGCAGCTCACGGCGCTCGAGATCTTGGCCCAGGTGACGCTCTTGTCGTCGTTGGCGTTGCTGGCGGTGCCGAGCAGGCTCTCGCTGAGGAACCACGTCCACGAGTCGCTGTTGTTCACCACGAGGGCGCGGCGGAAGCTGTACTCGGCGTCGTCGCAGCTCATGGCGTTGCCGCTGTGGAACTTGACGCCCTTGCGCAGGTCGAAGGTCCAGGTCCTGCCGCCGTTGGCCTGCGTCCACTTGGTCGCGAGCAGGGGTTCGAGCTCCCGCACGCTGTTGCCCTTGTACGCGACGAGGGTCTCGTAGATGTTCTCGACGTACTGGCCGCTGCCGGTGTCGTACGTCATGACGGGGTCGAGAGTGGGGATGTCGCTCGAGGTCTGCACGACGAGGGTGTCCTTGGGGACGGCCGCGAGTGCAGCGCAGGTGATGCCGAGGGTCAACGTCCAGATGGCCTTCTTCATGCGAACCTCCAGGGCACGGTTTCCCCGACACGCGGACGGCCCGCGGGCCGATGGCGCGGTGGGCGGGGGAAGTCGTGTTCGCCCACGGTATGAAACGAACGATGACGTCAGAATGACATACTCATCGTCAGGACATGTTCTACACGAAGTCTTCATCTTCGTGTCCGGGAGTGCCCGCAGGAGTCCGAAGAACCGATGAACCCCAGGCGTCGACGGCGGCTGGCAGGCGCTGCGGCGGGGGCGCATGATGCCGCACATGACCAAGCATCGAACGTCCGGCTCACGTCCCCTCCGAACGCCCCTCGGCTCCCGTGAAAGGCGACGGCAATGAACACAATGCTCGGTACGGTGGCCCTCGTCACGGGTGCGTCGAGCGGGATCGGTGAGGCGACGGCCAGATCGCTCGCGCGCGCGGGTGCCGACGTCGCGCTCGTCGCGAGGCGCGCCGAGAGGCTCGACGCGCTCGCCCACGAACTGTCGTCGCTGGGACGGCGGGCACTGCCGATCACGGCGGACGTCACCGACGAGGGGCAGGCTCGGGCGAGCGTGGACCGCGCCGTGAGGGAGCTCGGGCGTCTGGACGTCCTCGTGAACAACGCCGGGGTCATGCTGCTCGGTCCCGTGCAGGACGCGCCGACCGAGGAGTGGCGCAGGATGCTCGACCTCAACGTGCTGAGCCTGATGATCTGCGCGCACGCGGCACTGCCGCACCTCCTGCGGGCCGCCGAATTGAGCGAACGGCGTGTGGCGGACCTCGTGAACGTGTCGTCCGTCGCGGGACGCGTCGCGCGCGTGGGAAGCGGGGTGTACAACGCGACGAAGCACGCGGTGGGCGCGTTCAGCGAGTCCCTGCGGCAGGAGGTGACGCGGCGCCACGTGCGTGTCAGCCTCATCGAACCCGGGGCCGTCGTGACGGAACTGCCGAGCCACAACCGTCCGGAGTCGCTGGAGATGCTCAACCGACGCTTCGAGGGCGTCGAGCGGCTGGAGGCGGACGACGTCGCGGACGCGATCACGTACGTCGTGACGCGCCCGAGGCGGGTGGCGATCAACGAGCTGCTCGTCCGCCCGACGCAGCAGGAGGGTTGAACGAGGCGAGACCGGCGCGACGAAGCCCAGTCGTCGAGGAGTCGCGAGTACGGATCTGTCCAGACAACCCGGCACTGTCTAGACAGCCAGAACCTCGATTGAGGCTTCACTCCGAACAGAATCAGATAGCGACCTTTTGGGGGCATCCACCCGAAGACCATAGCGACCTTTTGGGGGCAAATCCGGTTAAAACCCCGTCTAGAACGCGGGTTTCTCCAGTGGACGTCGATAGCGACCTTTTGGGGGCAAACTCGCGTCGGAATAGCGACCTTTTGGGGGCGTTTTCCGCCATTTCTGCACTTTCCCCCCAAAAGGTCGCGCGACCTTTTGGGGGCATGAGCGGCAGATTTTAGCGACCTTTTGGGGGCATTCGCACCCCGCAATAGCGACCTTTTGGGGGCAAAAGAGGTGCATAATAGCGACCTTTTGGGGGAATACTCCCCCCAAAATAGCGACCTTTTGGGGGGGAAAGCGCTGAAAAACGCTGTCCTGGAGGTGCATAGCCTCTTCGCCTTGTTGTTGTCAACAATGTGTTGAACAAAAAAAAGAAACCAAAAAAAACAACAACACACGCGTGCGCGCGCGCGCGAGGCGGACCGACCGGCTTCACGCCCGTCCGACGATCTGAACCACAAAGACTCCGGTTGATACATTGAGGGCGCGTATGGAGACGACCGGCCAGCACCGACCGTATCGGGACGAACTCAACCTCGCACGACTGGGCCTCATCAGCCTGCAACGCGACGTCGACCCGTCACAGACGCGCTGGGAAAGCAGATTCGTACGGGGAGACCTGAAGTGTCACGTGGAGATCGTCGCGCCCGAGGGCCTTCCACACGGCATCGACAGCGACGTCATCATCGCCGTGCAGACGCTCTTCGCCGAGCAGGGCCTCCCCGACGACGACTCGGTCGTCACCACCCCCTACTGCCTGCGAAAGGCAGCAGGACTCGTGAACAACGGAAAGAACTACGCGAAACTTCGGGCCAGCCTCAGACGACTCAACTTCACGAACTACGTGATTCGGGACGGCTGGTGGGACGCCCGTACGAACCGGTGGCGATTCTCGGGAAAGACCCTGCGGATGATCGACGACCTCGTGTTCCGGGACAGCGAGCGCCTCGACGGGAACGTCGAACTCGACGCGCGAGGAACGCTCCGCATCAGGCTCAACCCCCACGTCGTCAGCAACATCCGCCAGGGGTACACGCGGCTCCCCGACGCGCTCCTGATGAGCCGTCTCAAGCAGCCGACGGCGCGCGCGATGTACCGGCTGCTCGACGCGCACCGCCATGACCACGCGCAGCCGGCACGGCGTGTGGAGCGCCTCGAGTTCAAGCTGATGGAATGGGCCGAACACTGCCGGATCGTCAGTGACCGCCCCGACAAGATCACACGCAATCTCGACAGAATGCACGTGGAACTCCTGGAGCACGGATTTCTCGATGACGTCACGTACGCCGGACGGGGCCGCGACAAGACCGTCACGTACCGTTTCGGCGCTGCGGCCCGAGACGCGGACCCCAGGGTGGTGCAGTTACTGGTGGACGCCCATGTCGTCCGTCCGATGGCGGAACGACTCGCCCGGGAATTCCCGGACCACGCCGAGGCCGGGCTCGCGCTGGCTCGGCGCCTTGCCGCATCGAGCCAGCCCAGAAACATGCCAGGCTTCGTCGTCGACGTCATCCGCCAGTTCGACGCCTACAATCGTCCCCATCCCGGAACCTCACAAGGAACTTACTCACCCGCGATACGTGGACCGCAGTCTTACGGTGAGGTTCGACGAGCGCCCGAGACCCCGGAGGAGACGAGCGCCGAAGACCGGGAATTTCGTGAGCTTCCTCGTGAGCTTCAGGCCGAGCGGACCGTCCGTGACCTCCGAGTCTGTCTGGGCAGGCGTGGTCTGGACCAGCGCCTGTCGGACAGGATCCAGGCTGCCGTACTCGGTGGGCTCGACGGCTGGACACTCCGGCAGGACGTCCTCAGAGCCGTGTTCGAACGTCGCGAACCGACGAGCGTGATCGAGGCCACGCTCGCACGGCAATGCCCTGAGGTCTGAACGACCGACCGGAGGGCGTGGTACCGTGACGCCACCTCGGCAGCCCACACTCATGGAGGTTCCACCCGTGCCCGACGACACCACCCTCCGCGCCCTACTTCTGACCCGGGACGGAGACCACGTCCAACATGACCACGTGACCCTGCCGGTCACGGACCTGCCCGATGGGGACGTACTCGTCGCCGTGGAGTACTCCAGCCTCAACTACAAGGACGGGCTGGCGGTGCTCGGACGCCCGGGCGTCGTGAGGACCTACCCGATGGTCCCCGGGATCGACCTCGTCGGCGAGGTCGTGGAGTCGGAGTCCGCGCGGTGGAGGAGGGGAGACCGCGTCATCCTCACGGGCTGGGGTGTCGGAGAGAGGCACTGGGGTGGCCTCGCCACCCTCGCCCGGGTCCGTTCGGACTGGCTCGTCGCGCTGCCCGATTCCCTGACGTCCCTCCGGGCGATGACGCTCGGCACGGCTGGCCTCACGGCGATGCTGTGCGTGATGGCCCTGGAGGAACGGGGGCTGGTTCCGGGCACGGGTGAGGTAGTCGTGACCGGCGCGGCGGGAGGCGTGGGCAGCGTCGCGGTCGCACTGCTGGCGGGCGCGGGCCACGCGGTGACGGCGTCCACCGGCCGCCCGGAGGAGGAGGGCTACCTCCGGTCGCTCGGCGCGTCGAACGTCATCCACCGCGACGAGCTCACGGGCCTCAAACGCCCATTGGAGAAGGAACGCTGGGCGGGCGCCGTGGACACCGTCGGGAGTACGACGCTCGCGGGTGTGCTCGCGAGCCTCAAACGCTGGGGAAGCGTGGCCGCCTGCGGACTGGCGGGCGGCTCGGACCTTCCGGCGACGGTGCTGCCGTTCATCCTGCGCGGCGTGAACCTGCTCGGCGTCGACTCCGTGGAGGTTCCGATCGAGCGTCGGGAACGCGCCTGGACACGGCTCGCGCGGGACCTGCCCCATGACCTGCTCGACGCGATGGTCCGCGTGGTGCCCCTCGGGGAGGTTCCCGCGGAGGCGGAACGCATCCTGCGGGGTGAGGTGCGGGGCCGCACCGTCGTGGACGTCCGGGCGTGAGTCAGTTCGTGGGGTGGTGGTACGGCACGACGGGCAGGCGTGCCACCCGGAACCAGAAGTCGCACATGGCCCGAAGGGCGCCGCGCAACTCCACGTCGTCGGAGGGGAGCGCGAGGACCGCGTTGACCCTGGCTCCGTACGCACGCCACGCGAGGTCGTCCGTGACGGGCTCGGCGATCAGGACCACGGGAACCGGACGCCGGGCGCGCGCGCGCCAGTGCTGCAGGGACTCCAGGGGGGCCGCGTCAGGACCGTGCAGCACGATGAGCACGAGGTCAGGCTCCTGGACCGTCGCGAGGCCCGCCAAGGCGGCGACGGTCAGGCGTGCGCCGGGCAGCAGGGCGAGCAGGTGCCGTTCGATGTGACGTGACGGAGCCGTATCGACTTGGGTGATCAGCAGGAGGGAAGGAGGGCTCATGAGAACTCTCCCCATTGTGATGGATGTTGCTCCGGGCGTGTGACATTTTCTACATCCGTGAACCATGGCCACGAGGGAGCAGGAGTCCGGAACTCGAACGGCGGTCGAGCAGAGTCAGTCACGCTCAAGACCGCGAACGTCAGGCGCGGGAGCGGTACCATGAAGCTTGTCCTCGCGGTCGTTCAGGACGCCGACGTCGCGCGCGTCACGGAGTGCCTCACGTCGAGGGGACTCACGGTCACCCGCCTCGCCAGCACCGGCGGCTTCGTGCGCGCGGGCTCCACGACGCTGCTGCTCGGTGTGGACGACGAGCGCGTCTGGGAGGTGCGGCGCATCCTGGAGCGGGAAGGCCGCAGACGCACACGTACGCTCGCGCCGCCACCCATGCTCGACACCCAAGGCGGGGAGGGAAGTCTGCCGGGTGGCGGTGAGGTGGAGGTGGGCGGCGCCGTCGTGTTCGTCCTGCCGATCGAGTCCTTCGAGCGGGTCTGAGACGTTGAGCGGACGTTCACCCATCCCTTCCGGGGCGTGAACGACCGCACATGAGCCGACACGGCCCTCATGGAAGGCGGGCACAATGACCGGCGTTCGAGCGCGACCACGCGTGACGATCCGTCCAGGCGCGGCTCGTCGTCGTGCCCGACGTCACCGGAGCCTTCATGAACAAGCTCACCCGCCTTCCCGTTCTCCTCCTCCTCGCCGCGTGCGGCGCCGCGCCCGAACGTCAGGTCACCGCCCCGTCGGAACGGTACGCCGCGCTCGCCACGCCCGGCGCCCCCGTCATCAACGAGGTCTACTACGACAGTCCCGGCACCGACGCCGGGACCTTCGTCGAACTGCGCGCGCCCGCCGGGACGGCCCTGTCCGGCTACAGTCTCGTCGCGTACGACACGAACGGCGCCGCCTACCGGACGATCACCCTGAACGGCACCGTTCCCGCGAGCGGCTCCTTCGTCGTCGCGCAGGACACGTCCGTCCCGAACCGCAACCTCGTGAACGCGGGCGTGGACCTGTACAACACGAGCGGAAGCCTGCGACTGCTGTCGAACGGCGCCGTGGTGGACGCGCTCGCCTACGGCGCTCCGGGCATCTCGCTGGGCGAGGGCAGTCCCGCGTCCACGGCGGGCGGGAGCGTCGCGACCTCCCTCTCCCGGGTTCCCGACGGCTCCGACACGGACCGCAACAGCGTCGACTTCCGCGCGCAGGCCACGACGCCGGGGGCGGGCAACGGCGGCGGCGCGAGCGCCCGCAAAAAGGTCCTGTTCGACCTCACCAAACGTGAGGACGCCGGGAACGCCGACTGGCGCATCGACGGTGCCTACAGCGACTGGGCGACGAGCCTGCGCGGCCTCGGGTACGACGTCACGACCCTCACGGGCACCACGATCACCTCCACGGCCCTCGCGGGCGCGAGCGTCCTCGTGATCGCCGAGCCCCAGAACCCCCTGAGCGACGCTGAGCGTGCCGCGATCTCGTCGTTCGTGTCGCAGGGTGGGGGCCTGCTGATGATCAGCGACCACCGCGACAGCGACCGCGACGGCGACGGCTGGGACTCCCCGGAGGTGTTCGACGGCTGGGACGGCTCGACGCCCGCGAGCGTGACGAGCGCCCTGCAACGAAGCCTCGACAGTGACACGGTGTTCGGTCTGCGGCACTCCTTCGCGTCGAGCTTCAGCGATCCCGTCCTGACGGCCACGCCGACCGCCAGCACCCACCCCATCGTCACGGGCGCGGGCGGCACCGCCTCCGACGACGTGACGAGCGCGGGCGTGTACGTCGGCACCAGCATCGACGTCCTGAGCGGCACGGACGTGATGAGCGCGGGCGGCAGGACCTACCTCGGCGTGAACGCTTACGGTTCGGGCCGCGTCGCCGCGTGGGGTGACACGTCCACCTTCAGCGACGGCAGTTTCAGCGACGGCAGCACCAGCCAGTACGCCAACTGGGGCACCCTCTCCAACGCCAACCTCGGGAGGAACCTCGTGCGCTGGCTCGCCCGGGATCTCTAGACAGGCGAGTCCCGGCCACCGCACCGGAATGCGTGAACGCCTCCCCAAGCGAACCGCATCCGGCTCGGTGGGAGGCGCGCTAGCATCCGACGAGGCTCCTTTCAGGTGCCGCGCGCACTCCACCTCAGGAGCCCAGCCCCATGACCGCTCACGACGAACGCGCCGAACGCGCCCGACTCTACGAACTCCGACGGCTCGGCATCCTCGACTCGGGGTCCGAACGCCCCTTCGACCTCGTCGCCGAAGACGCGGCGGCGTCCCTCGCCGCGCCCGTCGCGCTCGTCACCTTCATCGACGAGCGCCGCCAGTGGTTCAAGGCCGCGGTGGGCACGGACCTCGGCGGGACGCCACGTGAGATGTCGTTCTGCACGCACGCGCTCGGGCTCACGGAACCGCTCGTGGTGAGGAACGCGGCGGCCGACGACCGCTTCGCACGCAACCCGCTCGTGACGGGCAGCGAGCACGTGAGGTTCTACGCTGGAGCCCGGATCGAGTCGCGCGGTCAGGCGCTCGGGACCGTCTGCGTCCTCGACCGTGAACCCCGCGACGTGACGCCCGGGGACCTGCGGACCCTGACCCGCCTCGCGCGGGTCACGTCGGCCCTGCTGGACGCCCGACAGGACCGGGGGGCGGCCTACACGCCGCTCGGCACGCCCGCCGCGCTCGCGTTCGCGGTGCTCGACGAGCACAGACGCGTCGTCCGCGTCAGCGAGGCGGCGCGCGGTCTGCTCGGCCTGGACGCGCAGGTCGTGAACCGCGACGCCCGTGACGTGCTGCGTGTCCGCTGGGTGAGCGAGGCGCACGAGCTCGCCGCGCGGGAGGCCGTGCGGCGTGGGAAGCGCTGGACGGGCCCCGTGGTCGTGGAGGTGTTCGGCGCGACGATGGACGTGAGGGCCGTGTCGATCACCCTCTCACCGTCTCCGGCCTGCGGCGGACTCACCGTGTACTTCTGGAACGTCGAACGTCGTCCCTGAGTGTTTGCGCCCCCCCGGACGGAGGGGTACGTTGAGGCATGACGCCTCCCACCGACGTTCCCGTCTACCGCCGCATCCTCGTCGCCACGGGCGGCGCGCCCCACTCGGACCTCGCGGTGGAACGCGCCGTCACGCTCGCCCTGCGTTTCGGCGCGACGCTCGACGTCGTGACCGTGGTACCGGTGATCGCGAACGCCCTCGTCAGCATGGCGGTCGGCCTGCCCGGAAGCGAGTCGCTGGAGGCGCACAACATGGAGAGCGAACGCGCCGTGCGCGAGGAGGTGCTCGCGCGGACCGTCGAGTTTGCCAGGTCGCGGGGCCTGCCCGTCACGGGACACCTCGTGCACGCCCCGCGGCCCGCCGACGCGATCCTCGGTGTCGCCCGAGACGTCGGCGCGGACCTCATCG
>NZ_KI912671.1:0-157 GCF_000519345.1 Deinococcus pimensis DSM 21231
CTCGTGCCCGGCGACAACGGCGTGTACTTCGTCAGCCTCGACGCGCGCGGCGAACGCGAGTTCAGCTACCGCCGCGCCGGCAGCGCCGCCAGCCACATCGGCCCGCACCACCTCGGCATCCAGGCCGTCACGACCGCGCGCGCACTGCTCCTCAGCG
>NZ_KI912671.1:257-758 GCF_000519345.1 Deinococcus pimensis DSM 21231
CGCCGCACAACTGGGCGGCGGTGTGCTGCGGCAGCGCCGGCGCGGCCGCGCTGCTGCTCGTCGACGATCACGAGCGGCTCGCGGGCATCACCGACCGGGTGCTGCGCGCCCTCGACGGCTTTCTCGACGGCTTCGCCGCCGACGGCGGCTGCCGCGAGGGCGTCGGGTACTGGACGTACGGCTTCGGTCACTTCGTGATTTACACCGAGGCGCTGCGCGCCTTCACGGACGGCCGGATCGACCTGCTCAGAGACGCGCGCGCCGCGCGCGTCGCCGCGTTCCCGGCGCTCGTGAGTCTCGGGCGGGGGTGGCCACGCTTCTCCGACGTCTCGGACGACGCGCAACTTCCGCTCGGTCTCGTGTCGAGGCTGCACGCGCGGCTCGGCGTGGACGTCCCGGACGGCGCGGGACTGTCCGTGGACGCCGGACGGACCCTGCGGTTCACGGTGGCGGCGCGCAACGTGCTGTGGTCGGACCCGGCGCTGCTCGAGCGGCGCCGCG
>NZ_KI912671.1:858-78174 GCF_000519345.1 Deinococcus pimensis DSM 21231
CGGTCACGACGCTGGACGCCCGGCTCGACGCCTTCGGCCGCCTCGCGCGCGAGCAGTGGCGCGACGTCCTCGACCACCACACCCAGCGCGACGGACCCCACGCCTGGTACGCGCAGCAACCCGGGCACGCCCGCACGGTGCGCGCCTGGTGTGACGCCGTCGAGATCGCCGCGATGTTCGGCGCGCCCCCACCCCTCGACACCCCGGACGCGCTCGTGACGCGGCTCCAGGGGTTCCAGGACGAGCTCACGGGCCTCTTCCCCGACCCGTGGCATCCCCCAGAGCCGCACGTGGACCCATGGACGCTCGGCGATCACCTGTCCCGCTACCACCTCCTCGCCGTGGGGTACGCCCTCGAGCTGCTCGGCGCGCGCCCCGAGCGCAAAGTCCACGCGGTCGCCGAGCTCACCCCGCAGGCGCTCACCGCCTGCCTCGACACGCTCGACTGGCGTGAAGGCGCGTGGGGCGCGGGCGACTGGATCGACGCGTACGGCACCGGCACGTACCTCAACCTGAGGTACTTCGGTGACGCGGGCGCGCTCGACACTCTCATGGGCTGGCTCACCCGCCGCGCGGACCCCCGAACGGGCACGTGGGGTCGTCCCACCACCCGCGAAGGTCTCCTCCAGCCGGTGAACGGCTTCTACCGCCTCACCCGCGGCACGTACGCGCAGTTCGGGCTGCCGCTCCCCTACCCGGAACGCACGGTCGACACGGTCCTCACGCACACCCGTGACCGCCGCTTCTTCCGTGACGACCGCGGCAACGCCTGCAACGTCCTCGACGTCGTCCATCCCCTGTGGCTGTGCGCCCGGCAGAGCGGCTGGCGTGAAGGCGACGCGCGCGACTGGGCCGCGGCGCAACTGGAGCGGGTACTGCGCGGCTGGACGAACGGGCAGGGCTTCTCCTTCGAGCTGGAGCGCGGCCCCACCCCCACCCGGCGGCCCAGCCTCCAGGGCACCGAGATGTGGCTCTCGATCGCGTGGCTGCTCGCGGACGTCCTCGGCGCGTCGAGCGCGCTGGTGTACGTGCCACGCGGCGTGCACCGCCCGGAGCCCGCGTGGCTGCTCGCGGGTCGGGACGACACCCACCCCACCGCTCCAGAGACTCGTTGAACCGTCACGCCCGTCACGGCATCCCGGGTGACCGTTCGCAAGCGTCAATCGTGCGCCGGAAAGAGCGTGAGCGCAGGACGCGCGCTGACCACGCTCAACGTCACGGCGAGCAGGGCGCAGCCGAGCAGCAGCGCCGCCATCCCCACGTTACCGACGATGGGGCCGAGCGCGAGGCCCAGCGCCGAGAGCCACTTGCCCGCCTGGAAGATCATGGCGTTCACGGCCATGTACGCGCCTCGACGTTCGACCGGAACGGTCTGAGCGAGGATGACCTGCCGGGAGGGAATGTGCATCAGCTCCCCGATCGTGAGGACGACCCCCGCGAGGACCAACGCGGGCAGGGTGGTGGACAGCATCAGCGCGGCGTACCCGACGCCGAACAGCAGGGTGCCGGTGTGCAGGCTGGTGCGGGCGTCGCGGCGTTTGAGCAGGACCGTCGCGACGCCCGTGAGGAGCACGACGAGGGCGGTGTTGAGGACGCCAAACACGGAGAGCGCGCGGGCGCCGTCGATCAGCTGGTCGCCGATCACGGGCAGGGAGAGGGTGAGGTCCTGCCAGTGCTGGTCGAGATGCACGCCCAGGTACCCCAATCGGGTGAACTCGATGGTCATCAGGGCGACGCCGCTGAGGGTGAAGAGCAGGAACGACCGGTCACGCGCGACGGTGCGGTAACTGCGCGTCAGCGGGCGCAGGCCCGGCTCGGGTCGCGAACGGCTGCCGGTCAGTGTCTCCTGGACGCGTGCGGCGGTGATCCACAGGATCACGAGGGTCGCGCCGAGCAGCCCTCCGATAAGGGAGGTGAAGTGATCCCGGAACAACCACGCGCCGAGCGGCAGGCCCAACATCGTGCCGAGGTTGTTCGCCCAGTAGTTGACGCTGTACATGAACGCGCGGTTGTCCTGGGTGCTGACGTCGATCAGCATCGCGTCGGACGCGGGACCGGCGAGGCCGGTCGCGACGGACAGCACCAGCAGCGCCGCGAACGTCCCGAGCGGGTGGGGCGCGCCGAGGTTGGCGAGCAGCATCCCGAGGAAGGCGAGCAGCTTGACGACCTCCCCGGTGAGCATCAGGCGTTTGCGTCCGACGGTGTCCGCGAGGAAACCGCCGTACAGGCTCGTGAGGAACTGCACGACGTACTGCGTGCCGAGCAGCAACGCCACGACCGCGAGGGTGTAGTGCCGTGCGAAATAGATGGCCATCAGCGGGAAAACGGCGCTGCCGATGATCTTTCCGAGGAAGCTGGTGGTGAGCCGCACCTGGATGTTCGGGTGCAGCGCTTGGAACGCACGAATCAAGGGGAACCTCCAGCGTACGCCGGGCACGCGGCGTTTCACGATAGCGCACGGCGTGAGCTGGTTGGCGCGTTCGGCGACCCCACTGGGACTGGCCGAGGACGTCCGTGAGTGGCACGCGCGCCGCTCGACGGCGCCGTCGAGGCGTACGGAACGCATCGACAAGGCCGCACGTGCCCGTCGTCCCCGGGTGGTTCGTCGGAGGCGCGACGGCCCGGCCTTCCGTGTCGTGCTCACGAGCCACGCCAGCACCTGGAGGGCGACCCAGACGACCTTCCCCTCGTTACCCCGGTGAAGTCGTCATAGAGATGCGGACGAGTTCCTGAGGAGTCCACGCGTACCGGAGCCGACGCACCCGACCACCGCCCGGCGGGGACCCTTCCTCACCCGCGCAGGTCGCGCCGTGACGTTCGTAGAAGCGCCGCGCGTTCCCGTTGGCGTCCAGCACCCAGAGGGACAGACCCGACGTGGGGCTGCGCTCGTGGCAAATGCGCGCCACCTGACTCAGCAGCGTCGAGCCGACCCCCTGACCCTTCAGGTGCGGCTGGACGTGCAAGTTGTCGAGCAGCGCGCCCCAGCAGGCGTCGTCCTCGAGAAGGGTGCAGCTGAACCCGACCACCTGCCCGTCGAGTTCCGCGAGCGTCCCGACCTGATCCGGGTCGGGCCGCCGCAGCCGCGGCGTCCACGCAGCGGTCCGCTCGGCAAGGACGTCCCCGTCGAGGAACACGTCGCTGAACTGCCCACGGTAGGACGTGCGCCAGCTCAATGCGTGCGCCGACGCGACGGCGCGTGCGTCATTCAGGGTGGCGGCTCGAAGGTGAAGCATGCCTCCATGATGCCGCGCTGGCGATCACCCGTCCGGTCGGCAAGACGCGCAGGGCCGACCCGCCCGGTGCTCACCTGACCGGCTTGAAGGGCAGGACGCACCACGACAGCACCATCGCGTTCCCCACCTGCATCCACACCCCGGCCTGTCCGATGGGGCCGTTGTCGAGCTCGAAAGCCCCGACGCTCCCCGCCGGCGTCGACAGGGCCTTGCGGGCGAAGCCCAGGGCGCTCGTGAGCTTGTCGAGCTGCTCCGGCAGGTTCTTCGGCGCGTCCGACCACGCCACGACCTCCACCTTCCCGCACGGACGCCCAAGCGCCCTGGCCGCCGCGTACAGGGGCGAGGTGAGGTCCTCCTGGATGATCTTGAAGTCCACGAGGATCGCGCCCTCGGGGAAGTTCCCGGGCATCATTGAGCTGCGCGGCCCGGTGAGCTTCGCGAGGCCTCCCGCCGTGGGCGCCGCGGGCTTCTCGAGGAGCGCGACGAGACGCGGGTCACTCCCTCGCCGGGCATGGTCGAGCGCGGTGCGCCCGTCGGCGTCCCTCAGCGTGGGGTCCGCACCGACGGACAGCAGGTACGTCACGACGTCGGTGCGTCCGCGCCCCGCGGCGGTCATCAGGGCGGTCTGCCGCGCCCGTCCGACCTGGCCGTTGACGTCCACGCCCTGCGCGACCCAGGACTTCACGCTGCTGAGGTCGCCGGCGCCAGCGTCACGCACCAGCGAGGAGAGCAGTCCCTGCGGATCGATCGCCTGCGCCCCGGCGGGCGCGACGAGGGTAGGGACGAGCAGGGCGGCAAGCACGACGGTTCTGGTCATGGGAACTCCTTGGGGCGCCCGAACGTGAGGACACGCCAGGGTCGCTTCGCCCGGTCATTGACGGTCTCCGAGAATCACTTCCCTACACGCTCGTGGAAAGTGTCCAATTGAGGGCATAGACCTTCGGTGAAAGTGTCCGGAACAGGGTGTGACCTACCCTAGATTCACACGTTTCGGCTCTGTCCCTGACGTCAGGTTGGGGTATACCCTAGATTCACACGAAGACGCTTCCGCATGGATTATGAGTGAGTGTGTCCACCAGTGCTTCACCATCGGAGTACGCGTACGGTGACACATGAACGCTCGCTCGTGATGCGATCCTCGTGGACCGCTCACGCGACCGCTGTTCGACTCGTCACGCGGTGAGTACTTCGTATCGAGTACGTGAGGCAGGTGTTTACACGCCCTGCACGCAGGGTCACGCCCGCTTTGTCACGCTGCCCTTGCGCCCACCGGCCGATTCCACAACCGATTGCACGCTCCGGGCGCAAGGAGCACTGATGTCACGATTCACGCACCGTGCACTCCTCCCCCTCACGCTGCCCCTGCTGCTCCTCGCCTGCGGACAGGGTCCCACCGCCTCGCCCGACAACCTCGGCCCCTACGCCAACGGCGCCACTTACCCCTGGAGTTACACCCAGGCGCCCGGCACCGTCACCCCGCTCGTCCTCGACCCGGGCGCGAACAACCTGTACTACGAACCCATCCTGAGCGCCACGAACGGCTGGGGTCCCATCGAGGTCAACCGCAGCAACGGCGAGCAGCAGGGGGGCGACGGCAAGCCCCTCACCGTGGCGGGCAAGACCTATGACGTCGGCTACGGCGTGCACGCGGACAGCGAACTCCGCTGGAGCCTCAAGAGCACCCTGGCCGGAGTGACGTGCAACAAGCTCGACGGGTACGTCGGCGTGGACGACGAGGTCGGCGACCGGGGCAGCGTCACCTTCCAGATCTGGCTGGACGGCGCCAAGGTGTGGGACTCGGGCGTCATGACCGGCAGGGACGGCACGAAATTCTACAGTGTCGACACGACCGGCAAGTCGGACCTGCGTCTGGTCGTGACGAACGGCGGGGACAACGTCTACTACGATCACGCGGACTGGATCCAGCCCACCGTCCACTGCCAGCAGGGCACCGTCACGCAGCCACCCGTCGGACCCTCGGGCACGCTCGACCCCTCCTTTGACGGAGACGGACAGCTCCTGCTCGACGGCCTCGCGAAATTTCAGGACCTGCACGTCTTCCCCGACGGCCGCATCCTGACGCTCATCCAGGACCGCGAACGCGGCAACCGCCTGCGTCGCCTGCTGCCGAACGGCCAGACCGACACGACGTACGGTCAGGGTGGCGACGTCGTGCTGACCAACCTCGTCCCACGTCAACTCCTGGTCGGCCTGGACGGCACACTGCTCATTCAGGGCGTCGAACCCACCGGTGTTCCGTTCGTCGCTCGCTTCTCTCCCTCGGGTGTGCTTGACACCACCTACGGTTCGGGTGGCCTCGTCAAGCTTCCCACGATGGTGACCGAGCGCAGCCTCAACGGAAGCCCCACGGTGATCACCCCCGACGGCGCCGCCGTCGTGACCACCCTTGAATTCTTCCTGGATTCGAACGGCCTGATCCAGCGAACGGAGGCGAGCCTCGTTCGTCTCACCCCGCAGGGCACGCCCGACCCGACCTTCGGGGAGGGAGGCCGCGTCGTCGTGTCCGTGAATGGGGTGGTGGAGGACGGTCCCTTCCTGCTTCCTGACGGCAGGATCGCCGTCGGTGCGTCCGAACGCAACGGGCAGCCGTACGCCATCGTGCGCTACACCAGCGATGGGCAGCTCGACGCCACGTTCGGGGCGGGAGGCCGCGTGAACACGTGTGCCGCGTCCGTGTGCTTCGTGTTGCAGGACGTCGATCCAAAGGGTCGGCTGCTCACCACCAGTCGTATCTACGCCGTGGTGACGCCTCAGCCACCACGGGTGAGGCGGTACCTGCCGGACGGTCGTGTAGACACCACGTTCGGGACGAACGGGGACGCGGACGTCGTCGTCCCGAACGCCCCGGCGGGGTCGTTCAACGGCAACCTCATCCTGGTCCGGGCAGATCAGCTCGGTCGTGTGCTGGTGTCGCCCGGTGCGGACCTGGTGGCGCGGTTGCTGTCCGATGGTCGGCTGGACGAGCGCTTCGGGCAGGGCGGCGTGTTCCGGGCGAACCTCGCGGACGCCAGCCTGCAGCGGCTGTACGTGCAGCCGGACGGGAAGTTGCTGATGTCCTTCTCGCGGTTCTCCCGTCCTGAACAGGGGTGGCTGCTGCGCGTGCTGCCGTAGGCTCACGGCGTTGGTGTGTAGAGGCAGCCCCCGGTTTCGTCCAGGAGCCGCCTCTGAGCAGGTCGTCGACTTGGGAATTGGCCGGGTGGCCCGAACCGTGTGAGAGTCGTGTCGCGCTCGGCACAGCCAATCTGGATGAGCGGTCGTAGCTCCTCCTGACTATGGAGTCAGGAGGAGCTTAACGCACTTCCTCGCCTGGCGTTTCCTTCGCAACGACAAGAGGCGCGCAACATCCAAGAACACGAGGTCCTGTCATGTCACGACGTGTGCCAAAGGCCAAACAGAACACTCGGGCGGACGTCGGTACCTGTCGTCCGTCAGGTGAAGGGCCGCGCAGGACGTTCACGGGCGCACCTGGAGCGGCAGAGCCTCCGCGCAGATGTGGACGCCACCTCCTCTGACCACTTCAAAGTTCTGCCCATACGGCGCATACGTCACTGGTATCGGCGTATGACGCGTTTGCTGGGGCAGCCGCCGCTGGGCCTGCTGGCGCTGGGGTTCGTGGCGTTCGGGGTGTACTCGTTGTTGCAGGCCAGGTACCGGCGGGTGCGTTGTTGAAAGGCGTGGGCGCGGCAGCACGACTTGTGGCAGAACGCTGAACTCATGCACACGCAACTCGTGTGGGGGCGTCGAGACGTCACAACCGTCCTTCACCCGAACGCGCCTGCCGTACCTGACGGCAGGACTACGGTGAAGCGATCTCGACGCGAGACGCCTGTTCGCGTGGGATGACCGATCGTGTCTTCCCGAGCACTCCGGGCGCTCCCGTGCCCGATGGGCAGAACCACCCCGAGACCTCTTCTGCGGGCGGCCGTCACTGCCTGCCTTTTGCACGACGCCCTACGGCACAAGGAGTCCACATGACCGCGGCTCACCCTCAGGCCATCATCATGACCGACGCGCAACCCGTTCAGCCTCCTCGACCCACCCGTCTCGACCAGACTGAAGCGGCCTTGCTGATCCCGACGTCCATGACGCCGTCGGTGGCCACTCCGCTCTCCACGCAGGACGTGAAGCGAGGAAACGCAGGGGCAGCGGCCGGCAAGGTGCCCCTCCTCGCGCTTGGCCTCGGACTGACCGCCGCGACCGTCGGCGGCGTGCTCCTGTGGCGCAGGAGCAGGAAGACCCGCGCGGCCAAGAAGCCGCCCTCCGGCAGGTCCGACACCGCCGAGCGGGAAGAGGGCGCGCAGGAGACACCGCGCGTGACGTTGCGCGTCCCGGCGGTCTCCACCGACGTGACCTCGGGCGCCAGCCCGGTTCGTCCAGTCACGTTGACCCCCGCCTCCCCGACGGGCGCGGATACGACCGTCGGGGTGGTCCCGATCCACGAGCTCGTGGACGACCAGGACAAGCGAAACTGAACCGTTGCTCTCCCCGAGGGCACGAAGGTCGAACGCTCCGCCGGCCTAGAGAGATTCGAAAATTCAAAGCACGCCGTGAAGGAGAAGAAACCCCATGCCGAACCGATTCAACATCGTGATCGACGACCACCACACGCTCACCGGACGACCGCGCGGCGGGCGTGGCCGCACGTTTCTGCTGCTGCTGCTCGGCGGTGGAACGTACCTGATCCTACGCAATCCCGAACGCCGCTCGCGCGTGCAGACGAAAGTGCAGGCGTACCGTGACGCGGCGCGGCAGGGTCGGCTGGGCGACGTCGCCCGGCATGACTTCGGCGTCGTGCAGTCCACCGCGCAAGACTGGCGGCAGAAGGCGACGAAGGCCATGAACGCCGCGCGCAAAGGCCAACAAGTCGCGCAAGTCGCCAAGGAGGGCGTGTCCCCCATGACGAAACTCGCGGAGGACGCAAGCGTGATTCTGTCGTCGGACGATCCACAGCGGGTCGGGCGGGCCGTGCAAGACGCCAAGGCGCAGCTCGGCAGTCTCGCCGCGACCGGACGGGAGGTGACGCAGGTCCTCGAAGGTGAGCAGCCCGAGGGCGCCTCGGCGGACCCGGCGGGCCGAAGGACGACCTGAGCGCCGCGAACGCGTGGTCGTGTCCACTGCTCAACTGCTGGCTCAGGGCAGGACGGCGTCGACGTCCCATGAAGCCGCCTGTTGTCAACGTTGGGACGTGAACGGACGGGTTCATGTCTGGGTGATCACACAGGTACCCGACGCCCGTACCGTCCGCACGCGTGATCCATTCCCAACGACCGCGACTTCGCCCGCATGTGCGCGACTGCCACCTCCACCACCACCTTCACTCCTCATCCCTCCAGGAGAACCATGCTTGTCGATCACGGAACCGTCCTGCCCCGCATCTCGTGGACCGGCATCCTCGCCGGCCTGGTCGTGGGCGTCGTCACCCAGCTCGCCCTCACCGCCCTCGGCGTCGCCGCCGGCGCCGCCAGCATCGACAGCGCCCGCGGCCTCGCGATCGGCACCGTTACCTGGCTCGCCGTGAGCCTCGCGATCAGCGCCTTCCTCGCCGGGCTCGTCGCGGCGCGCGCCGCCGGGTACCTCACGCCCGCTCAGGGCCGCTTCAACGGTCTCCTGACCGGCATGCTGCTCGCGCTCGGCCTGACGCTCTTCTCCTACAACGCCCTGCTCGGCGGCGCCCGCACCGCGCTGGGCCTCGCCGGGAGCGCCGCGAACGCGGTGGGCATGGGCAGCGCCGCCTCGTCGCAGACCGCGCAGGACGCCGCGCAGAGCGGTCCCGTGCAGCAGCTGCTGTCGGGCCTCGACGAGGAGGAGCTCGGGCAGATCATCGCGGAGAACAGCCCCACCCTGGACCAGGAACAGACCACGGCGGCCGCGCGGGTCGTGAGCGGCATCGTGAGGCGCGCGAGCAACGACATCGGCAGCAACCTGACGAACGTCAGCAACCTCGACGATCTCGTCACGAACCGTGTGACCAGCGTGCGCAGCGCCCTGTCGGGTGAGCAGTTCGTGACGCGTCTCCAGCGTCAGGGATTGTCGCAAGCGGAGGCGCAGGAAACGCAGCGCGCGGTGACGCAGCAGGTGGACGAGCTTCAGCGGCAGGCGACGCAGACGGCCGCCGCGACCGAACGCATCGCGCGTCGCGCGGCCGGCACGGCGGGTTGGACGTTCCTGCTGGCCCTGGGGCTGCTGCTGGGCTTCAGCGCCCTCGGGGGTGGGCGTGGCAGCGACGTGCCCAAGGGGGGCGCGCTGGTGAAAGGCCGGGACGAGGAGCTTCGCGGACGCAACGTCTAACATGCGGTCGGTATTGACGGACGCCTCCAAGTGGAAGGCGTCCGTCGTGCTGTTCTCCCTGTTCGACACTTGTCCTGACGATGTGGGACGGCGATGCCTTCCCGAAGGGGTCCACCGAGCGTTGCGGTCGAGCACTCCTCGAAGGCGAACTTCCTGGCGTCCGTGATGGGCTCTTCTGCGCGCACTGTTCGGTGCCGGCACCGAAGTCGCGACGGAGCGACCTGTCGACTTCGTTGCTTTGAGAGGTGAAGCGCGTACGGGGCTGCGCTGTTGGCCGCTTCCCTCTTCGTACACGGAACCCAGTGCCTCAAGGAATTTCCTTGATGTGGATGCTCTTCGCAGCAGCTGGGTCTACCCCAAATCAACAGCAGACCTCATCGCGCTCTTCTGCTCCAACACCTCGCACTCCGCACCCCCGAACGTGGCCTGCCACCCTTGTCAGGCTAAGACGCGGTTTCACAACCTTACCAACCTGCGGAAACAGATCAGTGCCAACGCCAGCAGATGAAGTGCCTCAAACTGCGACGCATACCGTTCGTACCGGAGGCGCAGACGCCGGAAGCCGTTCAACCACGACAAGGTTCGCTCGACCACCCAGCGGTGCCGCCCCAACCGCTCACTCGACTCCACGCCACGTCGAGCGAGGCGGGCAGCGATACCGCGTTCAAGACACGCTCGACGACAGCGCCGAAGGTCGTAGGCCTTGTCGCCATGCACCTTGTCGGGGCGTCGTCTCGGACGACCCGGACGCCCCGACCGAATCCCAGGAATCGCGTCCAGCGCTGCTTCGAAGCACGCGCTGTCGTGACGGTTCGCCCCCGAAAGCACCAAACCCAGCGGTACGCCCTGCCCGTCCACGACAAGATGCCGCTTCGTCTCAGGACGCCCTCGATCCGTCGGATTCGGTCCAGTCAGGTCACCTCGGCTCAGCGCCCTCACGCTCGCTGAGTCCACCGACGCACGCGACCAGTCAATCGCGTTCTTGGATGCCAGTCCTTCCAGAACGCGCTGCCAGACCCGCCGCCACACGCCCCGCGCCTGCCAGTCACGCAAGCGCCGCCAGCACGTCACGCCACTCGGAAAGCCCCACGCACGAGGCAATGCTGCCCAGCGGATGCCCTCCCGCAGCACGTAGATGATGCCCGCCAGGGTCGCACGTGGATCAGCAAAAGGGCGTCCACCGCGCGGCTGAACGGGCACAGGGAGCAAGGGCTGCACGATCGACCAGAGGGCGTCCGGGACAAGCTCGTCAATCACGCGCCGACGCTACGAACCCACCATTAGAGTGAGGACGTGCACGCCATCTACCGAAACGTCGTGTTTGACAACGTCTCCCGCCCCGCTTCACCCGAGGACATCGCCAGCTTGGAGGTCGCGCTCGGCGCGTCGCTGCCGCGTGACGTCGTCGAGTTCCTGTCGGTCGTGAACGGCGCAGATTGTGCGTTCTCTATGGACGTCACCCTCGCGGACGGCAGCAGTCGCAACGTCGCCTTGCAGGAGTGGTATGGGGTTGAAGGCCCGACGACCTTCGAGCACGCGCTCGACTTTGTGCGCGAGACCTTCCAGGTTCCGCGCGAGGTGCTGCCGATCGCGAATTCGAACGCTCAGCACTTCTTCTTTGTCGATCTGACGGAGCAGGGCGGAGGGCGGGTCGTGGCGTTCGTGCAGGGTCAACCCGGGTGGACCGGACGGAACACTGCGCCGGAGTTTGTGACGGTGGCAAACAGCTTGATGGAGTTGCTCGACGAGTTGTCTTTGGACGATGACACCGTGGAGATGTTGCAGGAGGAATTGGGGAACGACGAGGAAGAGGATCAGCGGATCGAGCGCATCCTCGATGTCGGGCGTCCAGGTTGGCGCGCGCCCTGACCACAGTGAGTTGTGAAACCGCGTCTAAGAGCTTGTTTCATGACCCGGATGTAGGGTGACCAGATGGTCGAAACCCTCGTCCCCGACCGCCTCTGGCAGCTCATCCAGCCCCTCTTGCCCGTCGCACCTAGACCCAAGGGCGGCGGGCAGTTCACCTGTCCCCGCGCCACGTTGGCTGGAATCATCTACGTGCTCAAGGAAGGTATCCGCTGGAATGCGCTCCCCAAGGGTTACGGCTTCCCCAGTGGCGTGACCTGCTGGCGGCGGCTGCGCGATTGGCAGGCCGTAGGCGTTTGGCAGTCGCTCCACCAGGCGCTCCTCAACCAACTGCACGTCCTCGGGCTCCTCGACCTGACCCGCGCGTCTCTAGACTCTGCCAGCGTTCGAGCGCTCAAAGGGGGGATCTCACAGGGCGAAATCCAACCGACCGGGGCAAACTCGGAACCAAACGTCATCTCATCGTGGACCGCCACGGTCTTCCGCTCGCCCTTCTCCTGACGGGCGCCAACACGCACGACAGCATGATGTTTGAGGCGTTGCTTGACGCGGTCCCGCCGCTACGAACCGGACAACCTGGCCGCCCTCGGCGAAGGCCCAGTACGGTGCATGCTGACAAAGGGTTTGACTATCGCAAATGCAGGACGGCCTGCCGGGCACGTGGCATCAAGGCTCGAATCGCACGACGAGGAGTGGAGTCGAGCGAGCGTCTTGGACGGCATCGGTGGGTAGTGGAGCGAATCTTGAGTTGGCTCAATGGTTTCAGGCGTCTGCGTGTACGGCACGACCGAAGTGCCACCAACTTCTTGGCGATGAACCTATTGGTCTGCGGTTTGATTTGCTTCCGACGA
This sequence comes from Deinococcus pimensis DSM 21231, assembly GCF_000519345.1. Taxonomy (GTDB): domain Bacteria; phylum Deinococcota; class Deinococci; order Deinococcales; family Deinococcaceae; genus Deinococcus_A; species Deinococcus_A pimensis. The sequence continues at coordinate 13,118 of NZ_KI912671.1, forward strand.
CTGGTTGCCTGAGCGCTTGCGTTGTACGGCTCATGTCAGGATAGGGCGTGATGGAACGGCTCACGTCCTCGAATGTTGCCGCATTGCAACGGCGGTACTTTAACTTTAACGATGGTGTCGTCCGCCGAGTGGAGTTGAGTTTCGCACATGGTGTGCTAGAACGGCGGCTCACCGTGGAACTGTTGGTTCAGGATGACGAGTCGCAGGACGGGTGGGGGTCACTCCGATTGGAATTTCGTAGGGTGGCGTCATGCTCATTGGTGGAAGAACGGTCGACGAATGCCGTTTTGAGTCAGGGCGTCGTTCTGGTTGTAGAGGCGCAAGGCGTCGAGGTGGACTTCAGCCCTGTGCACGATGAGGGGGTGAAGTCGTCGTTTTCTGTTACGGCAGCGGAACTGTGGTTTGGAGCTGGTCAGGCCAATCCCTAGATTCGCACTCGTGAAACAAGCTCTTAACCACAGCCGTTCAAAATCGGGTCAAGCTCAAGGAGAGCGCAATGAAAGTGCTGTTCTTGGCAATTGGGCGAGCGTCGAGCAAGTGGTCGAGGCCCTCAAGGATTGGTGCGCAGCGCTGAACGTGTTGACGATCGTGTCTGAAGGGCGCGTACCCGTCCAGTGAGTGCCGATACCCCCAGCCCACAAAACTCCAGACACCTCCTCTCATGCATATAAAACGTTGCAGTTGTCTGGACAAGCACCCAACCTCACGCCACCGAATCCACCACCACCACACGACCCAACCGCACCTCCAACTCCGCCTCCAACGCCTCCAACCCCACCCCTCCCGACACCTCGCACGCCCACAACAACCGCTGGGCCCACGCCCGCATCACTACCGCCTCCTCCAACGAAACCTCCACATCACGAAACCGCGCGAACTGCAACCTCGCGTGCACCTCCAGCTCCGCAGGCGAAGCCTCCACACCCAAACGACGCAACTGACGCGTCCACACCAGCCGCGTTCCCGCACGCTGCGCCGCCGCGTACCGCACACTCACCCGACCCCCGTGCATCCGCCACGCGAGCAACACCTCCTCGACGTTCGCCAGCTCACCCGCATCAAGCAGCGAAGCCCACAACGCGTAATCCTCCGCGAACGCCACCGCCGGATACGCCTTCACGGCCGCACGACGAAACGTCGTCGCCGGATGCGCCAACGGACACGAGAACAAACTCCACGCCCGCGTCTGCGCCGCCGACACCGGGTAATCCAAGCGCTCCTCACGCGCCCCGAACGTACGCGCCTGCGCGCCCACCGCCAACACCGACCGATGCGCGTCAAGAAAAGCAGACTGCAAGGCCAGCCGACCGGGCAGCATCACGTCGTCCGCGTCAAGCCGCGCCACGAATTCACCCCGGCACAGCCCAAGCCCGACATTGAGCGCGCCGTGCACGCCATGCGGTCGGTCCAGCCGCACCGACCGCACACGCGCGTCACGGATACCCGTAAGGACCTGCGCCGTCGCGTCCGTGCTCGCGTCATCGACGACCACCACCTCAAGTTCCTCATCCTGAGTGAGTGCGCTGGTGATCGCCTCCGCGAGGAACTCGGCAGCATTATGAGTGGGAATCAGGACGCTCACACGAGGAGCGGTGACGGTGAACCGACCGAAAGGCATAAGGGCTTCACCATAACGTCACCAGGCTCACACGAGAATGAGGACCGTCCGCGGGCCAAGCCACCTCAGCACGGAACCACGCGGTCCCCCACAGAACCTCGCGCCGCTCCCGCGTTCAGGGAGACGCCCGCCAACGTCGACACCCGCCCAGGAAGCGCAGCGAGCGAGGCCGTCACGCTCACAAGACGGACATGGACGGTGCAGGCACCCGCCCGGGACGCGTCACCCCTCGTGCGGCGCGCCGAAGATGCTCGACTGGCTCAGGACTGCCCCCAGCGCGGAACGCGACAGCGCGCCGCCGCGCACGTCGACCGTGACGCCCGCCGTCCTCGATCGTGGAGAACGAGACGCTCTCGGACCGCCACGTGAAGCCCTGCCGCGAATGCATCTCGGTCCGGTCGTTGAAGCCCACGTCCAGCGTCGGGTTGAACACGATGATCTGCCGGTACAGGACAAACAACTCGAAGCACCCGGGAGGCTTCACCCACCGAGCGCAGCGTCCGCGCGGCTCAGTCCTGTGGGCGCGCGAGGCACGAGCGGCGCCGCAGGTCGTCCACCTGCACCTCCACCTCTTCCATGCGGTCCTCCAGCGCGTCGCACCCGTACCGCAGGGCGAACGCCACCTCGTCGTCCTTGAGGAACGCCCCGAGCAGCAGCTGACCTCGCGCCTTCCCGACCACGACCTCCTGCTCCTCGTCGGGCAGCACGAACGGCGTGGTGAGGTACAGCGCGCTCACCCCGAACGTCCGCGCGAAGTTCGGCGCGACGTCCGCCACGCCAGGCAGCACCTGTCGGGGCCGGATGCGTTTCGGGCGCAGATGGCGCAGGATCGGCAGGGCGAACGCGGCGGGTAACTCCGGGGGCTCTTCCCGCGCGAGCGTGAACGCCTCGGTCCACGTGTACAGGGGTAGTGCGTGAGGCCGAGCGTGGCGAGGACCGCGCCGCCCCCGTCGGGCAGGAAGCGCGGCACCTGCACGCTCGGTCAACCATTCGAAGGGTCGAAGGCGTTTCCGCCGAAGAGGACGCCGAAATGCCGTTCGTAGAAGACCAGGTACGCGCCCGCCCTGTCGGTCATGCGGGCAGTCTAGACGTCCGTACGCTGCGGCTCGACCGACACGAAGGGCTCCATCCACCCGGCGAGCACCAGGGCGTCCCCGCTCGGCGTGTCGGTTACCTGAACGGCCCCGGCACGTTCCGCAACTGCTCGTGCACGTCCCAGCCCTCCGGCTTCGGCGTGCTTTTCGAATTCCTCCACGGTGCGCCCGCGGCGAGCCACCGCTCGCGGTACAGCTTCGTGGACGGCACGTCAATGTCCTGGTACCCGTGCGTGACGCCGCAGCAGTCGCAGATGTCCCAGTCCCACAGGAAGCCGTTCTCGCCGTACGGCAGGTGCGGTTCGATCAACCCGCAGACGCGGCAGGCGCGCTTCTCCTGGTCGCTCAGGCCGTCGTAGCTGTACCCCAGGTCCGTCACCGCCTCAGCCTACCTTTCCCCCAGCCAGGTGGCCCACGCATGCTGGACCGCTCGACCGCCGTTCATCAGTCCCGCGTGTCGTCCTGAAGCTCGGCGTCCGCGTCGTGCGTGTACACGGCGGTGGTGCTGATGTGCGCGTGCCGCAGGTGCGCCTGGACGCGCCGGAGATTCCCCGTTTGCCGGAGCAGCCTCGTGCCGTAGTGATGCCGTAGAGCGTGCACCCCGCGGTACTGCACGCCCGCGATGGCCGCGAGGCGCTTCACGGCGTACCGAGCGGCGTCCTCGTTGCGGTACCTCAGGACACGTGCGCCGTCACGTGGCAGAACGGCCAGCGCGGTTATCGCACGCCGGGACGGATGCGCCGAGGCGGTCCCGCCGCCCTTGCCCTCGCGGATCGTGACGCGCCCCGTGGCCACGTCGTCGTCCCGCCACTCCAGCGCGACGGCCTCGGCGACGCGGAGCCCGGCGTGCGCGGAGAGCAGCACGAGCGCCCACTCTCGTGGTGCGGCGTGCGCGAGGAGCCGCTCAACGTCCTCGTCGTGTACGGCTTGCGCTTCTCGTGCCGCGGGGTGGGGTCGGATGCGGCTCGTGCGTCCGCGAGCGGCGAGCCGACATCCACACTCGAACGCGCCAACCTGCGCGAGCGCACCAACGCCGGGCTCAAGGCCGCGCGCGAGAAAGGTGTGCGCTTCGGTCGGCCCAGCAAGCTGAGCGAGGCGCGGCGGCAGGACATCGTCCGCCGGGTCGGCGCGGGCGACCTCACCGCCGCCGACCCGGCCGGGCTCTACGGCGACGACCCCTCCACCGTCGCGCGCGTCCTCAAACGCGCGGCGCAGGGAAGATGACCGTCACGTCCTCCCCGTACTTCTCGGCCTGCATGCGCCAGAGCGCCGCGTACTCCCCGCCCTGCGCGAGGAGTTCCGCGTGCGTCCCGTCCTCCACGAGCTTCCCGGCGCGCAGGACCAGCACCCGGTCCGCCATCCGAACGCTCGCGAGGCGGTGCGTGATCAGCAGGGTCGTGCGGCCCCGCGCGAGCTCCGCGAAGCGCTCGAACACCTCGCTCTCCGCGCGCGGGTCGAGCGCGGCGGACGGTTCGTCCAGCACCAGCACCCGCGCGTCCCGGTACAACGCGCGCGCCGTCGCGAGCTTCTGCCACTGACCTCCCGACAGGTCCGTCCCGCCGAACGCCTTGCCGAGCCGCGCGTTCAGCCCGCCCGGCAGGGCCGACAGGGCGCCGTCGAAGCCGGACTGCCGCACCGCCCGCGTGAGCGCGGTCTCGTCGTCCTCCCCCGCGCGGGCGAGCGTGACGTTCTCCCGCACGGTGTAGTCGTACCGCCCGAAGTCCTGGAAGACCGCGCCCACCACCGAGCGCCACGCTCGCGGGTCAAGGTCGCGCAGGTCCGTCCCGCCGATCAGCACCCGGCCCTCGCTGGGATCGTGGAAGCGCAGGAGCAGCTTGACGAGCGTGGTCTTGCCGGCGCCGTTCTCCCCCACAATGGCGACGGTCTGGCCCTGCGGCACGTGCAGGGTGACGCCTTCGAGCGCGGCGCGGCCGTCCGGGTAGCGGAAGGTGACCGCATCGAGCGTGAGGTGGAATTCCTGCGGCAACGGTGCGGGCTCGGCGGGCGCGCTGACGCCGCCTCGCGCGTCCATGAAGGCCCAGAACTTCCGGAAGTACTCCAGGTGCTCCCCGACGAGCCCGGCGTACTCCATGACGTTCGCGAGGGACGTGCGGACCTGCGCGAGGCCCTGTACGGCCAGCACGACCGCGCCGACACTGAGACTTCCGCTCGCGGCGCGGCTCACGGCGTACGCGAACACCAGCGCGGACGCCAGGGTGAGGAGCAGCGACGGCGGCAGGATTCCCAGCGCCTGCCGCGAGCGCAGGCCACGCATCTCGGCGTGGTACTCGTCCGCGCGCTTTTCGTAGCGGCGCAGCAGCCACGGCGTCAGGTCGTACAGCCGCACCTCCTTGGCGTACTCGTGCGAGAGCGCGACTCGCTGGTCGTACGCGAGTTCGCGGGCGTCCTGGGTGCGCTGCATCATCAGGCTCCACCCGAGACGGCGCAGGCTCACCTGCGTGCGGCCCAGCGGGAGCGTCACGGCGATCACGACGAGCGGCACCCACCAGCCGACGGTGACCAGCACGAACGAGAGGCTGACGACGGTGACGAGGTCACGCGCGCCCCACACGAGCGTCGCGAGGAGGTTGAGGGGACGCATGCCCGCGCCTTGCTGAAGCACCTGGATGTCATCGTGGAAGGCCTTGTCCTCCACGACGTCCAAACCGGGCAGGTCGCGCGTCTTGCGTATGAGTCGCGTGGTGATCAGCATGACGAAGCGGTCGGCGACGTGCCCTTGCAGGACGCTCGCGGCGACCCCGGAGAGCTGCCCGACGAGGACGGCGGCGCCCCACAGCACGGTGAGGAGCACGAGGCTCTGGTGCTCGCCGCGGGCGAGTCGGGTGACGCCGTCGATGGTGTGCTTCGTCAGGACGACCGTGACGGTGGGGACGAGGCCGCCGAGGAGCAGCACGAGGGTGAGGAGGGTGACGTCGCGGGGCGCGGCGCGGAAGAGTTCGGGGAGGGTGCGGAGCAGGAGCGGCCAGGGGACGGGGGTGCCTTCGCGCTTGGTCGTCACCCGGGCATCCTACCCGGCGGGTCCGTCTCCCCCGGGGGCAAGTCCAGTTGCATTCCCTTCAAGCGCCCGGGGCCTCGGACAATACACTTTCTCTGAGAACTGGTCTCCCGAGGCTCTCGTGGAAAGTGTCCATTGAGGTCTTGGACCTACGGCGGGAGTGTCAGGAAGCAAGCCTGACCGACCCTATTTCCACACGTTTTCGCACTTTGCCTGACGTCAAGCTGGGGTCTACCCCAGATTCGCAACCCACTCACCATTCCTGTACTCATACAAACTTGCACTCGTTCAATTTTGAGAATATGCTCGCTTCGTGGACGGCCGCCCATCCCCCGGAAGACGTGAACGCAAGAAGCTCGACACCTGGCGCGCCATCCGCCACGCCGCGCTGGAGCTCATCACCGAACGCGGCTACGCCAACGTCAGCCTCGACGACATCGCCGACGCCGCTGACGTCTCGCGCACCACCCTCTTCAATTACTTCCGCTCCAAGGAAGCCATCCTCTTCGACCCTGACCCCGAAGAACACGACCGCTGGCAGGCCTTCATGACCGCCCGCCCCGACGACGAAGCGCCCTGGGTCACCCTCGAAGCGTTCTTCCTCGACTACACCGGCGGCTACGAAACCAAACTCCGCCTCCAGAAACAGCTCCAACAGGACGCCCCCGCACCGCGTCCGGCCGGGCAGGACACCAGCGACCGCCTCAACACCTTCCTCACCGGCTGGCTTCGCGCGCGCCTCGACGCGCAGGGCCAGAACCCCGAGGACAGCGCCTTCCTGCTCGGCGTCGCCTTCACCGCTGTCTCCACCGCCTTCGCCCGCTGGGACCCCCAGCAGGACTTTGAGGTCTTCCACGACCTGCTCCGAAGCAACTTCGCCCGCGTCGGTCGCGGTTTGCGCTCCCCTTTCTGAACGCCTCAACTCCACCCACCCGGCCGTGCCTCGCGCACCGGTCCTCACCCCTCACACCCCCAAAACGGGAGAACGGCAGGTTCAGCATGTCCAAAGTTTGGTTCATCACGGGCGCCTCACGCGGCTTCGGAGAAGCCTTCGCTCGCGCCGCCCTGGTGCGCGGCGACCGCGTCGCCGGCACCGCCCGCCGCCTCGACGACCTCCAGGGACTCCGCAGCTACGGGGACGCATTCCTGCCCCTCGTGCTCGACGTCACCGACCGAGAGGCCGACTTCGCCATGGTGCAGCAGGCTCGGCAGCACTTCGGAGCGCTGGACGTCGTCGTCAACAACGCCGGATACGGGCACTTCGGCTTCTTCGAGGAGATCACCGAGGACGAAGCGCGCGCCCAGCTGGAGACCAACGTGTTCGGCGCGATGTGGATCACTCAGGCGGCCCTGCCGATCATGCGAGAGCAGGGACGCGGCCACATCATCCAGATCTCCAGCATCGGCGGCGTCGCGGCCTTCCCGAGCCTCAGCATCTACCACGCCTCGAAGTGGGCGCTCGAAGGCATGAGCGAGGCGCTCGCGCAGGAAGTCGCCGGACAGGGCATCAAGGTGACCCTCGTGGAACCCGGCTCGTACGGCACGGACTGGGCGGGCAGCAGCGCGAAGTGGTCCACGCCGAACCCGCTGTACGACGGGTTCCGACAGGCGACGGCGCAACGGGCGGGTCAGGCGACCTACGGAGACGCGACCCAGGCGGCGCAGGCGCTCCTCAAGGTCGTGGACAGCGAGAACCCGCCCCTGCGTGTGCTGTTCGGCGCGCAGGCCTTCGACATCGCGCAGGGCGTTCACGCGCAGCGAGTGCAGACCTGGCAGGAGTGGGAAGCGGTCTCGCGCGAGGCCTGACGCCCGATGGCCCTGCCGCGCGCCCGGACCGTGAGGAGCTCGGGCGCGCGTTCACGTGGGTTGGGGCCGATGCTGCACCCGCCGCTCGGCCCCTTCGGCTGTGGCGGGTCTGAGGGGCGCCCGTGGACGTCGCGCCGGGGAGCGTGGCCTTCTGCGCTCACCACGGGCATGCCGGTTGGAAGATCGGGTGCGTGGTGAGGGGCAGCAAAGCACTCGAACCATCTCGCGTGGCGTGAGAGACCGGACCAGCGGTGGGTGCGCCGCTCCTGCGCGCAGTCCTTGATGGCAAGCGCGCGGCGTCATGCGTCTGGTCGGATCTGGGACGTGGCTGCGATGATTCTGGCGTTCGCCTCTACCAGCATGCAAAGAACCCCCTTGAAGAGGGGGATCCTTGGGGAAGGCGGGAGAGGGTTGGTGCGGAGGGTGACGCGGGCGTCAAGGTGGGGCGGGCAGCCTCCTGTTGGGGTCCAGTCACCCGTGACGCTCGGCGTTCCTGGTGGCGTGCCCTACGTCCGCGGCGAGCGCGTCGAGGAGGCCGTCGGGTGAGGTGAGGGCGAGCTCGTCGAGGCGCTGCTGGAGTTCGGTGAGGGTGACGCCGCCCCAGTACCTCCCGCGTGAGGGGCAGGCGAGGCGGGGCTCGTACAGGGAGATGTACACCTCGATGTGCTCGGTGCTGGCCGTGCCCGTTCCGGCTGGTGCCGTTGAGGTGGAAGTACCCGAGCGAGCGCTCCCATCCGACGTCCACGTCCACGAACGTGCCGTCAGGGTGGGTGTGGATGAAATCGTGCTTGCTCACTCGCGGTGTGCCTTCTGCGTTTCGAGGAGGCGCAAGCCGTAGCGCAGGGCGTCCCATTCGACGCGCGCGTGCTCCAGTTGCCGCCGGGCGGCCCGCGTGACGCGGGCGGCCGCTTCGAGCGACTCGTGTTCTTCGCTGAGGTGCGAGTCCGATCGTCCTCGTTCGGCGCGCCCGCTGTCCGCGTCTTCCGCGTCCGGATCAGGTCGGTTTTCCCTGCCGCAGCCGGTTCACGTTCGACGTCCCGGCGCGTTCTCCACCGCGGGCCGCGTGGAGCATCTCCTGAAGTTCCTCCACCAGGAACGAGAAGGGCAGCACGTCCGCGCTGTCCACGTGCCTGAACGCCAGCACGATCAGTTCACGCACGCTCGGCGGTTCCTCCCGTTCCACCAGCGCGAGGAACTCCGGGGAGTGGGCGAGGCGCCTCAGTTCAGCGCGAGGACGTTCGAACAGCAGCAGCAGATCATGGGCGTGCCGATCGGAAGAACCTGGTCGCATCAGACCTCCACGGGGAGGGAAGGTCATCTTGAGGGTGGGTGGGAACAGCTCCGGACCCTCATCGTACATGACGTCGAGGCACCCCGACACGCGTTGGTCGTGCGCCTCTCGCGCGAGGATGAGGTGGGGCGCGGCGCACCCACGAAGGGCGCGCCGCGTCCTGTCGTCGGTGGCCGTCAAGACACCTTTGGCAGGGCCACGAGGAGGCCGGCCGCGTGAGGTCACGACCGCGTCACGGCACCTCTGCTGATCCGGCGTGGGCGGGACGTTCACGTCCGTGGACCTCCCTCGCTCCCAGGCGCCCTGTTCCCGCTTCCAAGGTCACCGGCGCGTCGAGGAAGCGGCGACGCGTCTCCCCCCATGCCGGGCGGGGACCTCGTCGGCCCGAGCACCCCGCCCGCCCGGAAGACGGAAGGCACGGACGCTCGACATGGACGAAGAACATCCCGAGCACGGACGTGACGAGACCCTCACGTCTCCCGCGGCGCAGCGCAGAACTCAATACCACCGTGGCGTTCGACGTCCGCAGAGGTGGCCCTCGTGAGGAGTCCGTTCGCCGCTCGTGGGTCGCCGGTACGAGCGTGTCGACACGTGAAGGTGCCCCGCCACCGCGGTCAGGGTGCGCCGAGCAGCCGGTACGACAACCGACGCGTGAAACCGTGCCGCCGCCCCACCTCACGCGAAAGGAGCGTCATCCGTTCGATCACGCGGTTGTTCCGCAGCGCGCCCGCGTCCAGCACGCGGAACGGAAGCGGCGCGAGCAACGCCCGCACCGCCGCGCGGGCGCGCTCGTCGTCGGACGTGACGAGCACGTCCGATTCGCCACCCTCGAAGTGCGGCGCGTCGAACACCGCGACGAAGGTGTTCTTGAACGCGCCCACCACGCGTGAGCGAGGCAGCAGACGTTGAAGTTCCTCCGCGGCGGACGTGTCGAACCCCAGGGTGAAATCCTCGAAATCCTGGGTGAACGGGTTGGCGATGTCCACCACGATCCTGCCCACGAGCAGATCCGCATGTTCGCGTGCGAACGCCGCGAGGTGACGGTGCCACAACGCCAGGATCACCACGTCCGCGTCGAGCGCCCGCGCGAGCTCGGCCACGCCGACCTGACCGCTCAGGCCGAGCGCCTCGACGCGCCGTTCGGTGACGCGCACGTCCCGGCCGGTCCAGCGGACCTGATGATGCGGGGCGAGTGCGCGGACGAGCGCGCCACCCATGTCTCCGGTGCCGACGACGGTCACGTTCATGTCCTACCTCCTCGGCCGACGGGCCGTGACCGCAGCGTAGGATCACCCCGGGCGTCATCGGGAATGTCGATGCCGAGCATCGGTGCGGCGCATCCCTCGCCGGCGCGGTTGCCTCCGACTCGCGGGCCCGGTACCCTTCAGGCATGGATGCCCGTGTCGATCTGCGGCAGGTGCGGATGTTCCTCGCCGTGCACCGGCACGGCAGCTTCACCCGCGCCGCCCGCGAGCTCGACGTGGCGCAGAGCACCATGTCGAACGCGGTGCTGGAGTTCGAACGCGCCCTCGGGCACAAGCTCTTCACGCGTGAACCGCGAGGGGTTCGTCTCACGGCCGTCGGGGAAGCGATCCTGGAGTTCGCGGCGCGACTCGCGGCGACCGAGGAGGAGCTCCTGGACGCCGCGCGCACCTTCGACGCCCGGCGAGCATCCCGCCTGACGCTCGCGACGAACGAGTCGGTCAGCTCGTACCTCATCCCGGACGTCACCGCGCGGCTCCTTCGGGACCTGCCGCACGTGACGCTCGACGTGCGCCTCGGGCTGTGCCCGGCCATCCGTGAGCAGGTCCTGACGGGGCACGTGGACGTCGCGGTGCTCGTCGAGCCCGCCCGTCCCGAGGACACCCGTGAAGGCGCGCGGATTCTCGGGGAGACGCCGCTCGTGCTGTGCGTGCACCCGCGACATCCGCTCGTGGGGCGGCGGGTGCGGCTGGATGACCTGTGGGGTCGCGTGGTGACGATGACGTACACCGCCGGGACGTACGCGCGGCTGCTCGGCGGCGCGTTCCTCGCGGCGGGCCTGCCGGAGGCGCCGACGCGGGCGCTCGGCAGCATCGAGGCGGTCAAGCGGCATGTCCTGAGGGACGAGGACGCCCTGGCGTTGCTGCCGGCGTTCGTCGTGAAGGACGAGGTGCGCGCCGGGACGCTGGTCGCGTTGACGCTCGAGCGGCCCCTGCCGTCCGTGCAGCTCAAGCTGCTCCGCGCGCCGGGGAGCGCCGCGAGTGCAGGTCAGGAGGTGCTGCTGGGCACGTTGCGGCGAGCGTTGAGCGAGCTCCCGTCGCAGGAGGTGCAGGGATGAGGGGCCGCAGCGTACGTCCCGGGAGGAGGCGCCGCTCGTTCGCCCTCACCGCTCGCGGCGTGTGACGAGCGGCCTGACGCGACGCTCCTCGCTCCTCCCCCTTGACTCTGACGCAGGTGTCAGGGTTTACCTTGAGGGCATGGAGAAGCTGCGCATCGGACAGGTCTCGACCGCGACGGGCGTCAGCGTCCGCGCCATCCGTCACTACGACCAGCTCGGGCTCCTCAGCGCCACGCGTGAGGACAACCGGTACCGCGTCTTCCACGCCACCGACGTCGACCGCGTCCGCCTCATCCAGCTGTTCCTCAGCGTCGGCTTCACCCTCGACGAGATCGGGCGCTGGGCGCCGTGCTTCCAGGACGACCCGACGAGCTCGGGCGCGACCGTCGAGGACCTCCGCGCGTTCTACACCCGCAAGATCGCGGACGTCACGAACCGGATCGACGCGATGACCCTGCTCAGAGGCAAACTCACCGCGCAACTGCGCGCGCTCGACGAGCGGGCCGGGCAAGGTGAGGACGCGCTTCTCCTTCCGCACTTCTGACGGCCTCCCGCCTCTCCCCTCACCTACCCTCGCGTGGCGTGAGCGGCCCCCTCATGGAGAACATCATGCGACTGACCCTCGTCCGGAACGCCACCCTGCGTCTCACGTACGCCGACCGCGTTCTGCTCGTCGATCCGTTCCTCGCGCCGAGGCACAGTCAGCCCAGCCTCGCCGGCGTCAGCCTCAACCCCACCGTGGACCTGCCCGTCCCCGAGGACGACGTCACGCGGGGCGCCGAGCTGGTCTGGGTGTCGCACCTGCACCGGGATCACCTCGACCTCGACCCCGTCCGCCTCCCGACGAACCTCAGGCTGCTCGCGCAGCCCGGTGACGTGGGCGCCCTCAGGACGGCAGGCTTCACGGACGTCACGCCGCTGGAGCGTGAGGAGACCTGGAACGGCATTCACCTCACCCGCACCACCGGCACGCACGGCACCGGACCGGTCGGAGAGGCGATGGGGCAGGTGAGCGGCCTCGTGCTGCGCGCCGAGGGGGAACCCACCGTGTACCTCGCGGGCGACACCCTCCTCACCGACGACGTGCGCGAGGTCCTCGCCCGGCACCGACCGGACGTGATCGTCACGCACTCGGGCGGCGCGGTGATCGCGGGCACCCTGATCATCATGGACGCCGAGCAGACCGTCACGCTCGCCCGGGAAGCGCGTGACGCGACGATCGTCGCGGTGCACCTCGAAGCGTACGATCACATGACCGTCACCCGCGACGCGTTGAACGCCGCGATCACCAGGGCCGACCTCTCGGAGCGGGTGCTCGTCCCGAACGACGGGGAGACGGTCGCCTTCGAGCGGCCCGTTCCCACTCGCTGAAGTCGCGACGGGGCTCCTCCTCTCGACAAGGAGAGGGCAAGGCTCTGGTGCCGCGCCTCCGTGACGAGGCGCGGCACGTCCGGGTGTCACGGTGACGTCACGAGCCGCGTGGCAAGGTGCTCGGCATGTTCACGACGATCCGTCACGCCGTGCCCGGTCTGCTGCTCCTGACCTCCCTGAGCTTCGCCGAGGTCACGCCCACCTCCGCCATGACGCCCGCCGAGGACCTGCTGCTCAGAACCCTCGGCACGCCCGGCGCGCCCCCGGCCACCGTCACGGTCGGCGTGCTGCCACGCGACCTGACCGTACCGCTGCCCCTGCCCACCTCGCTGCGCGTCGCGGGCAGCGTCACCCGGACGGAACCGGACGGCCACCCGATCACCTGGGTGTACCTCAGCGCGCGCGATTCCGCACCCGACACGCTCCGCGCGCTCCGCGCCGCGCTGGACCGCGCCGGATGGCACGACGTCAAGGTCGCGGGGGCGCCGCGGTGGGGGTTCCAGTCGTCCTCCCTGCCGCTCGACGCGACCTTCCACTTCCAGGAGCGAGGCGCGCGGCTCTTCGTGCGGCTCGACCCCCGACCTCACGGGACCGACCTCACCTTCGAGCTGACCTTCCCGGAGGTGCTGCCCGTCCCGAACGCCGCCCCCGCGCGGGATCCGGGCGTGGTGCTTCCGGCGCTCGTCCCTCCCGAGGGCGTCACCGTCGACGCGACGATCGGTCCGGTGACGCCCTCGTCGAGCTCCACGACCGCGACGCTGAAGTCCGGCCTGTCCCTCGACGTGATCGAACGGCACTACGCGGCGCAGCTCACCTCGCACGGCTGGCAGCAGCTCCACCGACGGACGAGCGGGGGAGTCGTCGCGTCGTGGTGGGTGCGGCGCGCGGACCGCGACGAGCAGCACGCGGTGCTGAGCGTCGCCGCGGGGGCCGGGCTGGGCGTGACCGAGCTCAACCTCACCACGTCCGCCGTACGACCGTTCGAGCGTCGCTGAGCCCCGCGGGTCAGGGCGGGCCGATGACGCACGTCCACCCGACGCACCCGGTCAGGAGCGCGCGGCCGACGGTCGGACCTTCAGGTGTCCTCCTGAAGTCGGGTGATCCAGGGATGCCCGGGGTGGCGACGCGCGAGCACCTGCGCCAGCCACGCGCGCGCCTCGTCGTCGAGGAGGGGAAGCGTCCGTTCGAAGTCCTGGGCGTCCTTGCCGCGCGGCGCGGCGCCGTGGAAGCTGCTCTTGAACAGCAGGACGAGTTCCGGCGCGAGGTACGGCACGCCGAGCGGACCGACCCGGCGCGCGAGGGCCGCGTCGCGCGTCACGGTGGGGTCACGTCGGAACCGCCACGGCTCTCCCGGCACGCCGCCCAGCGCGCCTTCGCCGAGCAGGACATCCACGAACCGCCTTCCTTGGCGGGCGTGCACCTGCATGATCGGCGCCTCCAGCGTCTCACCGGGCGTCCAGGGCCGGTACCGGCCCTCGTCGACGACGTCCAGACGCCAGCCTCGCCCGTGCAGATGCCCGAGCAGCGCCGACTGATCCGCGCGGCTGACGGAGACGTCGAGGTCACGATGCGCCCGCTGCACCTCACCGGCGTGCAGATCGACCGCCCAGCCGCTCGTCACGACCCACGGGGCGGGCAGGTCCGCGAGGTCACGGGCGAGGTCCGTCACGGGCGTCCACCCGACCTTCCGGACGTACCAGTCGTGCGCGCGAACGTCGAGTTCGTCGAACAGCACCTTCCGGTGAGGTGAGGTCAGCGCGGCCTCGTACGCGGCGCGGCCCCCGGGATCCGCGAGGACGTGGTCGCGGGTGATGACGCGCGCGAACCACCGGTCCCCCTCCGGATCGAAGAAGTGCAGCCGCACCCGTCGGTCCGGGCGGTCGTACGTCACGACGCCTTCGTGCGGGTCTCCCCTGCCGTACCCGAGCGCGCCGAGGGCCGCGTCCTGCGCGGGCGTGGGAGGCCAGGGGTACAGGTCGAAGGCGAGGTCGAGGATTCCGGAGTGCCGCGCGCCCGGCACGGCTTCACTGCCGATGACGTCGGCTTCCCAGACGGGTCCTCCGGTCAGGACGGTCCCTCCGACCGCGTGAATGACCCGTTCGAGTTCGAGCTCGACGTGGGCGTCGTTCGGTTCGCTTGACGTGGGAATGGTGTTCATGGCGACTCCTGAGGTGAGGGCGCGTGCAGCGCGTGAGGGTCGGGCACGCGGCCGGACGTGCGGTGGTCGTGCGGCGCTCTTCGTGTCGATACCCAAGGGAAGCGTGACGGGCGGAAGCGGATGCCATCAGGCTACCGACGACCGGTGACGTGACCGTGACACGCTCGGAGCGGGCTGGGCCGGGGTGCGCGACGAGCGGGTCATGGAGGTCCGGCGCTGCTTCTCATGGCCCGTCAGGCGACGTCCCCAACACTACCTTCATGAAGCGACTCCTGCTGGTCCTGCTGACCCTCGGCACCGCCTCCGCCTCGCAACTGCGCATCTACCCCGCCTTCAGCGAGGTCCGCGACCCCGTCCGCGTCACCACCACCACCTTCACCCTCGACCTGCCCGACAGCGTCTACGGTCAGGTTGTTCCCGGCACCCTCGACCTCGAAGGCCTCACCGTCCGCGCCGCGCAGCAGCGCGCCCGCGCCTCCTGGCTCGCCACCCGGGAAGGCCAGACCGTCACCCTCCTCGAGGACGGCCGCCCCCCCCAGCGCGTCACCCTGGTGCGCGCCTCCGACCTCACCATCCGCGACGCCGACGGCCGCTACCGCAACGTCCGCTTCGAACAGCTCGCCTTCGACACGCTGCCCCCCGAGAACGCGGGCGCGCGCTCGCAGCAGCTCAGCTTCGACGTGGCCGCGCCGGGCGACGCCACCCTGAGCTACCTCACCCGCGCGGTGACGTGGGCGCCGCGCTACACCCTGCGCCTGAGCGGCACGTCGGCGACGCTGTCGGGCCTGGCGGACCTGAGGAACAACAGCGACGTGGCGTACGAGGTCACGGCGGGCGAACTGATCGCCGGGGACGTCAACCTCGTCCAGGGCCCGCCCCTGCCCTTCGACGGGGCCGCCAAGGGCGGGGTGGCCATGCCGACCGCCGCGCCCGCGCCCGCGATCAGCCCGCAGGGGGAGAGCCGTGGGCTGTACCGGTACGCGCTGACCCAGACGTTCACGCTGCCCGCCGCGTCCACCCTCACGCTGCCCTTCCTCGACCCCAAGGTGAGCTTCGAACGCTACGCGGGCCTCACCACCGGCTTCAACACGACCGGCACGACCGGGAAGCTGGAGCGCAACTACCGCGTGCGGGCGGACACGCTGCTCCCGGCGGGCGCGGTGACCGTCCGCGACGAGGGCCGCATCGTCGGTCAGGCGGTCATCAACGACACGAGCGCGAACGAGCCGATCGAGCTGGACCTGGGCCGTGATCCCGACGTGGGGTACACGCGGAGCGTGCAGGTGGTGCGTCAGGACAAGACGAGCACGGTGTACCGGGTGACGCTGACGCTGGAGAACGCCAAGGAGCGCGCGCTGCGGGTGGAGTACCGCGAACTGCTGGGCGGGAACGTGACGGTGCAGGGCGGAGCGGCGCGGACGCCGCAGGGGCTGGAGGTGCGGGTGGACGTGCCCGCGAAGGGCAAGGTCACGCGCTCCTACACCGTCACCTTCCGCACGGGCAGCTGAGCGCCGCGACGTTCATACCGGGTCACACCCGGACGCGCGGACCTCCGCGCGTCCGGGTGTCGTCCTGGCCGTCACGTCAACGCCACACACAGCCCCAGGTCGTACGCGGTGAGCCCCGGAGGCAGCAGCCAGACACACACCTCGATGGGGCACTCCTTGTCCGCCTGCGTGACCCCGACCGAGATGGTCCGGTCCGGCAGCAGCCAGCTCGCTCTTCCCCGAGCGTCCGTCCCGGACTCGATGCCCTCGCTCAGGGCGCCTTCCGCCTCGATGACGAGCTCCCGCACGAGTTCACGTCCCTGCTCCCAGTACCGATCGATGACCGCGTAGGGATCCGCCAGTTCCTCCTCGGTGTAGTCGCCCAGGCCGTAGGTCAACTCCTCGAGGGGCTCGGACTCGTGAAGCGTCACCGTCAGATGATCGACTTCACCGTCCGGCGCGTTGCTGTGCCTGAGGAGAATACCCCCGGGCAGCGTCACACCCGCCTGGGGCACCGCCTCCCAGGTCACGGGCAGCGTACGGAGGGCGGACCACAGGGCCGCGCGGTCAGCAGCAGAAACGACGACGTCGATCATGAACTCACAGCTTACGACGTACCGCACGGACGCCCGTCGGACCGGCTCGACCTCCGGACCAACGCGTCCGGGGAGATCGAGGGGTCAGCCGCGCGAACACCGTCGAGGTGCTCGGGCGAGGTCCGGTGTAATGGGTCCGCGCCCCACGTCCGCTCGCGTGCGCCGCGCCTGCGCGGCGCGCGTCACCGTCACGGGCGACGCGTGAAGGTTCGGGTGCAGACGTCGGCGGGAATCGTCCGTCCGCTCTCGTCGAGGGCGCGTTCCAGCGGAGCGCCGTTGAGGAAGAAGCAGGCCTGCCGCACGTTGGGGAACTGCGTCGCGGTCTCGTTGAGCTGGGTCGTGACGCGTGGCGCGTCGCAGACTCCGTTGAGCTGGAGCGTCCCGGAAAGGTGCACGACGGCGGTGCGACGTCGCGCGTCGAGGGTGATGCGCTCCACGCGAAGTCGACCGCGGCGCAGTGGGTTGATCAGACCCGGGTCGCGGGGTCGGTAGGTGAACAACGTGGTGAGCGCCGTCTTCATCGGAGTGACGCTGCCGGTCGTGAGGGCCACCTCGACGAGGCGGTCACCGCAGCCGAAGGTCGGTCCCGCGGCGGGCACGCCGCTCGGCGCGACGACGAAGATGCTGGGCGGCGCGGGGGCCGCGAGGGCCGTGGACGTGAGGGCGATCGACAGGAACGAAACGCGGCGTGCCGGTCTGGTCTTGGTCATGCTGCGCGCAAGGTAGTCCCGGAGGCTGATCGCAACCTGTCCAGGGTGACGATCGGAGCGGCTGGGGGACGGGGCGCGGCCCGGATGGGATCGCGTTCGCCCTCGATTCATCATGGCGCCGTCGGCGCGCCGGGTCCGCCGCGGCAGCAGGCCACGCCTCCGGGTGTGGCGGGCAGGGCGGGTGCGCTCCTGCTGCACGGGGCCGTGGCGACCCTCACGCGTGGGTGGCAGGTCGCGGACCGTCGACGCTGACCCGGGTGTGCGTCGGTCCCGGTGAAGGTCCGCCGATCGAGAGGAGCGTGATGGTCGACTGGCGCTCGCGGCGCTCGTGCGCCTCGTGTGGACTCCGGGAGCGCGAGGGCGGGGAGGTGAGCCGCGCCGCGCTCGTCGTCCGCTGGCGGTTCTGCCCGTGGACCTGGAGGTTCCGGCCGTTTCGCCTGATCTTCTGAGTTCAGATACCCGGTATCTACACGGACCGAGGGGGGACTCGACGTCGACATCAGATACCCGGTATCTCTTCGGATCGAGGGGGACTCGGCGTCGAAAGTGGTACACCTTTGCTTGTCGGAGGTGGTCCCGCTCCTGTACGATGCCCTCATGTCACAAGAAGGAGCCGCGTCCAGCGTCAAAAGTCGTGACCTTCGCGACGCGCTGGCGGGCATCCTCCGTCAGGTCGAACGTGGCGAACGCGTCGTCATCGAACGCTTCACCAGTCCCGTCGCCGCCCTCGTCCCCATCGAGGACTACCTCACCCTGAGGCGTCTCGACGCGCAACGCCGCCACACCGCCCCCCCACAGGAGAACCGCATGGCCCACCGCATCGTCGTCAGCAACATCTCAGGAGGTGAAGGCAAGACCTCCATCACCCGCGAACTGGCCCTCACCCTCGCCGACCAGGGGTACAAGGTGGCCCTCATCGACAGCGACCCCCAGGCGAGCCTCACCAAAACCCTCGGACTGCACGACCCCACCGAGGACACCCCCGCCGCCGCGCTTCCCGGCCGGCTCGCCACCCACACCATCGCCAGCGTCTTCGACACCGACCCGGACGAGGCGGCGCTGCCCTCACCCCTGCACGTCCACGGCGTCGACATCTGGGTCAGCAACGACGCGCTGTACCAGCTCGACAACAAGATCGCCGGTGACCTCACCCTGATCGGCAACCTGCGAGAGGCGCTCAACCGCGTCGCCGACCGCTACGACTTCATCCTGATCGACACCAAGCCTGGCATCACGCCCCTGCTCAACGCCGCGATGGCCGCCGCCGACCACCTGCTCGTTCCCGTCAGCGGCGACAAGGGACTCGAAAACCTCGACAAGCTCGTCAAGCTCGTCCGGAGCGCCCGCATGTACGCGCCGGGCTTCCAGATTCGCATGCTCATCCCCAACCGCGTCCGCGCCAACACCAACACGTACAAGACCCTGCTCGCCAACCTGCACGACTACAGCCAGCTCGCGCCGCTCTCCAGCCAGATCCGCGACAGCGTCGTCATGATGGACGCGCAACGTGACCGCCGCGCCGTCGTGCACTACCGCCCGAACGCCGAGGTGGCGCAGGACGTCCGCAACGTCACCCGGGACCTGCTCGTGGCCCTCGGGGTCGTTCAGACGAACGATCCGGCCGTGGTGAGCCCGTGAGGAGCCCCGTGAGCCGCGCCGCGCCCAACGTCGCCTCGCTGCTGGACGACCTCAACGACCACGCGGTCAATCAGGTCGCGATCTCCGACATCACCGTGGAGGACGGCTTCAACCCACGCCGACTGCTGGGAGGTCAGGACTTCACGGACGACGCGCTCTCCGCGCTCGCGGAGAACATCCGCACCTACGGCGTGCTGCAACCGCTGCTCGTCCGCCGCAAACGCAGCGTCGTCGTCCTCATCGCCGGTGAGCGGCGCCTGCGCGCCGCGAGGCTCGCGGGCCTGACCAGCGTTCCCGTCGTGTTCCTCGACGTGAACGACGAGCGCGCGTACGAACTCGCCGTCGTCGAGAACGCCCAGCGTCGGGACCTCGACCTCGTCACCGAGACCCTCGTCGGCTTCGACCTGCTCGGCCGCACGCTGGGCCTGAGCGTCCCCGAGGTCGTGAGCTACCTCAACGCCGTTCGCAACGGCGCGCCGGACGAGCGCGGCGCCGAGGCGCTGCTGCGCCGACTGTACGGCACGGGCGTCACCACCTGGGCGTTGCGGCGCGCCGCGATCCTCAAGATGACGTCCGCCGAGCACGACGCCATCCGCCGAGGCGTGATCGACGCGAAGGTCTGCGCCGAACTCGTGCATCTCCCCGACGGCGAGCGCCGCACGCGCCTGCTCGAGCAAGCCGTCACGGACAAGCTCAGCGCGGCGCAGCTGCGTCAACTCGCCCGCGCGCCGCTCACGGCGGGCGTGCCCACCGTCAGGACGCGGCTCGCCCACCTCACCAGGACGCTCCCACGACTCGCCCGGCTCAAGGGCGACAAGGCCCGGCAGGCCGAACGGCTCATCGACGACCTCGAACGGCAGCTGAACGCGTTGCTCGGCGACTGAATCACCTTCGTGCGCAAGCACAGATACCGGGTATCTCGACGTAGATACCCGGTATCTGCCTTCGGCAGGACAGGCGCCTCACCAGCGTGAAACGACCTGATGGCTCGACCGAGGCGGCGCCGCGGGTCAACCAGGAGTGCGGCAACGAGCGGTCCCCGAGGTGAAAAGACCCCTGAACGCCTCGACGCGCCGACGTCACGATTGACCCCACACGGCTTCACGGAAGACGGGGCCGGAGCTCGCAGGGCCCCCGCCCGATCACCCGCGACCGAACCTCGGCACGACGTCTGCACAAACCAGGCCCTGTGCGATGAGAGCTCGTTTCACGCCCCCGGCTGATCGCGTCAGTTCGACCGTCCCAGCGCCCCGGGCCGAGTCATGATGGTCTTCGATGCCTTCCCTGTTCCCGATCCTCGACGGCCACAACGACACCGTTCAGTTCCTCAGCGAGTACCGGGCAGGCGGACGCGACTTCCTCACGCGGTCCGACGACGGTCACCTCGATCTGCCCCGCGCCCGCGCGGGCGGCCTGATCGGCGGGCTGTTCGCGCTCATGGCGCATCCCGAGCGCGCGCCGGAGGACGACCTCACCGTCACCGACGTCGGGTACGAGGTGCGGCTCGCCCTACCCCTCGATCCCAGCGCGGCGCGCGCGCAGATCCTCGCGCAGCTCGGCGCGCTCGAACAGCTCGAACGACGCGCGCAGGGGCAGGTCCGCATCGTCCGCACGGCCGCGGAACTCGACACGCTGACTCACCAGGGGCCCTTCGGGATCATCGTTCACCTCGAAGGGGCCGACGCGATCGACGAGGACCTCGAGGTGCTGTTCGAGTTGCACGCGCGTGGGCTGCGCTCCCTGGGGCTGGTGTGGAGCCGCCCGAATCGATTCGGGCACGGCGTGCCCTTCGCGTACTCACGTTCGCCCGACACGGGGCCCGGCCTCACGCCCGCCGGCGTGGACCTCGTGCGAGCCTGCAACGAGCTCGGCGTGATGATCGACGTGTCGCACCTCAACGAACGCGGCTTCTGGGACGTCGCGCGGCACTCGTCGGCGCCGCTGGTGGCGACGCACAGCAACGCGCACGCGGTGTGCCCCTCGACGCGGAACCTGACGGACGCGCAGCTCGCGGCGGTGCGGGACTCGGGTGGGGTGGTGGGGTTCAACTTCGCCGTGAACGACGTCCGACCCGACGCGCACCTGGAGCCCGACACGGCCCTGGAGGTGCTGGTGCGGCACGTGGAGTACCTCGTGGAGCGTGTCGGCGTGGAGGGCGTGGCGTTCGGGTCGGACTTCGACGGGGCGGTCGTGCCGCGCGTGGTGGGCGACGCGAGCCGCGTACCCGCGCTGCTGGAGGGACTGAGGGAGGCCGGGTACGACGACGCGACGCTGCTGAGGCTGGCGAACGGAAACTGGCGGCGGGTGTTGCGGCAGGCATGGCGAGAAGAGCCGTGAACCGACGTCCAAGGACCCGAGGACCGATGGGTGCCGCTCGCAGGCGGAGGACGTGCCGCTCGATCAGCTCGTGGTGCAGGTGCGCAGCGGCCCCGAACCGGCCCGGCAGGGACGCAGGACGGAGGGGCTGCCGGGGCGCCTGCCAGTCGTGCGGGGCGACGCGGGCATGCTGCGCCTCGCACTGACGGAAGTGCTGGCGCGCACCCTGGACGTCACGCGAGGTGAGGAGCTTCCCATCGTGCAGCTCGGGTGCGAGGAGGACGAGCGGGAGCCGCGGGTGGGGTGCGGGACAACGGGCCGGGCCTGACGCCCGACGAAGCGGAGGCGTTGTTCGACGTGGCCGTGCCGTCCTCGGGCGTGACGGGCAGGCCGGAGCGGGTGAGGTTGCCGAACGTGCGGCGTACCCTCGCGCGGCACGGGGGGCGAGTGTGGGCGGAAGTCGTTCCGGCCGGGGGGAAGGTGGTGCTGGCGTTCCGCCGTGAGGAGTGAGCACGCTGTGCTCAGGGCGGGCACACTCCGGGAACACCTCCCACTCGAACACGGGGACGGCCGTGGGATGACCAGGCGTCGAGGCGACCCGAGCCGTGGCCGGCGACGACGCCGCGACTGACATGAAGCGGGCGCGGTGGAGCTCGCCTGCCGGCCGGCATGACCGCGCGCTGCTCGAACCCCACCTCGACGCCGTACCGCGGGTGCGAAACGGACCTCGGAGGTATCCCAGAAGGTCGACGGGCGCGGCGCGCGGCGGATCGGGGTGCACCTCACGAGACGCGGCGTGAAGTCGAGGGAGCGCCCGGGGCGGCACCGGTGGGTGGAGGAGAGGACGACGCGGGAACGGCGGCGCACCCCACGCCTTCGATTCCTGTGGTGGGCAGTTCGTCCAGGCTGGAATGACGAAGGCGGCGGTCGTGTGTGGACGCTTCTGACGTACGGAGTACGCTGAGGCATGGCCGAACGCACCTCAGGGTTTGATCGCGCCTCCCCACTCACCCGGCAACTCCTCACCCGTGTCCTCCCACCCACGCGGCGCTTCGAGGTGCGGCTCTGGGATGGCGACGTCCTGCCCGCCCCGAACGGCGAGAGGGACGCCGCCCTCATCCTGCGGCGCCCCGACGCGCTCGCGCGGATGTTGCGTCCTCCCGTGGATCTCAACGTCGGTGAGGCGTACATGCGTGGCGACTTCGACATCGACGGGGACCTCCTCGCCGTCTTCGAGGCGGTCGAGCAGCTCGCGCCCCGCCTGGGCGCCGCCGACCTGCTCGCCCTCACCCGCGACCTCGGCGCACTCCGCCGTGAGGTGGAGCGCCGCCCCACGCTCGCCGCGAGGCTGAGGGGCGGACAGCACAGCCCCCGCCGTGATCGGGAGGCCGTGCGGCATCACTACGATGTCAGCAACGCCTTCTACGGGCTCTGGCTGGACGAGCGGATGGTGTACTCCTGCGCGTACTTCCCCCGGGGCGACAAGACCCTCGACGAGGCGCAGACGGCCAAGCTGGACCTGATCTGCCGCAAGTTGCGTCTGCGTGCGGGTGAGCGGCTGCTGGACATCGGCTGTGGCTGGGGTGGGCTGGCGCTGTACGCCGCCGAGCGGTACGGCGTGCGGGTGACGGGCATCACGCTGTCCGAACGTCAGCTCGACGAGGCGAGGCGCCGCGCCGTGGAGCGCGGTCTGGCTCACCTCGTGCGGTTCGAGCTGCTCGACTACCGCGAAGTGACGGGCAGCTTCGACAAGGTCAGCAGCGTCGGCATGGCCGAGCACGTGGGCGCGGCGAAACTGCCCGCGTACTTCCGCGCGGCATGGAACGCCCTTGAGCCGGGCGGGTTGATGCTCAACCACGCCATCTCGCAGGGCCCGGTGACGCTGCGCACCTCGAGGGAAGTGGCGAGCGGGCAGTGCATCCAGCGCTACATCTTCCCGGATGGAGAGATCCTGCCCGTCTGGCAGACTCTGCGGGACGCGGAGGAGGTGGGGTTCGAGGTGCGTGACGTCGAAGACCTGCGTGAGCATTACGCGCTGACCCTGCGGCACTGGCTGTCACGACTCGAAGCGAGGTGGGCAGAGGCGGTGGGGGAGGTGGGCGAGGAACGATTGCGGTTGTGGCGGCTGTACCTGGCGGGCAGCGCCCATCAGTTCGCCTGGGGTCACCTCGCGCTGCACCAGGCGCTGCTGGCCCGTCCGGACGAGCGGGGGCGGGTGGCGTTGCCCGCGACACGCGCCGATCTGTACTCCTGAGGACGGAGGAGGAGGCGCCGGTCGTGACGAGGTGGTGTCCTTTCACGCCGTCACGTCACCCCTCGGGGTCGGTGACGACCGGACCGAAGTCCCGCACGTCACGCGCGCCGACCCTTCGGAGGTGCGCGAGCAGATGATGATGCCGTGGGCTGTCGTGCTCGACGTGCAGCACGAGGACGTAACTTCCCGCGGCGAGGCTCTCGCTGTAGCCCTGCAGCTCGGCCGCCTCGTCGGTCAGGAACTGCGACCAGCGCACCAGACGACCGAACAGGCCGTGGCGCGCCTGTCGCGTCGAGCCAGCGTTCCCCCGCGTCACCGTACAGCACGATGACGTCCTCCTCACGCAATCCCAGCTCCGCCGCTTCGAGCAGCACCTCCCGCAGCACCCGGGGCGTGTCGATCACACTGACCAGGTGATGAGCGAACCAGTACCGGAAGTGACCTTTGTTGAGCTGTACGTCTCGGTTCACCAGCGTCACCTTTCGCGAGGGTCACGAGGGCCTCAGTCGCCTTCGGCTTTCTCCTCGTCGGCAGGGTCGAATCCCGGGGTGCCCCAACCGGTTTCGTTCGGTCCAAGCTCGTCACGGTCCCCTTCCGCCTTCTGCTTGAAGGACGGATCAGGCTCATCACGACGCAGTTCGTCCTGCATGTCGACTTCCTCCTTGCCCTCCACCGATGGCGCGGGCTGTCACGACCACCTCCCCATCGGGGGGACGCGGGTCATCTCGACGGCTTCCGAACGTCACGCCGGTTGCGTGACTTCCTGCCCGAGGAAGTCCAGCAGCGCCGGGTTCGCCTCGTCGGCGTGTGTCCATACGAACGCGTGCGGCCCGTCGATCTCCACCAGTCGCGCGCCAGGCACCAGGGCCGGCAGCCGCCGACCGGTCTTGTCGATCGGCAGGTTCCGGTCGCGTTTGCCCTGCATCACCAGCAGCGGCACGTCGAGCCGGGTCAGGTCCTGACGGTAGTCGTCGATCCAGGTCAGCACGCTTTCCCGCGTCGCGATGGGGGAGGCCACCACCGACATCTGAAAGGTCGCGCGGGCAGCTTCGTCACTGATGCGGGTGCCGCCCAGTTCATCCACGTTGTAGAAGTTGTGGACGAACGCGCCGAGGTACGCGAACCGGTCCGTGGAAATCTGATTCATGATGCCGTCGAACACGTCACGCGGTACCCCTTCGGGGTTGTCGTCCGTCTGCAGCAGGAACGGCTGCACCGGCGCCATCAGCACCACCTTCCGCAGACGCTCGGTGCCGTACAGGCCGACGTACCGGACGACTTCGCAGGTGCCCATCGAGAAGCCCACCAGCAGCACGTCCCGCAATTCCAGCGCGGTCAGCAGCGCGTTGAGGTCCTCCGTGAGGGTCAGGGTGTCGTACCCGACGGCCGGTTGACTGGACAACCCGAACCCTCGACGGTCATAGGTGATCACGCGGTACCCGGCGCTCAGCAGTGGTGGGAGTTGCCGCTCCCAGGACGCGCCGCCCAGCGGAAACCCAGCGACGAGCACCACCGGCTGACCCTGACCGTGGTCTTCGTAGTAC
The DNA here is from genome assembly GCF_000519345.1 of Deinococcus pimensis DSM 21231. Taxonomy (GTDB): domain Bacteria; phylum Deinococcota; class Deinococci; order Deinococcales; family Deinococcaceae; genus Deinococcus_A; species Deinococcus_A pimensis. The sequence goes on from NZ_KI912671.1 coordinate 38,337, forward strand.
AGCTGGATGTCCCCGGAATTTTCCCGACCGACCGTCAGATACGGCATACCCTCACCCCTCCAGGTCCTTCAGGACCGATCGTGTGACGCGAGTCCGGTCAGGACGTCACGAAGGACGGTCCGGACTGTGGGCTCGTGGCCGAATGGATCTGCGCCGGGTCAGCCTGGTGGGCGCGGGCCGCGCCACGGCTGACTTCGCCCGGCCTCCCTCCTCTGAGGGTACGGTGCGCGCAGGCGGGATGACTTGTCATCCCACCAAAGACGGGTCGCTCAGCGTGGAGCGCTCACTCGAAAGAACGAGTTCCCGCGCCGACCGGCTGATCGGACCGTGCGGGGCCGGGGGCGTCATTCGTCTCGTGACAGCAAGCCGCGCGCGCGTGCCTGCGCCACCGCCTGCGTACGGTTCTGAGCGTTGAGTTTGGACAGCACGCTTCGGACGTGACTTTTGACGGTGTGGACGCTGACGTTGAGCAGTCGGGCCGCGTCGGCGTTGGACAGACCACGCGCCAGCAGGGTCAGCGTCTCGAGTTCACGTGCGCTGAGGCCCACCTCGACCCTCCGTTCCTGCTGCACGGACGTTCCCGCGGAACCCGGCGGGGTGGGCATGACCGCGCCGCTCAAGGCGTGGTGCAGGTCACGCAGGTACGACGTGGACACGGACGGTGCGCCCTCCCGCTGCAGGCGGGTGAGCAGCTCGAGCATCGGCGCGCCCTGATCGAGAAAGGGGCGCAGCTGACGCTGCGCTTCTCCACGACGCACCGCCATCGAAAGCGCTTCGAGCGCGGCGCGGGGCTCCTGACGCTGCCCGTACGCGAGCGCCGTGAGCACGTGCACGTCCAGCGCGACCCCGCCCATCTGTTCAAGCAGCGGCTCGCCCTTGAGGCCATCGAGCACCTCCAGCGCGCGGTGCGGCTCCCCGCACACCAGCCACACCCGTGCCCGCGCGACGTCCTCCACCGCGCGCGCGAACCTGGACTCCGGACGGGCGGCGTTGTCCAGGTGCTCCGCCCAGTGCCGCGCGACCAGCACCTGCCCCGCGGCGCACCACAACTTCACCTGCACCGAGGTGATCAGCAGCGTCCGCCTGAACGCGTTGCCCTGCATCACCGGCGACAACTGTTCGAGCGCCAGGTGCGCGGCCGAGTAATCGCCCAGCGCCAACGAGACACACGCCAGCGCGTGGTACCCCATCTCGAGTGTCTGCGTGAACTGACGCTGCTCGGCCAGATGAATGCCCTGCCGCACGGACGTCAGGGCCGCGTCGAGATCGTTCGCTTCGTACAGCAGCAGCGCGAGGATCACCCCCGAGTACCCGTCGGTGTCCAGAATCAACGGCGGCCCACCCACCTCGACGAATTGTTCCAGGGTCGCGTACGCGTCACGTGGACGCCCGTCCCAGTACTGGTACAACGCGCCCGTCACGCCGTACACCAGCGCCACCTTGTGCTGCCCTCCCTGCTCCGCCGACGTCGCTGCCTCCAACGTCAGGTCACTCGCCTGCCGCAACCGCCCGTCGATCAACGCGGCGACGCTCAAGGCGCCAAACGCCAGAAAACGACCGGGGTCAGCGTCATCCCGCAAGGTCTGCAACGCGTGTTCCGCGAGCTCCCTGGCGCGTGGACCGTCACCCGACAGGCCCGCCACGGTCGCGCGGTTCGCGGCGAGGATGCCCTGCAGAAACACACGCTGTTCGCGTGGCAGGCCCGGCAGCGTCCGCGTCTCGTCCTGCAGCCGTTGGTGCAGCCCTTCCAGCCACCGGTCGGCCTTGAGATGCTGACTGTTGTACAGCAGCCACGTGATGTACGGCCACCACAAGGTCGGCTGGTCGTACACGAGGTCGGACGGCAGCTGCTTGAACCAGTCGAGCAGGGCGGGCGCGAAGGTGGAATCCATCATCTGCTCGGCCGGAACCGCGGCGAGCAGTTCCACCGCGCGGGTAGGACGGTCCGCCCGCACCGCGTGCGCCACCGCGGCGAACAGATCACCCGACGTGGCGAACCAGTCGCTGGCGCGTGCGTGCAACGCGCGTGGCAACTCCGGACCCCACAGGGCCAGCCGACTGAGCAAGGCCTCACGAAACAAGGTGTGCAGCCGGAACCACGTGCGGCCCTGGTCAAGGGCGACCAGGAACAGTTGGCGCTGCTCCGCGCCGAGCAGCATCAATTGACTGTCCGACCGTTCGAGCACCGCGTCACACAGGGAGGCGTTGAGCCGTTCGAGCACGGACGTGCGCAGCAGAAACTGCTGCATCTCCTCCGGTTGTCGGCGCAGCACCTCATCCATCAGGTAATCCAGCACGAACCGTTGCGTGCCCCGAAGTTCGTTCAGCAGCGTCTGCTCTTCACGATCGTTCTGCAAGGACAACGCCAGCAGTTGCAGTCCCACCAGCCAGCCTTCGGCACGGTCGTTGAGTTCACGGGCCAGGTCTTGCGGCAAGGCGCGGCCCGCGACTTCATCGAGAAACACGCGAGCTTCGGCCAGAGTGCAGCGCAGATCATCCGGACCGAGGTCGCTCACCTGTCGATGCGCGCGAAGACGCGCGAGCGCGATGCCTGGTTCCGACCGGCTGAGGAGCGTCACGTGCAACGCCTCCGGCAGGTGCTCCAGCAGATACATCAACGCGCGTCCGATCACCGGGTCCGTCACATGATGAAAGTCATCCAGGATCAGCACGACACGTCGCTCTTGCGTGTGCAAGGTGTCGATCAGCATGGACAGGATCTCTTCCAGAGGCGGTGACGAGGGGGACGTCAGCGCCGCCAGCGCCGTTTCGGCGCAGCCCGGCACGCTTTTGTCGAGCGCGGTGAGCACGTACCTCCAGAACCGCAAGGGCACGTTGTCATCCGCTTCCAGTGACACCCACGCGACTCGCGGCGCGTCCGCCGCGTCCGCGAGCTGAAACGACACCCAGGCCGCGACCAGCGTCGTCTTGCCAAATCCGGGCGGCGCGGCCACCAGCGTCAGCTTCTTCCGCAGGCCCCGCGCGAGCATGTCGTACAACCGTGGCCGCTCCAGGATCGGTTGTGTGACCCTCGGCACCCTGAGCTTGAAGGCCAGGGGATGCACCCGCTCGAACATAACGCCCTCCCAGGCAGCGCTCTGACGAGCCCGCGTATCGAGTGGCCGACCAGGTCGACGTGAGGACCGTCAGGAACAGTGACGCGGCGCCGACATCAGGATGTCAGGCACTCCGTGTCTCGCTCGTCCGGAAAGAAAACGACCGCTGGGCGCCGGGTGAGTGAGAGGAGTGTACTGCGAAACGCACGTGGAAATGCTTCCTCACCTCTACTTCTGACAGGAACCCAATCACATCAACATGTGCGCTTCCCTTCACCACGCTGTAATTCCTCAATCATGCCAAACAGGAATAAACAACAGCTTAAGCCATGAATCCGCTCACCACCGCCGGAAAGGACTACAACCCTGACGCGCCGAATGTGGTTCGGCGCGTCGGCACGAGACTTCACCTCAGGACGAACGACCACCAGGACCGCACCGGCACCCTCACTCCTCGAGAGGACCATTCATCAAGTCCGCATTCACTCTTTGGCAGGATGACAAGTCATCCCAACAAACCTCAGGATGACCCCACGGGACGCGGAGACGCGCTCATCAGGCGGCCCCAAACCGAACATCGAAAGCCGCTGGAGGACCGACATGAACGTCAGACCTTCACAGAACGCGCCGCCCGGTCACCCCATGACCGACCCGGGTCATCACCGCAGGCTCCACGCGCCGCCACGCCCTCACCGTTCGCCCGTTTCCCGTAAAGGAGCGCCACATGACCGCAGGTCCGCAAGTGCCCGTCCCGGGATACGCCAACGCCAACATCCTCGAACCCGTCACCCAACACTTCGTGGACGCCCTCGCCGCGGCGGGAGGCCCGCCCCTGTACACCCTCACCCCGCACGACGCCCGCGAAACGCTTCGCGCGGCCCAGCAGGGCACCATCGGCCCCGACGCGGACGTGGAAGACCGCGTCATTCCCGGCGGGGACGTCGGCGACGTCAGCGTCCGCGTGGTGCGTCCCAAAGGCGTGCGGGAACTCCTGCCCACCGTGGTGTACCTGCACGGTGGCGGCTGGATCCTCGGGGACAAGGACACCCACGACCGCCTGATCCGTGACCTCGCCACGCAATCCGGCGCCGCGATCGTCTTCGTCAACTACACCCCATCACCCGAAGCGCGCTTTCCCACCGCTCTCGAGCAGGGCTACGCCGCCGCGCGGTGGGTGACGCGGCACGGTCACGACGCCCGGCTCGACAGCACCCGCCTCGCCGTCGCCGGTGACAGCGTCGGTGGGAACCTGACCGCCGCGCTCGCCCTGATGGCCAAGCAGCGCGGAGACGTCAGCTTCAGGATGCAACTTATGTTCTACCCCGTCACCGACGCGAACGACCAGACGGCCTCCTACGAGACCTTCGCGGACGGTCCCTGGCTGACCCGGCGCGCCATGCAGTGGTTCTGGGATTCCTACGCACCCAACGAAACGGACCGCGCGAACATCCTCGCTTCACCCCTTCGCGCCACCACCGAGGACCTGACCGGCCTGCCCGAAGCGCTGCTGCTGGTCGATGAAAACGACCCACTTCGCGACGAAGGCGAAGCGTACGCACGCAAACTCGCCGCAGCCGGCGTCCGCACCACCATGCTGCGCTATCTCGGCACCATCCACGACTTCATGATGCTCAACGCCCTCAAGGACACCCCCGCCACGCGGGAAGCCGTCCGGCAAGCCAGCGCCGCGCTTCAGCGCGCGTTCGACACCCCCTGACGCGGTCAGCACCTCACCGGAACGCACCCGCCCCACCCGACCGGACAGCCGACCCCACGCACGCACGTCACATCTGCGAACAGGGGCGAACCTCTGCTGTACGGGCGCGATAGACGCCGCGCTCCGACACCACGTACCCTCCAGCCGACGACCAAGCACACCGGACCGTGAAACGTGACCGGCTCAAGACCCGAACGGCAGCGCGTCAATTGACGGAAAGGACCGCTCGATGAAGATCCGACAACTGCGCAGCGTCATCGTGCTGGCCGACGTGTTGAACTTCACCAAGGCGGCCGAACGTTGCAACCTGGGACAACCCGCGTTCAGCCGTCTCGTGGCCGAGCTCGAAGACGAACTGCACACACGGCTGTTCCACCGGGACAAACGGCACGTCACCCTCACCCCGGAAGGCGCCGAGTTCATCGCGGCCGCCCGGGCCGCCCTCCACGAACTCGACAACGGCGTCAAGCGACTTCACGCCAAACGCCCCCTGCCCGAATTTCGTGTCGCTCTGGAGGAATCCGCCTACGGCACCCTGGTCGTCGAACTGCTGCGCGCCTTCCGGCGGCGGTACCCGAACGTCCGCGTCCTCCCCCAGAGCGTTCACGCCGAACACGGCCGCGCCGCCCTGCTGACGGGACAGGTGGACCTGAGCGTCACGACACTCCCGGCGAACCTCACGGACCTGCACGTCGCCTCGCTCGTCACCGAACCGCTGACCGTCCTCGTCGCACGCGACCATCGTCTCGCCGCTCAAGACGTGATCTCCACCGAGGACCTCGCCGGGGAAACCCTGCTCGCGATCCACACGGAACACGTGGACGGTCTGCTGCCGCACCTCGCGCGCGCGGCCCGCGCGGCCCACCCGGACGCCCGCATTCGGTGGCTCGGGCAGCGCGAGCCCACCCCAGGCGTCCACGACATCCGGCGTCTCGTCGCGTCCGGGCTTGGCCTGCACCTGAACGTCGGCTCCGCGCACCCCCTGCCAGGAAAGGTGGTGCTGCGGCCGCTCACCGGCCTTGACATGCACGTCGAACTCGTCGCCGTGTGGCATCTGCACAGCCCCAACGTCGACCGCTTCCTCGACCTCGTGACCGCCGTGCGCACCGACCCGCCCGGGCACGAGAACACCGCCGCGTCCCCACCCCGCTTCCACGATCGACCCGTCACGTACCCCACGCGAGCATGACCGAGGCGCGCGCCCGTCACAACCCCAACCGCACCCGAGACGACGGCGCCAGCGGCCATGGGTCACCTTCGCCCGGGCCGCCAGAACGAGGACGCATGGACATTCGACAGTTACGCTGCTTCGTCGTGCTCGCCGAAGAGTTGAGTTTCGGACGGGCCGCGAGACGCTGCAACCTCACGCAGCCGCACCTGAGCCGGTTGATCCTCGACCTCGAAACCCGCATCGGCGCTGAACTGGTCATCCGATCACGTGGCCGCCGAGAAGTCGAACTCACCCCCGCGGGACAGGCCTTCGAGGTGCACGTCCGACGCATCCTGACCGAACTCGACCTCGCCCGGCAGGACGTGCGTGCCGTCGCGTCCGCATCGCTGCGTGACCTCAGGATCGGCTTGAGCGCCTACGGACGCCTGAGCCCCTGGGAGAACGTCGCGGCGCTGTACCAGACCCACCATCCCACGAGCGGCCTCGAATGGCACGAAGCGCCCGCCGCGGCAGATCACGCCGCGCGACTGACCACCGGCGAAGAGGACGCCGCCTTCATCGCGCCCTACGGCTACGAAGGCACCCTCGCCACGCACGTGACGTGGCGTACCCGCTGCGTGGCGCTGCTGCCCGACACGCATCCCCTGTGCGCCCTCGACCAGATTCCACTCTCAGCCCTCGCCGACGACCTGCTGTACCCGGTGCCGCCCGGGCTGAACCAGGGTCTGTTCGAGCACCTCAACCGCCGCACACGCTCCGCCGGGTTCGACTTGCGCGTCGCACCTGGCGTGAGTCACTTCCACGCCGTTCAGGACAAACTGCACCTCGTGGCCCTCAACGGCTGGGTCCTGCTCGGCATCACCGAATTCGACGACGTTCTGCCCGGCGGCGTGCAGTCCCGACCGATCGTTCAGCCGGACGTGCCCTTCGAGATCGCGCTGGCCTGGCATCCACACAACCACCACCCGCAACTCCGTCACTTCGTCGAGGCGGCACAAACCCTCGGCGTGACCGTCACGCCCGACCTCACCCCCACCTGACCGGTGAGCGTCCTCCGCCGCACGGCCGAGGACGCTCACCCGACGTCCACCGTGATCGACCGCGCCGTTCAGTTCCGCTCGGGCGTGACGAACCCAATTCTGCGGAAGGTCAGGCGCTGCTTGCCGGAAAACAGCAGCAGGTGATCACGGCTGACCACGTACCGCGTGCTGGCGTTCAACTCATGAATGAACGGCAGCTCCATCGCGAAGGTGCAGCGCTCGTTCGGCGCGGGCGGCAACATCGACGCGCTCAGCGCGACCCTGTGACCTGACGCTTCGAACCGGCCGCTGAACCGCCCACACCCATACGCGCCCCGCAACGCGCCGCTGCTGAGCGTCAACTGCACCGTCGGCGCCGCACCGGAAGGTCCCGCGGGCTGCGCCGGCGCCTCCAACTGCCAGATGCCGATCAGGGGCGCCGGGACCGACGCGAGCGAACCACCGGACATCATCAAGGACAGAAACACGAAACGAAGCACCCGACGAGCTTGCGCCGCAGGCGTGATCAACATCTGACCCGCCACGTCACCACCCGACACCTCCACCCGGACGACACGGCCTCCGACCGCCCGACCACGCGAACATCATCCGGCGGGCAAGATGCGCAACCGGTATAAGCGCAGCGGAACTCGCGATTGGACGACGCTCTACCCGCCAGGCATCATGACGGCAACGTAGCAACGTACGCCCGCCTGTGTACGCGTCCCCGGTTCCCTGAAGGCCCGGAGGTCCCATGACACCCAAGCCCAACGCGGATCCTCCACACGACGCCCCCACCAGCGCGTCCGACGTCAGCGGCGTCATCCACGTTCCAAGCGCGCATCCGGCGCGGGAAAGTCTCGACCGTCTCGACGCCCGGGTGCGCGCGGCCGGCCTGACCGTCTTCCTGCGGCTCGACCAGACGCAGGAAGCCGCGCGGGTGGGACTGACCTTACGCCCCACCCTGCTGCTCGTCTTCGGCGCGCCGCGCGCGGGCACCGCGCTGATGCAGGCCTCCGAAACGGTCGCGCTCGACCTGCCCCTCCGCGCGGTGGCCTGGGAAGACGACCGCGGAGACCGCTGGATTTCCTACGTCGACCCGACCACCCTCGCCGCCCGGCATCACCTTCCCCCCGACCTGATCGACGCGATCAACGGCATAGGCGCCCTCGTCCACGCAGCCGCGACCAGCACCTGAACCCTCACCGCAGCACGACCTCACACGACGCGCCCGTTCAGCCCGGAACGTCACACGTCACGTCCACGGCGGGGCCTCCTGGAGGAGTCATGACCGACAAACCGCTCGTCACGCGTGGCTTCCGCGGCCGACTTCGTGACACCGACCCTGCCCGACTGCCGCCCGGACAGTACGTCACCAGCGACTTTCCCGTGCTGTCCGCCGGACCGACGCCCACCTCACCGCTGGCCCGCTGGGACTTCAGCGTGTACGACGACGACACGCTCCTCACCCGCTGGACCTGGGCGGAATTCCTCACGCTTCCCGCCGAGGACGTCACCACCGACATCCACTGCGTCACCCACTGGAGCAAGTACGACACCCGCTGGCGTGGCGTCCGCCTCGACACGCTGTTCGACCTCGCCGGCCGTCGGGCACCCTTCGTCCTCGCCACCTGCGACGGCGGGTACACCACCAACCTCACCCTCGAAGACGTCCTCGGCGCGAAAGCCTGGGTCGTGTACCAGTACGACGGTCACCCCATCGAGCCCGAACACGGAGGACCCGCCCGGCTGCTCGTCCCGCACCTGTACTTCTGGAAAAGCGCCAAATGGGTCCGCGCCCTCAAGCTCATCCAGCAGGACCACCCGGGCTTCTGGGAGCAGCGAGGCTACCACAACCACGCCGACCCCTGGAAGGAGGAACGCTATTGGGAGGACTGACCTGGCGCGTCGCCCGGGTGCTCGACACCCACCAGGAGAACGCCTCCGCGCGCAGCCTGCACCTGCATGTCCCCGGCTGGCCCGGACACCGACCCGGACAGCACGTCGACGTGCGCCTCACCGACGAGCGCGGCGACCAGGCGGCGCGCAGCTACTCCATCGCGTCCACCCCGCAAGGCGAGCACCTCACCTTGACCGTCGTGCGCGTCCAGGACGGTGAGGTCAGCCCGTACCTCGTCGATGACGCCCGCCCGGGCGATCAGTTCGAGGTGCTCGGTCCGATCGGCGGGTACTTCGTGTGGGACGCTCCGGGCAACGCGCCGCTGCTGCTCGTCGCCGGAGGCTCCGGGCTGGTGCCGCTGATGTGCATGCTCCGCGCCCGCTTCACGAGGCCGCACGGCGTCCCCGCCGCGCTGCTGTACTCACTGCGCGCCCCGGACGACACGCTGTTCGCGCACGAACTCGACGACTACGCCCGACGTGACGCGTCCTTCGTCCTGACCCGCACCTACACCCGCACCGCCCCACCAGGCTGGACCGGCCTCACCGGACGCGTCGGCGCGACCACGCTCGCCACCGTGACCACGCGCCCGGCAGGCACCCCCGAACCCACCGCGTTCGTCTGCGGTCCCACCGGGTTCGTGGAGCGCGTCGCCCGCACCCTCGTGGAGCTCGGCTTCACCCCTGACCACGTCAGAACCGAACGGTTCGGACCGACCGGCAGGACCGCCTGAGCGCGCCCTGGTCCACGCCACGCGAAATACGCCGAACACGCATTGATCACCGACAAATCCGCATTGGACGGGAACCCTCCGCGCGTCCACCATAACGGCAACACCACCACCCAAGGAGCCGAACGTGAAGCACGCCCCTGCCGCCGATGGAGGCGCTCCTCCCAACCTCACGACGAACCGTGACGTCACACCCCCCCACCGAAAGCTCCGCGCATGACGAGCGTCCTGCCACGTCTCGAACCGCTGCGTCACGTCCGCACGGACCTCCTGGAAATCGCGTACTTCGAGGCGGGCCCGGCGGACGGACCGGTCACGCTGCTGCTGCACGGCTTCCCGTACGACGTGCACAGCTACGTCGACGTGATCCCACCGCTCGTCACGGCCGGTCAGCGGGTCATCGTGCCGTACCTGCGCGGGCACGGCCCCACCCGCTTCCTCAACGACGACACACCCCGCTCCGGCCAGCAGGCCGCGCTGGGCGCGGACGTCGTGACGCTCCTCGACGCGCTCGAGGTGCCCAGCGCGATCCTCGCCGGGTACGACTGGGGCGGCCGGGCCGCCTGCGTCACCGCCGCGTTGTGGCCGCATCGCTGCGCGGGTCTCGTCAGCGTCGGCAACTACCTCATCCAGGACATCGCCGCCGCGATGACCCCCATCCGCCCGGACCTCGAAGCGGGTCTGTGGTACTTCTACTACTTCCTCACCGAACGTGGACGCGCCGGACTGAGCGCCTACCGGCGGGACGTCGCGCGAGTCATCTGGACACGCAACTCCCCCAACTGGACCTTCGACGACGCCACGCTCGACCGCGCCGCGAGGGCGTTCGACAACCCCGACTACGTCGACGTGGTGATTCACTCGTACCGTCATCGGCTCGGCCTTGCGCCCGGCGCGCCCACCTACGACACGCTGGAACGCACCCTCGCGCGGCAACCGCCCATCACGGTGCCCACCGTCACCCTCGACGGCCTCGCCGACGGCAACTTCCCCGCCACGGACGGATCGCCCTCCGCGCGGCACTTCACCGGCCCACGCAGACATCACCAGGTGCTCGGCGCGGGGCACAACCTGCCGCAGGAAGCGCCGGACGCGTTCGCCCGGGCGGTGCTGGAAGTCAGCACCCTCGACCCGCACGCCACCTCGACCGCCTGAACCCAGCACGTCACGGTCAGGCCACCAAAGGAGCCAGGATGACCAGCAACCCCACGTCACCCAACGACGTCCTCGCCGGCAAACTCAAGCGCACCGAGCTGCAGCACAGCCGCTCGTCCATCCCGGGTCGGGACATCGTTCAGGTCCTCACCGAGATTCCCTCCGGGGTGGAGTCCGGCTGGCACATGCACCCTGGTGAAGAGGTCGGGTACATCATCGCCGGCACCGTTGAAATGATGTACCGAGACCAGCCCACCGTCACCCTTCACGCGGGCGATCCCTTCCTGATCCCGCCACGCACCCCGCACAACGCCCTCGACGTCGGCGAGGACACCGGAATGATGCTCTCCACCTACATCGTCGAGGCGGACCAGCCACTCACGACCTTTGTCGAGTGACCACGCGGCATCCCACCTCAACCAGGAGCCGCCCATGCCTCCAAGCACCTCACCCCCACGAACCCGCGGCCGCCCAACCGCACGCCCAGCGCCACCGGGCCTTCAACACCACGTCCCCCCGGACGTCCACCTCACGGGGCGCACCGCACCCACCTCGCCCTTCATTAGACGCGCCGCACCCACCACACCCGCCCATCGTCACGCGACCGCCGTCCCGGCCGCTCACGTCCAACGCCGCCTCCCGCGCACCCCGAGAGGAAGTTTCCATGCCCGCAGACTCCAAAGGGATGTCACGCCGTCAGATGCTCCAGACCTCGGCGGTGTCCCTCGCCGCCATCGGACTGAGCGCCTCGAATCTCGCTCAAGCAGGCGCGCGCAGCGCCAGGGAAGGGGAGAACGCCATGACCCAGAACACCACGTCGGACAAGCCCACCATCGTCCTCGTGCACGGCGCGTTCGCCGAATCGAACAGCTGGGACGACGTCATCAGCAAGCTGCGTGACGCCGGCTACCCGGTCGTGGGGCTCGCCAACCCCCTGCGCGGCGTCAAATACGACGCCGCGTACCTGGCCAGCTTCCTCAAGAGCGTCACGGGGCCGGTCGTGCTGGTCGGTCACTCCTACGGCGGCATGGTCATCAGCTCCGCCGCCGACCCCGCGAAAGTCAAAGCGCTCGTGTACGTCTCCGCGTTCGCCCCCGAACCCGGTGAAAGCGCCGCGGACCTGTCGGGCCGCTTCCCCGGCAGTACCCTCGGACCGACGCTCGCGCCGCCCATCCCGCTGGGTGACGGCACCAACGACCTGTACATCAAACAGTCCGAGTTCCGCGCGCAGTTCTGCGCCGACATCCCCGAAGCGCAGGCCGCGAAGATGGCCGTCAACCAGCGGCCCTGCACGGACCTGGCGCTCAACGAGAAAGCCACCGGGAACTCCGCCTGGAAGGTCATTCCGTCCTGGTTCATCTTCGGTGAGCTGGACAGGAACATCCCCGTCGCGTCCCACCGCTTCATGGCGCAGCGCGCCAAAGCCCGCGAGGCCGTCGAAATCAAAGGCGGATCGCACGTCGTGGGCATCTCCTCGGCGGACACCACCGCGAACCTGATCCTGCGGGCCGCCGCGGCAGCGAGCGCCGCACCCCGCGCGAGCGCCACCACCTGAAACCACTAAAGTGGCGGGGCCGACTCTCGGCCCCGCCACACCGCACGGCAGCTCCACGTCCTCCGTGACTCCCGACGCGCCGTGCGGGCCTGAAGCGCCACCTCACGGCTGGACGGCGCGTTCGGTTCTCCGCTCGTGGAGCGTCCCGCGGCCCGGAGGCGCGCGTCATGAACGACCCGAGCGACGCCCGCGGACCTCGTGACGCTCGCGCTGGACGGCGCGCACCTCGCCATCTTCGTGGATGACGTCGACGCCGCAGGAGAAGCGGCGGGTCCGTCGTCGTTGGTGCGACGCCGCATCGTCCTCCCGCCGGTCGAACGCGCGGAACGGTCACGACCTGCCGGCCGGATGAACGTTCGGGCCGTTCCAGGTCGTCGCCCTGTTGCGAGAGGCGGCCCGAGCGCCTGGTTCACGCCCGCCGTCGTCCGGCCGGCGTGTCCATCAGTCCACCAGCCGCGTCGCAACGTCGAGGAAAGGCGCTCCCAGCCGCGCCAACCCATGATGTGCCAGGTACAGCCCGGTGGTGATCCGCTCGATGAACGCCCACTGCCAGATGGCGTCCGCGTCCGTCCCCGTTTCGACCGACAGCCGCTCGCACCACGCCCGCAGGAGCGCCCGCGGGTCGCTCGACGCCAGGAGCGTCTCGTTCCAGCCGCGGACCGCGACGCCCAGGTCGTACTCCGGCTCGCACCGGAAGCCTTCCGGGTCGACCAGCACGTACCCGGACGCCGCTCCCGCCCGGGGAGCCCGAACCCGCAGCAGGTTTCCGGTGTGCGGGTCGCCGTGCACCACCACCTGACGGGCCACGTCACGCGCCGCCAACCGATCGAGCGCCAACGTCTCCGCTCTCTTCACTGCCTTCCGCGCGGACGGCGGCGCGTGGTGACTCAGCGTGCCCAGCAGGTCGAGCAGCCCGGCCGCCTTGTGCTCCTGCTCGGTCGGTGCGGGTCCCAGCAGATCCGAGGGGACCCGCCAGGCATCCCGGAGTGTACGGGCGGTGAAGTCGAGTACGCGTGTGACGTCGCCTTCCACCTCGTCGGCGGTGGGACCGAGCGCTTCGAGCAGCAGGGCGCCCTCCCGCAGGTCGTGGGCGAGCACGCCGACGTACCCGACGCCGTCCGCGGCGAGCAGGGTGCGCAGTTGCGTGTCGAGGCCCGGTTCGGACAGCGCGACCTTGAGGACGGCCGGCTCACCGTCCTCGGTGGTGACCTGACACACGTAGGAGCGGCTCCCGCCGGGAAGGGGAGCGCCCCGCCGAAGCGACCAGACCTGACAGATCCGGTTCACGCGCGCGGGAAGCGCGTCGAGCCAGACGAGGCCCTGCTCGCCGAGGCTCTCGATGTACGCCCGCACCTGGGGGTGCACGACGACGGGAGGTGCGTCCGAGTCTGCCATCGAGGGCGAGGGTAACACGGGAGGCAGGGTTGAAGCAGGAGCGGCCGTCGACGGGCGCTCTGGCATGACGAGGGAGCGAAGAGGCGAAGAGGCGATGCGTGGTGGAGCGGCCGTTCGCCGTTCGCGTGGCTTCAGAAGTTCCGGCGGTTGGTGGTGCCCTACGAGCGCTTCGTGGAGAACCGGGGGAAGGTGCAGCGGACCGCGACGGTCATCCGACCGAGCGGCAGGAAATAGGGAGTAGGTAACGCCGACACATAAAAGACAGAAAGGTCATCAAAACATTCAGAGGTAATTCCTGTTCTCTCTTCTGACTCGTAGCGGTACCAACCCGCTATTTCCGGCATCCGTCACCGTCGCCTTCGAACGTGAAGTGGCGGCGGTGGCCACCCAACTTCCCGGTACCGTCCCCGTCTCCGCCCTGATCCTGCGTGCGGGTTCCGGTCCTGCGCGCCCCACCCGACATGACGGAAGACCGCCGCGGCTCGAAGCTCGGACGGACCTGACCAGGGGTGGATCAGTTGGAGAGGAAGTAATGCAGGAGCGCGCTGCGATTGCGGACCGACGCGTCCCGCTTGCGCACCAGCACGTGATGCGCCGCGTCCCGGAGTCTCGCCAGCCGACCATCTCGCAGCGCTGTCCACACGACCGCGCACCAATCGAGATGATCACGTGGACTCAACAGGGCCGTGAGCATGGACGTCGTGTCCTGCACCCAGGCGCGCAGCAACGCCGCATCTCCAGCAGGTGGACTCGCGAGCTGCGCGTCGAGCTCGAAGCAGGTCACGCCGGGGTCCAGCTCGACCTGTTCCGCGTCGAGCCCCGTCACCCGGTCCACGAGCCGCTGCACCACCCACCACGCCGCGCCGGAGGGGACGTGATCGCCACGCATGACCTTGTTCGTCCCGCGTTTCGCGCGTGGCAGCATCCCCTGCGTCCGCGCGAACGCTTCCGTCACGCCTTCACGGACGTCACGGAAGAAATTCCGCGCGAGCACCCGGGGCGGCTCGGACAGCTTCACGCGGCGACCGTTCAGTGCGTCGCTCGCGCGGTCATGCAGGTACACCGTGTACGCCTTGCCGACCGTCACGACCGGCGGGAGCCGACTTCCGGCGCGGCAGTCACGTCGAGCGTCACTCCAACTCGCGAAGCGGCTGACGAGCTTCGCCGTGGGACTGCCCGCGGCGAGCAGCGCTTCGATGGTGCTGGTGCTGACGCCGAGCACCGCCGCGGCTTCCCAGTGTGAAAGCTCGACCGTCACGGCGCGTTCCTGCTCATTTCGCGCGAGCCGCGCGAGCGTCACGAGCAGCACCACCAGCCGGTAGGTCCGCCCGAGCTGCGTGCGGACCGGCGCGAGGTACTCGACACTCTCGGACCAGGCGAGCGAGAAGTCAGGCCTCGCGCCCAGCGCGAGGGTGAGGCGGTCCCGCCAGCCTCGCGGGGCTTTCGCCGCGGGTGGTTCTTCGGTCTCCTCGTGGTCGTCCTCGGTGAACGGGGTGTGCTCGGGCGACACCGCGATGTCGCCACGTTCGACGCTTTCGAGGTAGTCCGGCGCGACCCGCGCGAGAAACGCGCGCACCTCCGGATCGACGGTCAACGACAACTCCACGTTTCACGCGCCCTTCACCTTGTTGCGGCACAGGTCGACCCTCCCGTATGCTGGACGTGGTTAGGGTCGTCCGCGTACGAGGCAATAAGTTCCCATCCCGACCTTCGTCGGGAATCGCGTCCCCCGGTTCGCCGGGGGCGTTCTGTTGTGCGTTCGGGCTCTCTCGGTTAGGGTCGTCCTCCTCAGGGCAGTGACGTTAAAAGCACGGTAGCATGCCCCTTTTCGCCTTCCGGACCTCGCGCGCGCGCCATGCGGAGCGGAGCGGGCGACAAGCATCGAGATGGCCCGCTCGGCCGGCCGGGCAGAGTGGGTATCGTGTGGCACGCGTTTGCCAGGCGCGCGGCGCTCAAAACACCCGACCCGGCTGTGGATTCTATTCCTGAAACACCCGATCCGGCTGGGGTATCTATCCACGAAACACCCGACCCGACTGGGGCATCTATGGACAAAACACCCGAGCCAGGTGGGGGAACAATGCTCGAAACACCCGACCCGACTGGGGTGTGCCAACGGCACGTCCGGCGACTCGATCCAGACCGACGGCACCTCGTGAGCCCCGCCCGACGAGCGACAAACACCCGACCCGACTGTGGCATCAATACGACAAACACCCGACCCGACTGTGGCGTCTATGCACAGCGTCCACACACCCGACCTGCCCGCGGGCAGAATCGGGACGTCGCGCCACGATCGCGCGCCGCACTCGCCACCGAGCGCTGCCCGGCACGTCGAAACACCCGACCCGACTGTGGAATCTATACTGCGCGGTCAGCCCGACGTGCCCTACGCCTCATCGCGCGTCACGCACACGCCGCGACGAAGACGCGCGCACTCCGTCCGACACTCAAAAAATGCGCGAAACACCCGACCTTCCGTGACCACGGCAGCGCCCTCAACCGTCGGAGTTGGCGTCCGGGAGGGCCGAGACGTTCGCACGCAGACCCGTCAGGACCGCCGCGGGCGCGTCAAGCACGATTTCAGCTTCCAGCCACGCCTTCCAGTGCTTGTGTGTCCGCTGCGTCGCCAGAATCCGCTCGTGACTCGCTTCCTCCCAGATCCAGTTGCCGTGCACCTGATGATCACGCAACGCGTCCAGCGTCTGCGTCAGGCGCTGCATCGCTTCCTTCGCCTCACCCCGTTTGCGCAGCTGCTCCGCCTCGCCGAGCAGCCCGGCCTCGTCGAGCAGATCCCGCACCGTGACCCTCAACGACCGATGCATGCCCGTCACGACATTCCAACGAAGCGCCAGCGTCAACCCGATCTTCTTCGTCCACACCGACTTCGCCGAGTTCGACGGGAGCTGCACGAGGTTGCGGAACAGCGGCGCGTACTCCCGCGGGAAGAGCTGCATCCACGTGCCGAGTCCCACCGTCCACTCCCGGGGGATCTTCTCACCGCTCGTGCTGACCAGCTCGACGGAATTGTACACGTGCAGAACCTTCGACGCGCCCACCACGCTCTTCACCCTCGTCGCGACCGGCACGCCGAAATCCACCGCCGGCTGGTTGTTCGCGTCGACCGTCACGGAGATGTGCAGCGCGTCCAGAAAGCGGATCTGACGCCCGACCCTCCTGAGGTCCTCCGTCCGCATGCCACCCTTCGGGTGCGGCAGCAGCCCGTAGGACGCCGCGACGTCCGCGGCCATCACCTTCAACGCGTCCGGACGTCTGGGTGCGTCCCCCTCGAGCTGCTCGACGAGCAGCAACTGAATCAGATCGGCCGAACGCGCGTCGAGCTGCTCCACCAGCTCCCGTTTCTCCTCCTCGGACACGCCGCGCAGCTCGATCGTCACGCCGCTGCGGTGGTACGTCAACGTCTCCAGGTCCCAGGTCTGCGGACCCATCAGCGCGCGCGCGAGCGCCCGCGCCGGGTGCGTCGCGACCATCAGGTGGTACTCGTCCGTCAACGCCCCCGCGCTGCGCGCGGGCGCCTTCGCGCCGCCCTCCACGAGGCCGACGTCCACCGCGGCCTGCAAGCCGGTCTTGTTCACGCGGGTGGGCAGGCGGTAGTACCGCCCGAGCGGCACCACGAACACCACCCGCGCCTGTTCGAGCGCGCCGGCCCGGTCGCCGCTCGCGCCGCGCACGATGGCGTCCACGGCCGAGGGTGAAAGGGGCTCCCCACGGTCGGTGAGCGACGTCACGAGCGACCACGCGTACCAGTGGGTCTTCACGGCCTGATCCAGAGGCACGTCCGCCTGCGCCAGCACCCGGTAGTCCTCGTGATCCAGGGCGTGCGCGTCGTCCAAGCGGTACCCGGCGTCGCGCCAGCATTTCGCGACGAACGCACCCATCTCCTTGATTGAAGGTAACTTCGCTCGCGGCATCCTGTCTCGACCTCGTTCACGCTACCACGTCCGCACCGCCCTCCCGACCTCAGACGGGTGCGGCCGCGGGCCATCGAGCGCAACGATGACCACGACCGCAGGGACCGGCTCCTGCTCTCCATCACGCCGGGCTCCTCGCGCCAATCGAGCGCGCCCTGGCCGCCGGGACTCACGACGGCACGCTCCGTGCGTCACGCGTCACGTCGGCTGCTTTGAGGACGCCGGGTACGCTCAGGTTCTGAGCAGCTCCGCGTAGACGAATTCGAGCACGTCGTCCATGTGCGCGAAGTACCGCCTCGGTCCGTCCGTCCCTTTGCGGATGGACGCGCGGAACGCGCCGGTCGTGCCGTCACCCTCACGCCATGTGCGCAGGATGTAGAAGTTACCGCTGGGCGGCGTCTCGCTGCCCTGTATGTCCTGTTCCTGCTGAGATTCTTGCTGCATGGTGATCTCCCGCCGACTGGCGCTGGAAGTGTCGAAAGCGAGTGCGGCCACGATCACCTTACGCAGGACGCCGTGACGTTCCCGTGACACGTCGCGGAGGGTACCGACGTCATTCCGGCGCGTGCAACACCATCCACTTCCCACGCACGCTGCGGCAACCCGGTCCCACCTCACCACGCGCGACCTGCCGTCCATCCCTCCGCCGTACCTGGCCTTCCCCTCGTGACGGAATGAATGTGTCACGACCCTGTCAGGGAGCGCCGCCTAAGGTGAGCGTGTCAAGCCGGGCGGGCGGCGACGCGCCGCCCATCCGGAAACACAACCCGAGCATCACGCTCGAACGCACCGACCGGAAGTTCCGAGGCGTCGTCCTCGTCGAACCGCTCGGACACCCCAACTCGTCTCACTCGGCCCCCGGACGCCTACGCCCTCATTTCCTCCCCGCAGGAGCTCAAAATGACTCAGCTTCATCTGCGATCACGCCGTACCCTCGCCCTCGTGGGCGTCACGCTGCTCGGCCTGATCGGCGCGACGTCCACCTCGCTCGCCGGAGGCGCCGGCGCTCCCTCACGTGCCACCTCCTCACAAACGCTGACCTTCGACGTCGTCACGAGTCCCTTCCATCTCGTCGACGTCGGTGACAAAGGCGTCAGCGTCGGCGATCAGACCGTGTTCGACGATCTGCTCTTCAAGAACGGAAAACGCGTCGGCTTCGACAGTGGTGCCTGCACGGTGACACGCGTCGCGATGAACGAACGCGACCCGTTCCGCGTCTCCTGCGTCGCCACGTACGCCTTGCCGGGCGGCACCATCGCCGCTCAGGGCGTCATGACGAACAACCCCACCAAGGTCCTCGCGATCGTGGGCGGAACCGGCGCGTACGAAGGCGCGCACGGTCAGATCACCTTCGTCGAGTTCGGCAACGGCAAGGGCAGCGTCACCATCAACGTCCACCGCTGATCGACCTGCCCGTCCGCCCTCGCGCTCCAGCACCGATCAACCACGGTACGTCCCAGAGGTTCGCATGTCCCGACCTTCGATCAAGCTGCCCACCACCCTGCTCGTCCTGACCGTCACGCTCGCCGCGTGCGGCACCAACCCCGCCACACCGGACGGCGCCGCCGGCGATCCTGACTTCACACTCTCGGTTCGATCCGGAGTGCTCAACATCAATCCCGCCCGGACCGGAACCGTCACCGTCCGCGTCACCCGCCCCCAGACGCCCAAGGGGAACGTCACGCTGAGCCTCGAAGGCGCGCACGTCGGCCAAGGTGCGGACGCGATCACGGGGACGTTCAGCGCCGACCAAAACGGTGAGCGCGCCATGACGCTCACCGTCGGGGCGAATATGCCCGCCGGGACGTACCCCGTGACGGTCAGGGGAACGAACGGCGCCGTCAGCAAAACCCTCGGCGTGACCGTCAACGTGGAGCGGTGGCTGCTCGTCGACGCCGACCGAAGCGCCAACAACTGGACGGTCACGCCCGCGCACGCACCCGACCCGAACGCAGCGCCTTCCGAGCTGGATCTGTTCATGCGGGCCGCCATGAGCGCCAGGACCACGGACGTGTACGCCGTGCAGAACGCCAGCATGGACGCCACCTCGATCATCAGGGGTCCCAGCGCGACCATGATGCGCGGCTACACCGGCGTCGTCTGGTACACCGGCAACCAGTCCTACCAGCGGCCCGTCACGCAGGACTTCGACGACATTGCCGCGTACCTCGGCGGGGACGCCCGCAGGTTCGTCATGATCTCTCCGGCACTCGTCGTCAACCTCGCGGGCGCCGCGAACGTGTTCCAGACCACCTCACCTCAGGCGGGCGACTCGGTCGAGCTGACCAGGCACAAGGCGTTCCTGCGCGACGTGTTCGGCGTCGCCGGGTACAACGCGCAGTACGTACAGGACGCGTTCACGGCGCAACCCGTGAGCGCTCCCGCCTCGGACGTCGGCCCGCTCGACGTCATGGGCGGCCAGACCATCCGCGCGGCCTTCTCACCCCTCGGGCAGACCAGCACCCGGGGGCTCTACACGACCGGCGTCACGGGCAGCCGCGGCGAGAACGTCAGCGCGTCCGTCGCCTTGACGAACGACAACCTCGGGGAACTCCACACCAGCAAGGCGACCTTCCTCGGTGTGTCCCCTGACCGGATCACCTCCCCGAACGCGCGCGCCCTGCTCGAACACCTGTTGCAGTGAACGAGGGCGACCGCGTTCAGCCCGCGTCCGCAGGACCACTCGCCTTCCCACCGAGGAGATAGGCATGAACGGACTGCCCGGGCGGTCGAGCGTGACCGCTCCATTCCCCCAGTCGCCGTCACGACGTGATCGTGACGCGCTGACCTGTGCGTCCGTCTGCCGGGAGGTCAAGCATGCGCTTCAACGCTCCGTTCAGCCTCTGCACGCCCTTCACGCGGCTCGGCGTCGTCACGGCCCTGACCGCCGTCCTGCTCGGCGCCTGCGGCAGTCCCTCCACCTTACCCGCGAATGACGGCTCGGGCCGCTTTGACCTCGCTGGCACCATCGAGGCGCCTCTGGACGCGACGCTCGATCGGACCGTCGTGGTCGCCTGTGAAATCGGCAGGGACCTCTGCGCCGACCACTACAAGGTCGCCCGCATCAGGACCCGCGGTGCACGCGCGGAGTACGCCATCGCGGACCTCACGCCCGGCCGGTACCGCGTCTTCGCGTGGAAGGACACCAATGACAGTCAGACGATCGACACGGGCGACCTGTACGGTGAGTACGTCAGGGTCGTTTACGGTGTCGAGACGAACGTCAACATCAAGGTCGCCTGGCAGGGCGCTCAGGCCGGGAACGTGCTGACCGGCCGCGTCACCGTGCCGGACGCGCAGGTCCGTCCCGACCGGACGGTGGTGTTCACCTGCTCACCAACGCCTGACGGGCGGTGTGACCGGACGAACGCCGTCGTGGCGCCTCTGACCCCGCAGGGTGAGTACGTCCTCACGGACGTCCCGGCGGGCCCGGTCTTCGTGATGGCCTGGCAGGACACCTCCAGGGACGGGATGTTCACTCCGGACGACCTGATCGGCATTCATCACAACGTTCAGGGCGGCCCCGAGAACGTTCAGGTCCCGCGTGCGAATGTCGACCTGAACCTGAGCAGGATGCCTTCTTCACCGCAGATACCCACCGGTCGGCCTCCTGCGGCGTTGATCGGCGTGTGGACCGCAGGCGCGAACACGGGAGCGCCCTACTACACGACGACCCATGGATGGGCGCCACAGACGGGAACCGGCGCGTACCTGAAGGTCATGGCCGACGGGACGTTCCAGAAGGGCGGCCTGCTGCAGACCACGGTTTACGGCTGTTCCGCAGCCACGACCTCCCACGCGGCGGGAGTGCTGCACGTCGACGGTGACACCCTGACGCTCGATCCTGACACGACCGGAACGAAGTACAGCAGTTCGTGCAACCCTGAGCTGAACCTCGACAAGACCCTGCCGAACACCACGTTGACGCTGAAGTGGACGGTCCTTGAGGACGGCCGACTCCTGCTCACCCTTCCCGACGGTCAATCGACCGTCTTCACACGCGTCCACTGAGCCGACGCAGTGGAGCGGGGGAGCACGACGGTGAGGCGACAGGGGACGGCACGCCGTCCCCTGAGTCGCCGGGGTACGCGTGAACCTGTCGTCATGGCCGCCCCGACCCGATCGTCGGTTGGGAGGAATTCGTCGAGCAGGGCCGGGTCGGACGGGCGGGTGGCGTTGGACAGAGGCGTTCCTTTCCGAAGAAACCGTCCCGTTTGCCCCATCCACAACAGTCCTTGCCCGTGGGCTCCGAGTCCTCGCTGGTCTTTGCAGGCAAATGCGGCTTCAACGCACGCTGCTGCTCGGAGGATGCCCTTCGGCATCCTCCGAGCATGATGAAGTTGCGCGCTGGTCGTTCGGCACGGGAATGAGGAGTTCACGGCGTGACCTGGGGTAGAGACGGGCTGAGACTACGCTCTGTTCTCGACTCGGGGCATGTGCCGTCGGTAGTGCGCGCCGAGCAACTGCGTGGCCTCCCGGACGTTCATCGGCGCGAAGATCCACCCGGGAATGCAGGGCGTCTCCTGCTTTCCCAGGTCCTGCAGTCGGAGCGCGGCGGCCTCCACTTGGAAGGCGCTGTCCTGCAGGTCGGTGAGGAGTTCGTCGCGCGAGCGTTCGGACGTTGGTTCCATGGCGCTCAGCGTGACGAGGCGCCCGTCGGGGTAGACGTACCCCACGCCCAGCTCGGGCAGCGCTTCATCCCGCGCGGCGATGTCCATCAGCGCTGCGAACACCTGGTTGGTCTTGACGAGGTGGTCGGCGTGCTCGACCGGACTCCACTTGCCGGGCGTCGTGGGGACGCTCAGGACAGCCTCCGGGAGGTCCGCCAGCCACGCCTGGAAGATGCGCATGCTGGTGCGTGCGGCATCGAGGGCTTCCTGGAGGGGCTGCTCGGGACGAGCGAAGGATTTCGGCAGGTACCGGGTCAGGGGAGTGGGCTGTTGCTGGGTCATACAAACTTCCTTTCGCCTTGAAAAGGGCAGGGGAGAAGCTGAAGTTGCTCGGCAGCGCACCAGCGCACCCGGCGGCCGTCCGAGGAGTCGCGCGCCCAGGCATGGACCGCCGAGTGCCGTGACAGCATGTGCCGTGAGCCGTGCGGTGAAGCCTCAGGGAGTACTCGGGACCTTGATCTTGCCGGCGATGATGTCCGCGCGGACCTTCGCGACGGTCGCCTGCTGGGCCTTGCTGATGAGGGCCGTGTTGTACTGGTCGAGGGCGTAGGCGACGCCGTTGTCCTTCAGGCCGGACTCCTGCGTGCCGCCCTTGAAGGCGCCCGCGTCAACGGCCTTGATGGTCTCGTAGACCGCCACGTCGACGCGCTTGAGCATGCTGGTCAGGCCGTGGTTCATGGTCTTGGGGTTCTTGTCGAAGTCCCCGAGGTGGTTCTGGTTGCTGTCCACGCCGATGAAGAACATGGGGCGGCGGTTGCGCGCTCGCCCATCCGGACAGCAGCAGGTTGAGGGCGAGCACGTGACGGAATCGGAGCATACATCCTCCTGAGGAACTCCAAAGGCGGGTGGCGCGGCGGGCCGTCGAGCGTGACGGTCAAGCGGCGGCCCTTCAGGGCTGAGTTGTCGCCGTGTCGTTCTGGAGGTCGCTGGCAGGCGAGGTGACGGCCCGTCCCCGGAGAAAGCTGGCGAGGACGACCGTGAGGACGGCGGCACCGGCAGCGGCGAGGAAGGCTCCCTGCATGCCGAGCGTCTGCGCCGCCAGCGCTGTCTGCCCTGCCTGGGAGAACTGCGCCGTCCGGCTCGTCATGACGACGATGAGGAGCGCGGTTCCGACGGCGCCGCCGACCTGCTGCAGACTGCTCAGCACCGCGCTGCCGTGCGCGAACAGCTGGGGAGGTAATGACGACAGGCCACTCGTGAACACAGGCGTCAGGATCAACGCGAGCCCCGCGCTGAGCAGCAGGTGGAGGATCAGGACCAGCACGACGGGTGAAGCGGCGGTCAGCAGGCTGAGCTGCCAGAAGGTCATGGCGAGCAGCGCCGCGCCGACGAGCGCGAGCAGGCGAGGGCCGTAGCGGTCGTACATTCGACCGACCGTTGGAGCGAGCGCGGCCATCAGCAGCCCGCCGGGGAGCAGCAGGAAGCCGGTCTGCAACGAGGACAGGCCACGGATCGTCTGCAGGAACATCGGGAGGAGGATTGCCCCGCCGAACAGGGTCATTGTCGCGACCACGATCAACGTGACGCTCACCGTGAACGCACCCGACTTGAACACGCGGAGGTCCAGCAGCGCCCGTTCGCTTCGCTGCAGGTGCAGCTGCCGTCCAACGAACGCGGCGAGGCTCAGCACGCCCAGCGTGAGCGAGACGGGCGACGCCGTCTCCGTGAACGCCGAGGCGGCAGGTCCGGCGCCCTGGCTCAGGGCGTACACGATCCCGCCGAACCCGACGGCGGACATCGGTACGGAAGGAACGTCGAGGTGCACGTGACGTGCGGGGCGTTCCGTGCCGAGATGCCGGGCGCCTCGGACGAGCACCAGCAGCGCGACGGGCAGCACGAGCAGGAACAGGAACCGCCACGCCAGCCACTGCAGGATCAGGCCCGCGACGGTCGGACCGAGCGCCGGGGCGACGGCAATGACGACGCTCACGTTGCCCATGAATACGCCCTGCTGCGCGGGCGGAACGAGCGTCAACGTCGTCGTCATCAGCAGAGGCACCATCACCGCCGTCCCGGCGGCCTGCACGACACGCGCGGCGAGCAGCACTTCGAAGGAAGGCGCGACGCCCGCGAGCAAGGTGCCGACGCAGAACAGACTCATCGCGAGCAGGAACGCGGACCGTGCGGGAAAGCGCTGGAGCAGGTAGCCCGTGGTGGGGATCACGACGGCCATCGTGAGCATGAACGCCGTCGAGAGCCACTGCGCGCTCGTCGCCGCGACCCGGAACGTCGTCATCAAGCGGGGCAGGGCGACGTTCAGGAGCGTCTCGTTGAGGATCACCACGAAGGTCGCGGTCAGCAGCGTGACGATCTGGGCGCGGTGCGCTGCGGACAGCCCGGAGGGCGGGGCGGACTTCACGAGCGGCGAACCCGAAGGAATGACCGCTTGGGCGGTCGTGCGGGGGCGCGTCGACCGGACGTCAGGAGGCGAGTGTCAGGGGAGTCGGAACGATCTCGGAGTCGACCTCGGTGCATACCACGGCACGCTACGCCGCTCGTCGTGACGGACACCTGACACCGCAGCGTCCGTCGTGCCGGGAACGTCCGCGCGCCTCCGTACTCCGTCCGGGGTATGGCGGCGTGACGCTCGGGGCTGCGTTCAGGCGACGGAGCGCTGCGGGTCGGAAAGGTCGAATCCCAGCGCGAGCAGCCGCTCGACGACGCCCTCGCTGCCCGGGGTGAGTACGATCACGGCGGTGGAGGTCGCTTCGTCGAGGGTGACGTCGCGGACGCCGCGCAGCCTCGTGAGCAGGACCAGCTGATCCGCGGCGCTGGTCTGGTTCCAGCCGCGGTGCAGTTTCACATGGACCGTGAAGGTGACGGACGTGGTGTCGAGGAGCCGGGTGGAACGGGCGGTCCTGTCCATGATGATCCTCCTGTGGCGCCGGAACTCGGCGCGGCGACTGACCGTTTGCGATGCCCTCACCGTAGCTGCCCAGGCATGACTGGCCCGTGACAGCGTGAAACCGCCCAGCGCGGCTCGTCATGGTGGGAGGATATGGCTGGATCAGCGGCAGATCAGGCGGAAGGCGAGAATGAAGCGCATGTCGAAACTTCCCGCCCTGATGTTCGCGGTGCTCGCCGCGTCGGTGACGACGGCGCAGGCCGCGCAGGACTCGCTGTCCTTTGATTTTCCTGGTAACCTCGCCGCCGCCCGCGGCCTCTGCGTGGTCGCCGGATCCCCGGACGCCTCGGTGCCCGTCAGGACGCTGGAGCTGCTCGTCAAGGGTGAAGCGCGTGCGCTCGGACTGCCGGTCGAGCGGATGGACCAGGGCGAGTGCGTCCCGATCAGACTCAAGACCGGGAACGGCTGGCTCGTGATGTCCCTGGAGCCGCTCAAGCTCGACGCTCAGCGTTGGCTCGTGAAGGTCCGGGTGAGCGACCCGCACCTCGTCACGGCGAGCGGAGCGGTGCGCGACGTGGTGGTGTGGGAGCACGACCGTCCGGTGAGCGGCA
The DNA here is from genome assembly GCF_000519345.1 of Deinococcus pimensis DSM 21231. Classification (GTDB taxonomy): domain Bacteria; phylum Deinococcota; class Deinococci; order Deinococcales; family Deinococcaceae; genus Deinococcus_A; species Deinococcus_A pimensis. Next base: position 64,093 of record NZ_KI912671.1, read on the forward strand.
AGGTCGTCACCGCCTCCGCGTGGCGTCCCGCCCTGACTCAGCTCAAGACGTCCTGGACGCTGTCGCGCAACATGAAGTGACGCCTGCCGAGCGGACACGGCGGCGCGAAGGGACGCGAGGACCGCTCGAGACTGCCTCGCCGTCTTCGTCACGGCGGAACGGTCTGGCCCGCGTGGTCGGGGGGGTCGACGGGCACGGGTTGGACGCGGACGGCGCGACCGTGCGTTCTCGAATTCACGACGGTGCAGGCGTGTGGCGCTCATTGCTCCGTTCCAGCCGAAGCAGGAAAGGATCGGCTCGTGGCGATTGAACTGCTCGAGATTCGGGATGAACGGCAGGTGTCGGCCGCGCTCGACCTGCAACGCGCCACGTTCCGTGTGGAGGCCGAGCTGATCGAATGGCACGACCTGCCGCCCCTGCGCGAGGGCGTGGCGGACCTGCCGCGCGGCGGTGAGACATTTCAGGGCTGGTTCGAGCGCCGTCGTGTGCCCGTCGTGATTGCCCGCGAGCGCGCCCTGGACGTCCTGGACGTGCACCGAGTGATGGTGCACCCTTCCTTGTTCCGGCGCGGCGTCGCGCGGGCACTCCTCGACTTCGTGGAAGAACGAGAACTGGACGCGGCGCGGTGATCGTCTCGACGGGCAGTCCGAACGTCCCTGCTCGTCGTCCGTACGAGCGGCTGGGATTGGTGGTGACGGGCGAGCAGGAGGTACCGCCGGGAGTGCGCGTCAGTGACGACGAGAAACGCCGCTGAACGTGCCCTGGCGCCGGAAGGCAGGTTCGGTGACGGGGTCAGCGCCGGTTTCCGTGAGCTGCGCGGATGGACCCGGGCAGGCGGGACGGGACGCCCGTCGCCGTTCTCATGAACGTGCCGCGGCCACCACACGAGGGGGTCGCGGCGCGTCCACGAGGTCACGCGCGGAGCATGCCTTGCTCGACGGCGTGGTCGAGCAGCTCGGTCACGTGCGTCCAGAGCGGCCGTGAGACCTGCTCGATGATGGCGACGCGCCGTTCAACCTGGGCGCGGCTCACCCCGTGACGGACCCACGAGCCTCCCCGCGCGCTGACGGCCTGCACGACGGGGAGCAGCCGGTCCATGGCGTTGGCGAACTTCGATTCCTTGGTCTGCACCGCCTCGAATTCGTTCCACAGCGCAAGCCACGTTCCACGTTGCCCTTCGGGAAGGAGGGCGTAGAGGCGCTGGGCGGCGGCCTGCTCGCGGTCGTGCTTGTCGGTGTGGCCGGCGGCGCCGAAGGCGAAGGTGTCGCCCGCGTCGATCTCGACGATGTCGTGCAGCAGGAGCATCCGGATGACTTTGGAGAGGTCGACGTCCGGATCGTCGGCGTGCTCGTGCATGGCCATCGCGAGGACGCACACGTGCCAGCTGTGCTCGGCGGTGTTCTCCTGTCGACCGTCGACGGTGACGGTCTGACGCAGGACGCGTTTGAGCGCTTCGACTTCGGTGATGAACGTCAACTGTCGTTGCAGGGCGTCGTTCGTTGAGATGGTCATCAGATCCTCGCGTGGAAGGGGTGGGGTTCGGTGGGGTTGCCCTCGCGTGGAAGGGGTGCCGGTCAGCGTTGAAGGCGGGAGAGGCTCCACGCGGACGCGAGGCTCCGCGCGGCGGAGCGCCACGCGGTGGGCGCGTCGAGCTTGACGGTGAGGTGTTCGGCGTACATCCACAGCACCGCGTCGTACGTCTTGGTCCGTCCGGTGTGCTGCTTGACGAGCAGGTGCGGGTCGTTGACCCGGATGACGCCGAGGTACTCTCCACGTCGGGTGAGGGGCGTCAGTTCGACGCTCAGGACGAGTCGTGCGTCAGCCCTGCCGGTCTTGAGGTTGATGGGTTCACATGTGCCGGTACCCATGGGTTGCGCGCGCAGCTGTCGGGCCTGCAGTTCCTGAATGACGACGCGTTCAACGCTTCGGGTGTCGACGCCCGGGTCGGGGGAGCCGACATTGACGCAGAAGCCGCTGTAGCCGGAGAGGTTGGATGGCAGCTCGAACGACAGGGGCGCTCCGGTCGCGGGGGAGGTGGTGGCGAGGACGAGGGCGGTGCAGGCTGCCAGGGTGGACGGGTGTGGCATGAGGACTCCAGGCTGAACGGGATGAGAGGAGGCGGGGCGTGTCGACGCTCGCGTGGAGCGTCGTGACGTCGGTCAGGTGGCCGGGGCGGTGGAGGTGTGGTGCGGGCGGGCGCGGTGCCTCAGGAGCCGCAGGACGAACGTCGGTTTGAACAGCGCGCTGGGGGGCAGGGCCATGTGCATGACCGCAAAGAAGGTCGCGAGGACGACGCCGTCGTGCTTCATGGCGTGCTGGATGAGGTTGAAGTAGCGCGTGGCCAGCCGTGACGTGATCGTCTGGTGCTGCCGGAGCTCGGGGTAGCTGCCGTCGCCGCCGCTCACCATGCTCCACGGCAGGGCCACGACGCGGGCGGCGTTTCGGAAGTACCGGCGTTGCAGCTGCTCTGCGGTGGTGGTGTGTTCGAGGGCGTCCGAGAGGACCTGCGCTTCGAGCGCGGCGACCGTCATGCCCTGCCCGTAGGTGGGGTTGAAGCTGCACAGGGCGTCGCCGATGACGAGCAGTCCGACCGGCAGGCGCATGCGTTCGTAGTGCCGGCGGACGCTGGCAGGGTACTTGTGCACTTCGAAGTCACTGACCGGCTCGAGGGTCGCGAGGAACTCGGCGACGTCCGGGTAGTTGAGGCTGCGCGCGAACGCGAGGAAGCCCGCGTCGGTGGGTGGGGCGTGGTCGCCGAGGCTGCCCGCGAGCCCGAAGTGCCAGCGGTCCCCTTCGACGGCGGTGCAGGCGGCGGTGCGTCGCTCCTGGGGTTGCTGTGGGAGGGAGCCGAGGCCGAGGTCGCCGCCGAGATGCTGAGGCAGCCGGCGGTAGAACCGCGAGGTGTACGTGACCTTGATGTCGATGCGTGTCTCTTTCGGGCGTTCGCCCCAGTGTCGTTCGAGCCAAGCGGGCGTGGTGGAGCCTCGTCCGGTCGCGTCGACGACGAGGTCGGCGGTGAGGACGTCCGTCTCTTGCTGGGGGCGTTCGATCTCGATACCGACGACGCGCAGGCGCGCGTGGTCGAGGTGGTGGCCGCGGAAGCGGACGTGGTCGAGCAGGGTGACGTTCGGTAGTGCCAGGGTGCGTCGGCGCAGACATTGCTCGATCAGCGCGCGGCTGGCGAAGAGGATGGTGAGGCCGCTCTTGTAGCGCGTGAGGCGGTCTCTTCCCAGCGCGAGTCGGCTCGCGTCGGTCATGTCGCCGGTGAGCGCTCCGGCGTGACGGAAGTCGGCGAGCACGTCCGGGTAGAGTTGCTGCATGACGCTGAGTCCCCGGCTGAGCAGCGCGTGTGGTTGACGGGCGTGCGGGACGCCGCGCCGGGTGCCGGGGTCGCCTTCGAGGTCGTCGCGTTCGACGAGGGTGACGTGGTCGTACGTGTCGGCCAGGACGCGGGCGGCGAGCAGCCCGGCGATGCTCGCGCCGACCACGACGGCGTGTGATCGACCGTGAGGTGAGGTCATGCGCGATACCGTACGTCGGGCGCCGTGACAGGGGGGTGACGTTCCATGTTCACGGTGGTTCTGGCGGGGTGTGCCGAGGCGGCGCGGGAGGTCGCGCTTGGTGTCGTGTGGCTCAGGCGCAGCCGGGCACGTCCTTCAGGGAGGTGTACACGGGCAGGTCGAGCGCTCGGGCCGTGCGGACCATCTCGTCGGCCCCTTCGCTGGGTCCGCCGACGCGGAGCACCGCGTCGCACTTGTGAAGCAGGCGGACGGCGACCGGGTGGAAGATCTCGTTGAAGGGCGCGTCTCCCGGCGTGGTGGAGCCTGCCTGGTGGACGAGCGGCAGGGCGAACCACTCGCCGAGGACGGGCAGGTGTCCGGCGCGGTACAGCGGGAGGATGAAGGACTCCATCGTCTGGACGTTCCGGGCGATCTTGACGGGGTCGTCGGCGGTGCCGGAGCGGTAGGGGCCGGCGATCAGGATCATCAGGGGTGGCATGCTCGTCTCCTCGGGGTGGTGGGGCTGGTGGGGGTCATCGTGGGAACAGGTGGAGCGCGGCGTGCTGGAGCAGCATGATGGTCTTCCCGTCGACGATCTCGCCGCGCTCGATCATGGCGAGCGCTTCGGTGAAGGGCACGTCGAGCACTTCGATGTCCTCGCCTTCGCTGGGGATGCCTCCGCCTTCGGTGACGCGGTCGTCGGGGTCGTACTCGGCGGTGTAGAAGTAGAGCTTCTCGGTGACGGAGCCGGGGCTCATGTACGCTTCGAAGACCTTGTGGACGTTGCGGACGCGGTAGCCGGTTTCCTCTTCGGCTTCGGTGCGGACGCGGTCCTCGGGTGCGTCGTGGTCGAGCAGTCCTGCCGGGGTTTCGATGAGGTGGCCGCTGTGCCCGTTGACGTGGGCGGGAAGGCGGAACTGTCGGGTGAGGATGACGCGCCCGCGTTCGAGGTTGTAGAGCAGCAGGGTGGCGCCGTTGCCACGGTCGTAGGTTTCGCGGGACTGCCGTTGCCAGGTGCCGTCGGAGCGTCTGAAGTCGAAGGTGGTCTTCTTGAGGACGTACCAGTCGTCGGAGAGCACTTTGACGTCGAGGATGCGGATGCGGTCGTCGGTCACGGTCATGAGGGCGTTCCTCCTGACTGACGGTTTGGTCAGCTTGACCGCAGGGTACGCTGGGCGCGGTGACGTTCGCGTGACGCGACGTGAGCGGCCGGGGGCGTATTCCAGGTGTCCGGGATGGTGCCGGGCGTGTCGGTCGGTGGTTCGGCGATCCTGCCTCGTGGCCTGGGGAGCGCTCTGGAGTGTGGAACGCGTGAGGGTGCTGGGCGGCGCCTCGTGCACTTGCGCGCGCACGGCCCCATAGGACTTGAGCGAATCTTTATGTCATGGGCGCGTCATCGTACGTGGCGCAGCGTAAGCCAGGACGCAGCCGCGCGTCTCTCCGGAACTCGGTTGTACCTTGTCGTGCAGGAGGATGAGTTGTATATGATGGACGTCGTGAAGTCGGCTTCGCTGCCTCAGTATCGTAGTGAAGTGCTGCAGATGTTCGACGCGGTCCGCTTGAAGGTTCACGAGCTCAAGGACGACGGAGAGTTCCTCGGCCTCACCTGTGGAGGTCAGGTCGACCTCGACGCGCTCGAGGCCTACCTGACGCGCCGCGTGCCGCAGGTGCGGCTGCTGGTCAGGGCCGAGCTGCAGGTCGAGATCGCTCGGCTGCTGCGGGCGGCGAGCTGTCACTGCTGAGACGTCGCTCGCGAGCATCAAGTCAGGCCGTCATCGCCGGCAGGTTGTTGATGCGTCAACGACAGTGCGGTAGCTTGAGACTGTGACGAAACGACCTCGGGTGGCCGAACCGCAACTGTCCGCGTGGAAGGCGTTGCTGCGCGCACACGCCGTGGCCGTCGGTCAGATCGAGGAACGCCTCGCCGCGTCGAAGCAGATCACCTTGTCGGAGTACGACGTGCTGCTCGAACTCAAGACCGCCGAGCAGGGGAGCCTGCGCATGCACGAGCTCGCCCGTCGCGTGGTGCTGAGCCGCAGCGGCCTCACGCGTCTCGCCGACCGCCTCGAGAAGCAGGGGTTCTTGCAGCGCGTCCCGGATCCGGTGGACCGCCGTGGCCTGCTGCTGGAACTGACGTCCAGTGGGCGTGACGCGCTCGCCGCCGCGTGGCCGGTGTACGCGGACGGCATCAACGCGGCGTTCGCGCAGCACCTCGGCGAAGACGACGCGCGGCACGTCGCACGCGCCCTGCAACGCGTCTCGGACGCCTCGCTTGAGCCCACGCTGAAGTGAGGCGCTGCCCTCGAGGGACTCGCGTCCGCGGTGCAGCACCGCTCACGGCGTGAGCGCGGGCGCGTCCGACGCGCCCGCGCTCGTGCGGGCGTTGGCCTGCAAGGCGTGCAGGAAGGCCGCCGCGACCTCGCCCAGCGGTCGGTTGGGCAGGGCGACCGCGGCGACCTCACGGAAGCCACGGTCGGGCAGGGCGTGCAGGGCCGCGCCGACGGGGAGGGGCTCGGCGGCCATGCGGGGCAGGATGCCGACCCCCAGGCCGTGCGCGACCATGGACGTCAGGACGGAGTCCTCGGTGACTTCATGGGCGGGCCACCAGGGCAGGCCCAGACCGGCGAGATGCTGCCGCACGACGTCGCCGCAGGGACCTTCGCCGATCACGAGCGGATGACGGGTGACGTCGTCCCAGCCGACCGGCTTGGGAAGTTCGGAGGGCCAGACGAGCATGAGTTCGTCGCGCAACAGGGGCCAGACGCGCAGCGTGTCGCTGGTGGGGAGCTGGACGACGCCCAGGTCGGCGCGTCCGGATTGCAGCGCGCCGATGATGCCGCCGTGGGCGTGTTCGTGCAGCAGGACCTCGACGTTGACGTCCGGGTGGGTCTGCTTGAAGTCACGGATCGTCTCGGGCACCAGTCGGGTCGCGACGCTGCGGATCGTGGCGACGCGGACGGTGCCGCGGAGCGTGCCTTCAGGCTGCCTGACGCCCTGTTCGAAGGCCAGGGCGTGCCTCAGCGCGGCGCGGGCGTGCGTGATCACCTCGGTTGCGGCGTTCGTGAGGCGGACACCCTGACGGGTGCGGACGAACAGGCGCGCGCCCAGCGTGTGTTCGAGGGTGAGGACGTTGTGACTGACCGTGGACTGGGAAACGTCGAGCACCAACGCGGCCTCGGAGAAGCTGCCCGCGTCGGCGACCGCGACAAAGTGCGCGAGTTGCGTCAGGGTGACCTTCGGCAGGACGTCCATGTTCTCAGTATGCCGCGCGTCCCGTCGTATCGAAGAGGTGCATACGACCCGGGGAACGTCGCGGAACCGGCGATGGCGCCCCCGCGGCAGGTTCACTACCGTGGTGCTACAGGAGCGCGCCGAGTTCGCCGCGTCTCGGAAAGGGTGATCATGAGCAAGCACAACGTCGAGGTCAGCATCGTCAAGGCCTTCACGAGCGGTGACGTCGGAGGGAACCCGGCGGGCGTCGTGCTCGACGCGGACGACCTGTCGAGCGCCGACAAGCAGGCGGTCGCGGCGCGTGTCGGGCTGCCCGAGACGGCGTTCGTCTCGAAGTCGGACGTGGCGGACTTCAAGCTGGAGTTCTTCACGCCGGTCCGTCAGATCGCCCACTGCGGACATGCGACCATCGCGACCTTCTCGCTGCTCGTGCAGCGGGGACGGCTGTCGTCGCGCAGCAGCAGCAAGGAGACGATCGACGGGACGCGGCGCATCGTGCTGGACGGCGAGCAGGTCTTCATGGAGCAGGCCGCGCCGAAGTACACCTCGCTGCGGCGCACGTCCGTGGCCGAAGAGGAGGTGCTGGCGTCGTTAGGGCTGGAGCCGTCGCAGCTGATCAGGGGACACCGCCCCGTGGTGGTGAATACCGGGAACTCCTTCCTGCTCGTGCCGGTGGAGACCGACGCGACGCTCGCGTCCGTGACGCCGGACTTCGCGGCCATCGAGCGGATCAGCGACGCCCTCGACCTGATCGGTTACTACGCGTTCACGCGGGACGTGCGTTCCCCGGTGCATGACGTGGCCGCGCGGATGTTCGCGCCGCGGTACGGCATTCTGGAGGAGGCCGCGACGGGAATGGCGGCCGGTCCGCTCGCGGCGTACCTGTACGACATCATGAACGTCAAGCAGGACGTGCTGCTCGTCGCGCAGGGACTGCACATGGCGGCGCCGTCGCCCAGCACGTTGGAGGTGCGCGTCGAGGCCCGCGACGGTCAGGTGGTGGGCTTGATGGCGGGTGGGTACGCGCAGGAGGCGGAAGTCCGATCGGTCGAACTGCCCGTGCCCACGGCGTAGTTCCCGGCGGCCGCGTCGGGCCGGGGGGCGCCGGGTCGTGAGATGGGCGGCACTGCAGTCGGTTGCGCGCGCCGTGAGCAAGTCGTACCATTTGATGAGAAGAAGTTGCGCGCGCAACGATGAGGTGGTGTACCGCCCCGACTCACCCAAGGAAGGAACGGCCATGTGGCAACTCGAACTCCTCGGCCCGCCCCGACTGACCACCCCGGAAGGCCAGCAGGTGCGTCTCCAGGGCAAACCCCTGCTGCTCCTCGCGTACCTCGCCGTTGAAGGTCCCACCAGCCGCGGGCGCCTCTCCAGCCTCCTCTGGCCCCACGTTTCCGAGGTCACCGCCCGCAACAACCTCACGCAACTTCTGCGCCGCCTCCATCACAACCTCACCGCCGACCTCGTCCAAGGCGCGGAACTCCTCAACCTCGCCCCTCACCTCACCGTCGACGTCGCCACGCTCCTCGAGCGCCAGGCGCTCCCGTCCACGACGCCTCGCACCTTCCTCGAAGGTGTCGACGGCGGCGACGCCGACCTCACCGACTGGCGTGACCTCTGGCGAGAACGCCTCGCCCTCGTCCACCGCGAGCACCTGACCCGGCAGGCCGACCGACTCGAACGCGAGGAAGCCTACCCACGCGCGCTCGAACTCGCGCGGACGCTGCTCGACCTCACTCCCCTGTCCGAAGACGCCTTCCGGCGCGTCATGCGCCTCCACTACCTCAACAATGATCCTGCCTCCGCCCTCGCCGCCTTCGAAGCGTGCCGCGTCACCCTCCGCGCCGCCCTCCGCACCGATCCCCTCCCCGAGACACAGGCGCTCGCGGACGAGATCAACGCCAGCATCGCCGAGCCCCACGCTACACCTGCGCCCACCCTGAGCCGCGCTCCACGGACCCTGCTCGGACGCGACGACGCCTGGAGACGCATGGAAGCCGCGTGGGCCGCAGGAAGGCACGTCATCGTCAGTGGCGCCCCCGGCGTCGGCAAAAGCCGGTTGCTGGTCGACTTCGCCGACACCAAAGGACACATCGCCTACCTCGACGGACGCCCCGGTGACCGCGCCGTCCCTTACAGCGGCGTCACCCGTCACCTCCGGACCCTGCTCGGCGCCCAGGTCCTCCAGGCCCTCGACGCGGACGAAACGACCGTCCTCGCCGAACTGCTCCCCGACTTCTGCTCCGCCTACCCCCAGCGCGCCCCGGAGGCCTCCGACTTCCAACCCGCCCTCACCAAGCTCACCCGCCGCCTCGTCGGCGCGTTCGACGTCACCATCCTCGACGACCTGCAGTACTTCGACGACGCCACCATCACGATCAGCGCGCTCCTCGGGCACAGCGTCACGCCACGCTGCCTCATCGCGTTCCGCAGCGGCGAACTCCCACCCACCACGCAGGCGCTCGTCGAACAACTCGTCAACACCGGACTCGCCGAACACATCGAGGTGCGCGAACTGACAGTCGACGACGCCCTCGCGTTCATCGACTCCCTGCACACCCGGTACGACGAGCCCACGAAACGTCGCATCGTCGACCTCACCGGCGGCAACCCCCGCTTCATCCTCGACGTCCTCCGAACCCTTGACGCCAGCGAGGGGCCACCACTGACGACGCTCGATCACCTCGGGGTTCCAGAAGCGATCGAGTCGGTGCTCACCGCGCAGCTTGCGCGGCGCTCCACCCGCGCCCTGCACCTCGCCCGCGCCGCGGCCATCCTCGACCACCCCGTCACCATCGACGTCATGGCCGACATCCTCGGCATGCGCCTGCTCGACGCTGTCCAGAGCTGGGACGAGCTGATCGCCGCCGGCCTCGCCCGCGCTCACGACCTCACCAACGAACTGCTCGCCCGCACCCTTCGGGCCCACATCCCCGGCGTCGCGCTCCAGGCGCTTCACCGCGCCACCGCCCGCGCGCTCGACCTGCACGGCTACCCTCCCGCCCTCATCGCGCACCACTGGCGCGAAGGTGGTGACGCCGCGCAGGCCGCCCGCATCCTGAACGCCCCAATCAACGCTCAGGACCCTGGCGGCACCTCGGCCCCCACCGCCTCGACCGACCTGCGAACGGACAGGCAGCCCGACCTGCCGCGCCTCCCGCGTCAAGTCTCGTCCGCCGCCGCTCCGCACCTCCCGCCACCTTCAGGCCCATGGAGGACGCAGCCCGCACCGCCTGCCCGCAGGACCGCGCCCGCCCCCGCGCCCGCCCCCGCGCCGCACACCGAAGCACGATTCTTCCTGCACGCGAGCCTGCGCCTCGGTCATGACAACTCCACGGCAACGCGCGCGGCGGAGTCCGCTTGGTTCCCGCTTCTCGACGACGACGAACGAGCGGCGCCCATGACACCCACCTCGTCTCTCGCCGTTGGCCTGACGTCCACGGGCGACCCGGAGGTGCACGGACGATCGTCAAGCGAAACGCGTCCACCCTTTCCAGGGCAGCCATCATGCCCACCGACCGACGACAAGCCCCGCTGGCACGCGTCCACCGGGCCGGACGAGCGCGGCCCTCAGGCCAACCCTTCCAGCGGACCGAGCGGCCCCTCCGGCGGTCACGACAGTCGCACCTGAGGTGCGCCTGCCCACCGCTTCCCGGCCGGTCCACGACGCCCATACACTGAACCCACCCCACCCATCGAGGCGTGCGCGTCCACACCACGACGGTTCGGCCGGGTCGCTGCGCGAAGAGCACCTCAACCTCACGTCGCCCCGTCCTTCGAGCTCGCGCCCTCGATGCCCACCACGCTAGGAGCCAAGAGACCACCATGACCGCTTCGACGCCCACCTGGAAGCTGCTCGTCCTGGGGCACCCGCAGCTGGTGCACGCCGCCGGCAGGGTGCTGAAGTGCGAAGGCAAGACGGCGGCGCTGCTCGCGTACCTCGCCATCGAAGGCCCCACCTCACGTGCGAGGCTCGCGCCGCTCTTCTGGCCCGACGTCCCCGACAGCGTCGGCCGCAACAACCTGATCCAGCTGCTCGGCCGGCTCAGACGCCAGTACCCCGCGCCGCTCGTTCAGGGCGCCTCGACGCTGGCCCTGCAAGACGTCAGCTGTGACGCCCAGCAGCTCCTCACGGGAACCTCCGAAGCGCACAACCACGACGGTGAGTTCCTCACGGACGTAGACGTCTCACACTGCCCCGACCTGTGGGAATGGGTCCTCGCGACCCGCGAACGCCTCGAAGAGCACCGACGGGCCACCCTGCTCACGGAAGTCACTCGACTGCAACACGAAGGGCAGTACGCCCAGGCCATCACGCTCACCACTCGCCTCCTCGACCACGAACCCCTCGCCGAGGACGTGCACCGCCGTCTGATGCTGCTGCACTACCTCAACGGCGATCGGTCGGCGGCGCTCGCCGCGTACCACCACTGCAAGAACGTCCTGCAACGGGAACTGCACCTCGAGCCTGACGCGACGACCGCCGCGCTGGCGCGCGACATCGACCGGGGCAGCATTCCAGGCGCCCCGGTCAAGCGAACCATCCCGCTCGCCGTTCTCCGCCCACCGCGCCTCGTCGAACGAGACGACGCCTGGGCGACCATGGAAGTCGCCTGGGCGCAAGGCAAGACCATCTACATCGCCGGTGAGCCCGGCGTCGGCAAAACGCGGCTCGCGCAGGACTTCGTCCGCAGCAAGGGCGCCGCGCTCTACCTCCAGGGCCGGCCCGGCGCGCAGTTCGTCCCGTTCGCCGGCGCAGTCCGCAACGCCCGCGCGCGCCTCGCGGCCGCGCCGCACGTCGTGCTGCCCGAGTGGGTCAAGCGTGAGCTCGCCCGCGTCATGCCCGAGCTTCGTGCGGGCGAGCCCGTGCCGCCCCTGCGGACAGAAGCGGACCGCGTCCGCTTCTTCCAGGCGCACCTCGAGATGGTCCGGCTCACCAGCCCCGGGTTCGTCGCGACCATCACCGACGACATCCAGTACTACGACCAGGCCACGATGGACCTCGGCGTGTACTTCCTCTCGCAGAGCCGCAGCCTCGGCACGCACGGCGACGTCCCCAGGCATTTGATCGTCTACCGCCAAGACGAGATCGCCCCGGACGCCCTGCGCAGCGTCAACCGGCACATCGACGCCGGACTCGCCGTCCGCGTCGAACTCGCGTCCCTGACCGAGCAGGCTACCAGCGACCTGCTCGAGGACCTCGCCGTTCCGAACGCCGCGAGCGTCGCCGCGACGATCAAGCAGGTCGCACGTGGAAACCTGCAACACACCCTCGAAGTCGTCCGTACCCTCTTCGAAACGGGTGACTTCACGCAGACGCCGCTCAGCGGGCCGACCGCGCATCTCGAAGGCGTCATCGAGCACAGACTCGCGCGGCTCTCCCCGACCGCGCTGCAAACCGCGAGGGCCGCCGCGGTCCTCGGGAGCGACACGACCGTCGAACACGTCACCGACATGCTCGGGAACGCCATCTACGAGATCATCGGCGCCTGGGAGGAACTCGAGGCCGCGCAGATCCTCGTCGGTGAGCGGTTCAGCCACGACCTCGTGCAGGACAGCGTCCGAAACGCCACACCGAGCGCGGTGCGGCAGATCCTGCACCGCTCGGCGGCCCGCGTGTTGCAGCGCGATCACGCCCCCGCGGGCGTGATCGCCCGCCACTGGCTGGCCGCGCAAGAACCCGGTCACGCCGCGCCCTTCCTGCTCGACGCCGCCGGTCACGCCGCCGACACCCTGCGGACCCAGGAGGCGATCGACCTGTACCGCCAGGCGGCCCTCGCCTTCCGCGCGTCCGGGGAAGAGGACCGCGCCCGAACCGCCGAGTCACGTCTCGAGCGCCTCGTGAGCGCCTGATCGGCCCGTCGGACGGCGGCAGAGGCCCATAGAATGCCTCATGCAGATCGGGATCGACTCCTTCGCCGCGACCGTCACGGACCCGAACACGGGCGTCACGCTGTCCGGCGCCGACCGCCTCAACCACCTCGTCGAGGAGATCGAACGCGCCGACGCCGCGGGTCTCGACTCGTTCGGCGTGGGCGAACACCATCGCCGCGAGTACCTCGACGCGGCGCCCGCCGTCATCCTCGCCGCCGCCGCCGCCCGCACCCGGAGCATCCGCCTCACGAGCGCCGTCACCGTCCTCAGCGCCGACGATCCCGTCCGTGTGTTCCAGCAGTTCGCCACCCTCGACCTGCTCTCCAGGGGCCGCGCGGAACTCGTCGTCGGTCGCGGCTCCTTCGTCGAGGCCTACCCGCTGTTCGGCCTCGACCTCACGGACTACGACGCCCTCTTCACCGAGAAGCTCGACCTGCTCCTCAAGCTCCGCGACGAGGAGCACGTGCACTGGAACGGCCGCTTCCGCTCCGCGCTCACCGGGCAGGGCGTCTACCCGCGCCCGCACCAGCCGAGGCTTCCCGTCTGGATCGGGGTGGGGGGCACGCCCGCGTCCTTCGCGCGTGCCGGGACGCTCGGTCTGCCCCTGATGGTCGCCATCATCGGTGGTGACTTCCGCCGCTTCAGGCCCCTGATCGACCTGTACCGCCGCGCGGGCGCCGAGGCCGGACATCCGCCCGAGGCGCTGAAGGTGGGCGTGCATGCCTTCGGCTTCGCCGCGGAGACGAGCGACGCGGCACGGAACGCGTTCTACCCGGGCTGGGCCCGGATGCTGGAGACGATCGGTCGTGAACGCGGCTGGGCCGGCCCCTCACGAGCTCGGTTCGACGCGGAGTGCGGTCCGCTCGGCGCGTACCTGATCGGCAGCGCGCGCGAGGTGACGGACAAGGCGTTGCGGGTGAACGAGGTGCTCGGCGGCGTGTCCCGCCTGACCTTCCAGATGACCAACGTGGCCCTGCCGCACGAGCGGATGCTGCGCGCCATCGACCTGCTCGGCGGTGACGTCGCGCCGCGTGTCCGGGAGCGGGTGGGCACGACCGGACGGTGACGATCCGCCGGACACGGTCCTGAAGTTTCGAAGCTGACCACTTCGGCGAGCTTCACGAGACTCGCCACGCCCGCAGGAGGTCACGCAGCACCTCCGCCGCCGGCGCCGTGGAGAGCGACGTGACGTTCTGTCCGCACCACAGCGGCGTGAAGTCGTCGCGGTCCTGAGCTTCCGCCGCGGCGCGCAGGGGAGCGAGGGCGAGCGAGGCGAGCGGGAAGGCCGGCGCGAGACGGCTCATCGGCCCGAGTTCCCGCACCGCGCGGTTGACGATGCCCCGCGCGGGCCTTCCGGAGAACACGTTCGTGAGGGTGGTGCGGGCCGCGCGAGGCGACAGGAGGGCCGCGCGATGCGCCGCGCCCGTCGTGGCTTCGGGGGTGCACAGCAGCGCCGTGCCCACCTGCACGCCCGACG
>NZ_KI912671.1:78274-112311 GCF_000519345.1 Deinococcus pimensis DSM 21231
CGCCCAGCAGTCGCGCGGCGCGCACGCCGCGCGCGTCCGCGACGCCGCCCGCCGCGATCACCGGGACCGATACGGTTCGCGTGACCTGCGGGAGGAGCGCGAACGTCCCCACCTGCGTGCCGGGATCGTCATCGAGGAACATTCCGCGGTGCCCACCGGCCTCCACGCCCTGCGCGATCACGACGTCCACTCCGCGCGCTTCGAGGTAGCGTGCCTCGTCGACGGTCGTGGCGCTCGACAGCACGAGCGCGCCCCAGCGTTTCACCCGGTCGAGCAGGTCGAGGGCGGGCAGGCCGAAGTGGAAGCTCACCACGGCGGGACGGAAGGCTTCGAGGACGTCGGCCGCGTCGTGATCGAAGGGTCGGCGCAGCGGACCGGCGCGCGGCTCCAGGGGCAGGCCGAACTCCTCGTAGTACGGTCGGAGCGTCTCGCGCCACGCGGCTTCCCTGTGGGGGTCGGGCGTCGGCATGGGGTGACAGAAGAAGTTGACGTTGAGGGGTGCCGCGCTGAGCGCGTGAAAGGCGCGCAGTTCGTGTTCGAGGCCCGCGGGGTCGAGGGTGGCGGCGGGTAGGGCGCCGAGTGCGCCCGCGCTGGCGGCGCTCACGGCGAGTCGGTGGTCCTGCGATCCGGCCATGGGCGCCTGCAGGACGGGTGCGGTGAGGCCGAGCGCGTAGGGCAGGTCCAGCATGTCCGCATGGTAGGTCGCGGCGCGGGGGTGTGGGCGGGCGAGGTGGACGGCGCGAGGACGCCCGCGCGGTCCGCGCGGGCGTCCTGGGGTGAGGTGTGGGGCGGGTCAGAAGAGCGCGTCGATGGAGAGGCTTCCGGCGCCGAGGAGGGTGAGGGCGGCGGCGATGCCGATGGTGAGCAGGAAGAATTCGAGGCCTTCGCCTTTCTGCTGGCCGAACCAGTTCATGAAGAAGCCGTGCTGGCGGTGGCTGGTCCAGGCGGCGACGGCCATGGTGACGCCGATGCCGAGCGCGGCGAGTTTGGTGAAGACGCCGAGGATGAGGGCGATGGCGCCGAAGAACTCGGCGACGATGGCGAGCAGGCCGAAGAGGTAGGGGATGTGCATCGTCTGGGTGAAGAAGCCCATGGTGCCTTTGTAGCCGAAGCCGCCGTACCAGCCGAGGAGCTTCTGGGCGCCGTGGGGGAAGATGACGACGCCGAGGGTGACGCGGAGGATGAGCAGGATGATGGCGGTGGTGGGGTCGCTGGGGGTGCTGAAGAGGGTGTCCATGGTGTTGCCTCCGGGGTGTGAACGGGCGGAAACTTGATTGCACAAGCAACCATTGCCTACGCAACTAAAGTAGCAGACTTTAGTTGCATGTGCAACTACCCGCTGGGGAAACGGCAGGTTCACGATCGACAGAAGACCACCCGCGCCTCCGAGCCATCAGCACCAGCACGTGAAAGGCGCCGCCCGCAAGCGAGACGATGCCGGACAGGGCGCCGACTCAAGTGAGGCCGACGCGCCGCGTCGACGTGCCGTCGCCGGCGGACCGAGCAGCGACCGGTGCGGCGCCCCCACGCGAGTTCGGCGACTCCGACCCGGCGTGACGGGCACCGCGTGCGTACCCACCGTCACGACGACGCGGACCGCTCGGACGCCCCACCGCTCACCTCCGACGTCCGCACCTCATCGGCCCGCCCGAGCACCTTCCTCGCGAGCGCCACCGCCTCCTCCGTCCCGAGCGCCTCACCCTCACGCTCCACCCGCGCCGCCGCCTCCGCCCCGAACCGCTCACGCAACTCCCGCAGGTACGGCTCCCCCAGCGCGCTGGTCGACGCCCACATCATCGAACCGAACGCACGCCGGAACGCCGCCGCCGCCCCCAGCAGCCGCGCCGCGTCCTCGTCGCGCTTCAAGCGCACCGCCAGCACCGCGGTGCCCTCCAGCGCCCACGCCACCCCATCCCGGTACCCCAGCGACAACGCCCGCTCCAGCGCTTCACGCAGATGCGCGCCCGCCGCCCCGAGATCCCCGCTCGACAGCACCCCGAACGCCAGCGGAAGCAGCGACGTCACCAGCGGCATCGTCACGTGCCCTGAACTCGCCACGTCGTACGCCTCCCCGAACGCCTTCATCGCGCCCGCCATGTCCCCCCGCGCCGCGCGGTACAACCCGATCTGCCCGAGCGTCACCGTCACCATCCACGAGTCGCTCCGCGCCCGGGCCCGCGCGAGCGCCGCTTCAAGCGTCACCCCCGCCCGCTCGTCCGGGGGACGCCTGTACGCGTAGCTCATCCCCAGCGGCAGGAGCGTCCGTTCCTCACCCTCCTCGTCCCCGAGGGCGCGCATGGACGCGAGCGCCTCCTCCAGCTGCGCGGTCGTGCGGTCGTCCCCACCCAGCACCATCGACATGGACCCCCCGAGCGTCAGCGCCCGCGCCGCCCACAAGGGCGACAGGCCCTGCCCCGAGGTCACGCGCTGCATCAGCGTCCGCACGGCGCTCATCTCACCACGCACCATCAGGTACATCTGCGCGGCCCAGAGCAGCCGCACCGTCACCTCCGCCCGGCCCCGCTCCAGCGACCGCCGCGCCGCACCCCACAGGTTGAACCGATCACGATCGAGACGCGCGAACACCTCCTCCTGCCGCTCCCCGAACTGCTCCGGCACCAGCCGCTCCACCCACCCCAGGAAGAACTCCGCGTGCCGCGCCACCGCGTCTTCGAGCGTATCCGACGCGGCCAGCTTCTCCCAGGCGTACTCCCGCACGCTCGTCAGCAGCGCGAACCTCGCCTCGTCCTGCTCATCCGCCTGCCGCAGCAGACTCCGCTCCACCAGCCCCTCCAGCGCCGAGAGCAACCCATCCGCACCCGCGCCGCACACCGCCTCGATCGCCTCCAGGCTCGCGCTGCCCTCGAACACCCCCAGGCGCGCCAGCAGCACCTGCTCCGCCGGACCGAGCAGCGCGTAGCTCCAGTCCAGCGTGCTCCGCAGGGTCCGCTGCCGCGCCGGAAGGTCCCGCGCGCCGCCCAGGTCCAGCGCCGACTGCAATCTCTCCAGCAGCGCCGCCGGAGGCAGCAGCTTCACCCGCGCCGCCGCCAGCTCGATCGCGAGCGGCACGCCATCGAGACGCGACACGATCTCCATCACCACCAGCGCGTTCTCCAGGGTCAGCTCGAAGTTCGGCTTCACGGCCCGCGCCCGCTGCACGAACAACTCCACCGCCTCCGACCGCGCGATCCGCTCCAGCGCCGCCCGACCGCTGCCCTCCCGCGGCAGGGACAGCGGTGGGAGCACCACCTCATGCTCCCCGGCCAGGTGCAGCGCGGCGCGGCTGCTCACCAGCACCTTCACGTGCGGCGTCACCTCCAGCAGCGACGCCACGAACGCCGCCGCGTCCACGACCTGCTCGAAGTTGTCCAGGACCAGCAGCGGCGCCTGCCCCGCAAGCGCCAGCCTCAACGCCTCCACAGGCGGCACGGAGGACTGCAACCCGAACGCGCGCGCCACCACCCCCGGGACGAGGGCGGCGTCACGCACCTGCGACAGATCCACGAAATCCACCCGCCGACCCGCCGCGCGGGCGCGCGCCGCCACCTCCAGCGCCACGCGCGTCTTGCCGATGCCGCCCGGCCCCAGCAGCGTCAGCAGCCGCACGTCCTCACGCCCCAGGAGCGCCAGCACGTCCGTGACCTCCCGCTCGCGACCCACCAGCGGGGTCGGCGGGACCGGCAACGGCAGGGGCGGCGCGAGCGTCCCCGTCCCCATTCCTGCCGGAACCGACGCGGGCGTCACCACGGGCGCGCTCCTCGACGCGTCGAACCGTTCGGTCAGCAGCACCGCCAGGTCGTCCTCCAGCAGGGCCCGCAACTCCCGCGGCGACCCGAACGGACGGTACGACGCCGCGTCCTCCCCCTGGATCCGCGCGATCAAGGCCGACAGCCGGGCCTCACGGCCCGGCGCGGGTGCCTTGATGTACAGCAGCTTCGGACGATCGCCGGAGAGTCGGTACTCGTCCTCGAGCCCCGAGACGTCCTCGCCGGGCGCGACCCACCCGTACCGCTCCCAGTAGATGCCGACGAACACGTCACTCTGCTCCAGGTACGCCCGGTACAGCGCGCGAGGCGGGTGCGGTCGCGCGCCCAGCTCGAACATGACGGGACTGAGCCGTAACCGCTCGATCGCGGCGCGGGCCGCGGCACGTTCCTCGGCCAGTTCCTGCAAGGTCGAACTGACGAACACCCGCAACTTCTGATCCGGCGTACGAATGCGCGGCGGCACGGACGAACCCTCGGACATGCGGACCTCCACGACGAAACCGGTGGGGAGGGAGGATAGCTCAGTGTAGGCGAGGAGGGAGGCCCCAGGCACAGGACGCCCGGCCCCGACACCTCCCAGGCGAGGCCACCGCGCGCCACGATCCGTGCAGCCGAACCTCCGGGATCACTCGAAGCGCCCGTCACGACGTGACCGGTGAAGCGGGATCATGGGTCGATCGGCGGTGAGGCGCGGCGGCGGGCATGCCTGCGACGCGCCCGTGCCCGACCCGGAACGCCGGCGTCTCGTGCGGGCGGGCGACGCGCCCGAAAAGACACGTCGCCCTGGGTTCGCGAAGCTCCGTGAGCAACGATCGGTCCGCCGTGACCTGTGACCTTCCCGGGGTTCCACAAGGATCAGCTCGGCGTCTTCGCCGCGTCACCGCGT
Source organism: Deinococcus pimensis DSM 21231 (assembly GCF_000519345.1). Lineage (GTDB taxonomy): Bacteria > Deinococcota > Deinococci > Deinococcales > Deinococcaceae > Deinococcus_A > Deinococcus_A pimensis. The sequence goes on from NZ_KI912671.1 coordinate 82,928, forward strand.
CAGGTGACGAGCCGCGCTCCTCACGGCGCCAGCATCTCCAGGGTGATCGTGACCGTGTCCGTGTACGTGTCGGCACGAACCATCTGCCCGGCCGGCACCTCCAGCATCACGTTCACGCCATCGAACGACGACCGCAACCCGCCCTCCCCACTGGTATGCGTCCGGTTGAACGTCACCGTCCCACCCGTCCCGTCACCCCACGGCAAGCGCGTCCCTCCGTCGAGCAGACCGAGGTCGTACGTGAGTGGCGTTCCCGGCGTGAGCGGACGCAGCAGCCGCCGTCCGTCCGCTCGTCGGTCCAGCATGTCGATTCCCACCCGGAAGGACACGCTCGTCCCCGACGGCAGGTCGCACGCCACCTCGGCCGCCACGCCAGCACTGCTCGCGGGACCCGTCCAGGTGTAGGCGCCCACGCCGACGTTCCTCCCGGTCAGGGTGCAGGAGGCGCCCTGCGCGAGCGCGGACGAAGCGAAAGACAGCAGGGCGAGCAGCATCATTGAACGCACGAGAGTACTCCTGGAGTGGGATCCGCGCTGACCGCGCAGGTCCTCGTGGACGCCTCGTCACGTATCGTGGCGCCCGCGAGGTTCGTGAGGGGTGGAAGGAGGACTCGGCCCGTCTCGTCCGCGAGGACCTGCTGACCGTCCGGCAGGTCCAGCACCGCGAGCGCGGCCGGTTCCGTGGCCGTCCAGCGGAGCTGCCACCACGTGGATCGGGTGAAGTTGCCTCGCCAGTCGTAGGTCTGCACGCCCGCGTCGGACAGGTTGACCTTGACGCTGGTGCTCTGCAGACCGATCTCGATGGGGAGTTCGTCGAGGTCGACGCTGACCTGCAGCGGCACACGGCTCGGCAGGCCCGTCAGGATGACGTCGCCCTGCGCGTCCGAGGTGGCCCGCTGCCCGGCCGCGGTGACGGTCACGCCGGGCACGCCGAGGTGCAGCAGCAACGTCGCGCCCACCCGGTCACCGGTGTTGCCGAGGGTCCCGCCCACCCAGGCGAGGCTGCCGCTCACGCCGGCCGTGAAGTTTCCAGAAGTACCGAAAGTCGCACCGATCCGCGCGGGCCCATCGTACCCATAACCGATCACGCCGCCCTGCACGCCGTCGTACGCGACGCTGACGGTCTCCGGGCCGATGTGGTTGGTGAACGCCACGCGTGACGGCACGTTCGGGCTGAGCCGCACGTCGAGGACGCTGGAGTCCGTCGGGAGGTACCGTCCGGAGAGCGCGACGATCACGCGGCCCCCGCGAGCTTCTGCCGAGAGGGTGGTGGTGCCGCGGGACGTCGGGTGGTAACTGACGCTCGCGCCCACCGACGTGGAGCGCTGCGCGTTCACGCCCACCTGCCCGAGGACGTTCCAGGGGCCTTGCCCCAGCGCGACGTTCACGCCGACGCCGCTCGTCTCGGGTCGTCCGGGTGCGAGGGTGCCGAACAGGCCGAGCGTGCCGAGCGGACTCAGCCACGACACCTGCCCCTGAACGGCGCTTCGAAGTTCGGGCGCCGTCCAGTCGAGCGAGCCGCCCAGCCCGAACGAGACGGGTCCCGTGGCGTACGTGCCGAGCAGGTTGGCGCGGCCCTGCCCGCCGACGCTGCGCACGTCCGCGCTGACGCCCGCGCGAGCGTCGAGCAGCAGCGTCGCCGTCGCGTCCACGTTGACGCCGCGCCCGACCGTCCAGCCCACGGCTCCATTCGCGGCGTAACTTCCCGCGCCGTACACGCTCGCGAGGTCGTAGGGGCGGGTGACGCCGCGCGCGGTGTCCCCCTCGCGCCAGCGGACCTCCACCGTGCCGCGCGCCTGGCCGGGACGCAGGCCCTGGATGAGCACGCGTCCCGCCGGGGCGCGGAACGTCCGGACGGTGACGTTGTTGAGACGGACCTCGATGTCCGCGTCGGACGCGAGGGTCACCTCGAAGGCGGGCAGTTCGGCGAGGGCGTAGCCGTTGACGCTCGCGCGAACACCGAAGGTGGTGGTGTCCGCGCCGGTCGCGAAGAGCCCGGCGGTCACGGCGGGATTGAGCCGGGCGTCCGCGCCGAGCGCCCACCACCGCGTGAAGCGGCCCGAGGCGTACGCCTGCGCGTGCGCGGCGTCGAGGCGGTACGGTCCCTGCGCGTACTCCAGCTTGAACTGCGTCTGCTCCCGGGCGCTCGTCGCGGGGTTCGTGACGTTGAGGCCCCCCCGCACGTCGTACGTGAAGCGCACCAGAGGCAGGGCGCTCGACAGGTCCGGCGGGCCGTCCGTCACCTGGAGCGTGGTGGTGGGGAGCAGCGCGAGGTTCTGGTCGATCCGGACGGTCAGCGCGCGCGGATCGAGCGTGAAGGTCACTTCGGGGCGGAGCAGGACGAAGGTGTCCCCGTCACAGGTGGCGCGGACGCTCAGGTAGCCCACCTCGGACGCCTGGAACGCGGCACTCGCGAGCCACAGACCGTTCGGCGTCTGGTACGCGACGTGCACGCCACGGTCCGTGTTGCCGATCGTGACCTGAAGCAGCAGCGGCGTGACCGTGCAGGGCACGCTCTGCGTCGCGGCGGGCAGCGTGGCGACCGCGCCGCCCTCACCCTCGGCGCCTGCCGCGCCGAGGGTGAGGGCGAGCAGCAGGACCAGGTGGGCCGAGCCGACGCGGGAGGGGAGGGCGGGCCGGTTCAAGGGCGCAGCTCGATCGTGAGGCGGCGGGTTTCGTCGCTCGCGCCGACTTTCGCGCTGACGTCGGCCGTGCGGACGCCGGGCACGTTCGGCAAGGTGAAGGTGAGCGCGCCGCCGGCGAGCAGGTTGAACGCCGTGGGCGCCGTGCGGACCTCACCGAGCGTGAACTGCAGGTCACGGACGAGGGTGTAGCGGTTGTTGGTGTTGCGGACCGTGACGCGCTGCCCGTCGCTCGTGGGGTCGACCGTGAAGGTCACCTCGGTCGTGCCGACGTTCGGTGTGCCGAGCGTGACGAACAGCGGCAGGCCGACGCGGTAGAGCGTCGTGACCTGCGCGACGGTTCCCTCCGCGCTTTCCCCGGTGGCGGTGGCGGGCAGTTCCTGCACGTACAGGCGGTAGGCGCGTTCCTCGGTGGTGGGCGCGCCGCGCCGCGCGAGACGCACGGTCTGCTCCTGGCCGGGCGCGAGCGTGAACCGGGCAGGGTTGACGATGAAGTCACGCGTGGCGGCGTACTGGTCCTGTCCGTCCTGCCTCCAGCGCAGGAGTTCCGTGCTGAACGTGGCGGTCTGGGTGCTGACGTTGCGGATGGTGACGAGGGTGCTGGTCTGACTGCCGCGCAGCTGCAGGGAGGTGGGGCTGAACTGCAGGGAGGTCGCGGCGTCGGCGGTGCCGAGCAGGAGCGCCGCGAGGGTGGCGCGGATCAGGGTGCGGGTGAGGGTGGGTACGTTGAACAGGGACATGAGCGCTCCGTGGGGTCGTTGTGGTTCTCGTGTTGAGGTGGACCGAAAGGGAGGGGCGTGGGAGGGGCGCCCAATCTGGGCGCCCCCGGGTGTCGCGGGTACGGTCAGGGCAGCGGGGGCGCGATGGGCGCGAGGATCTCCAGGGTGACGGTGGCGGTGCCCTGGTACAGACCGGTCGGCTGGCTCTGCGTGACCGCGCCGTGCGCGACGGTGATGTCGATCGGGTAGAGCTGGCCGTCGCTGCTGGCGGCGCCGTTGTCGCCCTCGGTGCTGGCGATGACGTTCAGCACCGTGCCGGTCAGCGTCGCGTTGATGCTGGCGAGGCCGTTGTTGAGGGCGACGGTGGCGGGCACCTTGAGGTTGAAGGGGGTGCCGACGTTGCACTTGACGTTGACGTCGAAGCTGCCGGTCGCGTCGGTGGTGTTGGTCCAGTACAGGGTGGGGCTGAGGGTGACCTTGTCCGTGACGGTTTGGAGCTCGCAGGCGGGGCCGACCTTGGCGTTGATGGTGACGTTGGCGGTCGTCGTGCCGGGGCCGGTGACGGTGGACTGGGCGGAGGCGACGCCGAGGGTGCCGGCGAGCAGGGTGATCAGGCTGAGGTTTCGCATGGTGCTCCTGGGTTACTGGGCGGTGCGGGAGAGGGGGGTGACGATGGGACCGAAGAGCTCGCAGTTGTCGTCGGTCGGCTCGGCGGGGCCGACGAGTTCGAGGGTGACGGTGGCGGTGCCGCCGTACGCTCCGACGGGGTTGGACGCGCTGAGCTGCGTGGCAGCGACGGTCACGTTGAAGTTGTAGGTCTGCCCGGTGGTGGTGGAGGCGCCGTTGCTGGTGCTCGCGGTGACGATGCCGTTCGTGCCGCCGGTGATGTCGGCCTTGATGCTGGCCTCGCCGTTCTGGAGCGTGGCGCTGGGAGGAGCGCTGAGCTTGAACTGGGTGCCCTCGTTGCACCGGACGTTGACCTGGGCGGTGCCGGTCGCGTCGGTGGTGCTCGTCCAGTACAGCGTGGGGGTGAGGTTGACGGGACCGTTGACGCTCATGATGCAGGCGGAGCCGATCTTGGTCTTGACGGTCACGTTGCTCTGGGCGCTGCCGGGACCTTCGAGGGTTTCGACGGCGAGGGCGGGGGTCGCGGTCATGGCGATGAGGAGGAGGGTGATGGCGTGTCTTTTCATTGCACCTCCGGTGCGTGGTGGCCCTTCGCGGACGGCTGGTGTGCAGTCGCGTCCGCGTGGGGTGGATCGTGAGTCGGGAGCTTGGGGAGGCCCGAAACTCAAAATTTCCTCATCCATTCTACATAGAGTTTTTAACAATGTGTTAAATGCACTTTACGCGATGAAGCGCTTCAGAACCTGCCTCACCTCCAGGCGACCCCACCGACCGCAAGTCGCTCTGAACAATCCGCGAGCCCGGATCGGCGTGTCGCCCGACGACACCGCCGACCTCACCGAAGGCGCGGCGGCATCACGTGAAGACCTCACAGACCTCCCTGTGAGAGGTAGAACCCAACGAGTCACGGCCCGTCAGCCGCCAGCGCACGCCTTCGCGACGTTCAGACTGCGTTCACGCACGCGGCGCACGTGCGACGCGTGGTGTACGGTCGAAGAACGAGGTGGCGGCGCTACGTGTGGGCGTCAACAACGGGCCTCGCGGCCCCTCGGGCCAGACGACACGAGGCGCTCCCGGCCATCGCCGGGAGCGTCTTCTTCACGGGAGGCCGATCAGGCCGACGAGCACCAGGCCCGCGCCCGCGAAGAGCAGCAGGATCGGCACGTCGAGGACGACCCGGTCACGCACCTCGTGAGTGTGCCACACGCGTCTCCAGACACAGGCCGCACATGCGGCGCGCGGTTCCTGCCAGTACTCGAGCGAGGATCGATGCCCCCCGCCTCCCCCCGACCGCCCGCGATCACGAGTCCTTCACACATCTCCACGTAGCCTGAGCGCATGACCCGAGCTCAGTACCTCGACGCGCGCGAGCAGATCCTCCTCGCCTACGAACGCGGCCACATCTCCCTTCGCGAAGCGTCCCAGCAGATCCGCAACCTCGACCTCGGGCACCGCCCGCCGCAGGCCGGCTCGACACCACGCGCGGCCTGACCGCCCGGCATTCTGCCCTGCCCTGCATCCGGACGGGACCGAGGACCGGCACGGCGAGCAGGGACCCCCGCCTCTTCAAGGCGCCCACCGGTGCAGAACGGAGGCGGACCGCCACGCGGGCAGATCTGGGCGAGTTCCGAGCGGCGCGGGGCCGCGGCGGACATTCCGTTCATCTCTGGGGGTCGGGTCAGGAAACGCTCAACCGAGCGGGAAGGCGGCCGACACGAGCAATTGCGACACTCGGACATGCCGCTCGACGACAAGCAACCCGGCGGACACCAGGACGAGCTCTCGCGGGCCTACCGCGACGCTCGACAGGCGGTCATGGACGTCCTCATGCTGTCCACGTGCTACCCGGACGACGACCTGGTGCTCGCCCTGACGGCCACGCTGGTCAAGCAGTTCATGCACGGGGCGAGCACCGCGCAGGACTACGAGCAGGTCGCCGCAGAAGCGCGGCTCGCGGCGGAACTGATCATGTCACGCAGTGGGGGCGCGGCGAGACCGCTGCAGGCCTGACCCTCCTCGGGTGAGGGAGAGTGCTCCGAAGTCGTCGCGGACGAAGTGAAGGAGCCCGCTCACAGGGCGTCGACGGCGTCCAGAGCATGGACCGGGTCACGATCGTCGTCCGCGTCCCACTGTGAGGCGACGACGTCCACGGCGTCCACGCACTCCTGCCGTCCTTGGAATTCGCCGTGAGCACGGCGTGCGCGTCATGTCGTCCGCGGCGCGCTTGCGCCGGGCGGCGTCGAGTCGAGGCCGAAGGGTCAACGGGCTGGAGTCTGGAGTGCGAGACGCACGTGCGCGAGGTGATGACGGACGACCCACTCGTGCTTCGCGACGAGCTGCCAGAGGTCGTGCGCACCCTCGTCGGGGTGATGAATGAGGCGGTTGAAGTCGTCGGGGCGAACGGACCTCAGCAGGACCGCCCAGTGTGCGGTCATCGCTTCGAGGAGCCTCAGCGCGGTCTCGACCGGCAGGTGTGAGGTGGGCAGGGCGACCCAGTCGTCAGGGGAGAAGGGAAGGATGGTGAAGCGGTCGAGGGTCAGGCCGTGCTTGAGTCGGATCAGGCCGTGCAGGTGGGAGTCCGCCGTGTGATGCGCGAGTTCCCGCACCGTGAACGCTCCGGGGCGGTAGGTGAGGCCGAGCCGTGCGGCGGGCAGGTGCTCGACGGCCTCACGCCACGCTCGCGTGGTGGCTTCCATGCTCGTCGCGGCGCGCGCGAGGAAGTCCGGTTGCCGTTCGTGCGGGGCGAGGGTGGGGCGGGTGCCGAGAGGGTACCGGATGGGGTCGTGCGTCATCGGGCGGTGCTCCTTCCAATCGCAGGTGAAGGCGGGTGGGTCGGGGGGACGGCGGGACGGCGGTGTGGGCTCACAGGATGGCCTGTGAGCCCAGCGTACGTGACTCGACTCCGGGGTCTTCAGGCGCGCTGGTAGGCGGGGAGCTCGTCGGCGCTCCGGGTGCCGGTGAGCGACCGGTCGATGGAGAGGGCGCCGGCGCCCCTGGCGACGAGGGCGAGGGACATGGTGACGGCGAGCAGGAAGAACTCGAGGCCTTCGCCCTTCTGCTGGCCGAACCAGTTCATGAAGAAGCCGTTGGGGAGGTGCACGGTGAGCGCGGCGACGGTCATGGTGACGCCGACGCCGAGGGCGGCGAGTCGGGTGGCGGCGCCGAAGATGAGCATCAGCGCGCCGACGGATTCGGCGAGGATGGCGAGCAGTCCGAACACGGGGGGGATGTGGAGGCTGCCGAAGTACTGCATGGTGGCCGTGAAGCCGAAGCCGCCGAAGAGGCCGAAGGCCTTCTGAAGTCCGTGGGGGAGGATGACGAGGCCGAGGACGAGGCGCAGCAGCAGGGGCGTGAGGGAGGGGGTGGTCAGGAGCAGCGTCTTGAGCATGGGGTCCTCCGTGTTATTCGCCGTAGACGTAGACGAGGTCGTCGCCTTCGACGCGGGTGGGGAGGCGGATGAGGGGGTAGGGGCCGGGGCCGTCCTCGCGCTGGCCGCTTCTGGCGTTGAAGGTGGCGCCATGCCACTCGCAGCGGAAGCGGCCGTCCTCGAAGAGGAGGGGTCCGGCGGCGTGGGTGCAGGTGTTGGCGAAGGCGTTGATGCGGTCTCCGGCTTTGACGAGGAGGATGCTGCGGCCGAAGAAGTCGACTTCGAGGGCGCGGTCTTCGTGGATGTCGGCGATGCGGGCGAGGGTGACTTTCATGGTCTCTCCTTTGTTGCCTTGGCAACCGTTGATCTTGCAACAAAGCTATCACAGAGTTGTTGCTTGTGCAACTAGTTGTGGGCTACGCTGAACCCATGACCCCACGCACCCCACTCCCCCCGGCTCACCTCGACGCCTGGAAAGCCCTCCTCCGCACGCACGCCACCACCGTCGGACGCATCGAAGCCAGACTCACCGCCACCGAACACATCCCCCTCGTCGAGTACGACGTCCTGCTCGAACTCCACAACGCCCCCGAAGGCAACCTCCGCATGAACGACCTCGCCCGCCGGGTGCTCCTCAGCCGCAGCGGCCTCACCCGACTCGTCGACCGCCTCGAACGCCTCGGCTACCTCCAACGACACACCAATCCCATAGACCGCCGCGGCACCCACGCCACCCTCACGCCCGCCGGCCGCGCCGCCCTCAAGGCCGCCTGGCCCGTCTACGCCCAGGGCATCCAGGACGCCTTCGCCCGGCACCTCCAGCCGGACGAGGCGCGGCACCTCACCGACCTCCTCAACCGGGTCAGCGCCGGCGACCACCACGCCTCCTGAACGCGGCCGACTCCTCATCTCGCCACCGCAAGGCTGAGCTTCAGAAAACGTTCTGCCCCAGTGCGAGTACCGCAACGCCTTCGTCGGTCCCCGGTGTCAGAGGACGGTCACCATAGATCCGGTAGCGTCCTGTCATCGGTCGACCGGCCGAGGTGGTTGGACGAGCCCGACACACCAACCAGGCGCGCCTCGCACGACTGCAACGGCCGGACCCGTGACGCTCCAAAGGAATCGTGCGTGCACGTCCTCAGGGCGATCAGGAGGATTCACATGACTTCAGCAACAGCGGCGCTTGCCCGGTCCGCCCTCATGGCCCTCTGCGCGATAATGCTCGGTGCTTGCGGCCCGTCGCCCACCCACGAGGAGGCCACCGCCTTCACCCTCGACGCTCAGCCCGCGACCCTCACCATCTCCCCGGGTCGGTACGTCGCCACGAGCGTGGTGGTGCGCCGCACCGGGAGGACGGACGCAGACGTCGAGCTTTCACTGACAGGTGCCGCGCTCGGGACCACCAGCAGCCACCTCTCCGGCGTGTTTTTCGCCGAGGTGCAGGGCGTCACGCCCCTCGCCATCAGCGTCGGAGAGAACGTAGAGCCCGGCGTGTATCCGCTGCTGGTCACCGGAAGAGCCGGCGATACCATCAGGACGACGGAACTACACGTCAACGTTCCATCCGGTCCCTGAGGAGTCGCTATCGACTCAGGGCCTCGTCGTAACCCACCCGACCGTCGCCGATGATCGTCGGGCGGGGCGGTTCCTCACGGTACGCGACGTCGGGTCGGGCGCCGCGTGTCTTCGACACCGACAGGGGCTCGACAGAAGGACCTCACCGGCTGACGAACGCCGATCGACCTCCGCGTGGCGCGGCGTCAGAGTCGATCGGGACGTGTCACCCAGGGTGCTCAGGTGAGGTGAGGAGCGTGCGTGCCGAGCGTCCCACGGATGTTCATCATGGCGCCGCGCGCGTGTTCCAGCGCGCTCTGAATGTCCCACAGGCCGCGCGTCTCGACCGCCTCCACGGACCGCAGCGCCTTGGCGTACGCCCGCTCGGCCCGCTCGGGCAGCCCGAGCGCGAGGAACACGTCTCCCAGGGTGACCTGCGCGAACGTCACCCACCTGCGCGCCTCGTCCGTCTTCGCTGCGCTCGCGGCGTGCAGCGCGACGGTCGCCCACGTGAGCCCACGCGCGTCCGGGTGAAGTGCGGCGAGCATCGTCGCGGCCTCCAGCGCCACGCCCAGCTTGCGCGGGTACGCGTCACGCCACAGGACACGCAGCAGGTCCGCCGCGGCCCGCGTCTGCCCCCGCAGCGCGGACGCCCGGGCCAGTTCGAGCAGCACGTCGAGCGTGACCCCGTCGCGATGGTCGAGCGTGGACGCCAGGCCGATCGCTTCGAGCAGGGTGAGCTTCGCGGCTTCCTGCTGCCCGGCGGCCGCCTGAGCGCGGGCGAGACGCGCGAGGACCGAGGGAAGCGCTCGCGCCCGGGTGGCGCGGGCACGGCGCGCGTCCCACGAGCGCTCCTCCACGTTCAGCCAGGGCGCGGGCACGGTCCAGAGCACGCCGGGCCCCAACAGCGTCGTTGCACTCGTCGTCATGAAGTCCTCCTGCAAGAGAGAAACGGTCGGTCCTCGTCCCTGCCAACGTACGCGCCGGGCGGTGACACCCTCGTGACACCCCCCGACCGCGTCATGCGCGAGGTGGACGTCGCCAGACACGCGGACGCGGCGCCTCCGGGTCGCGAACCGCCGGAAAACGGGGCCGTGAGCGCCGACCGGGTCGGTCAGACGGTTGTCACGTGCCGGGGTCTACCCTGACCACGAGCGAGAACGTCTTCACGCGAGAGGAGAGGAACCGTATGCCGTACGAACCGCGATCCGTCACCGTGACCTGCCCGCAATGCCACCGCCCCCTGACCAACCATGGGCCCGGCGTGTGGGTCTGCGTCACCTGCCGCCTCGGACGCCGTGAACGTCACGCTCGCCCTTGACACCGCCGGGTCGGGCGTCCACCGCCACGCCGCCCGCAGGACACGCGCCACCGATCGAATTCGGTGGCGCGTGTCCTGCGTGGGCGTCCCGCGCGGCGACCACACGCCGCCCGCCGCTCACCTGGGCTCGTAGGTCGCCTGCAGCAGCCCGCTCGGGAAGGCCCGACTCCGGACGAGCCGCCACGCCCGTTCGGGCAGATCGGGCGTGAAGAGGGCGACGCCCGCGCCGAGCACCGTCGGCACCCACGACAGCGTCAGGTCGGTGACGACGTCTGCCCGCAGGCCCTGGCGAACGACGTCGCCGCCGTCGAGGTAGACGTGACGGCAGCCTTCGCGCGCGAGGCGGTGCAGCAGCCCTTCGAGGTCGCCCCGAGCGGATTCCTCGCCGTGCCGCGAGGAGAGTGGGCGGTGGGTGAGGACCACGACGCGTTTGCCCGTGAAGGGCCACGATTCGAAGGTGAGGGCGGTGTCGTAGGTGCGGCGGCCCATCACAAGGACGTCGACGGACGTCATCAGTTCGGTGTACCCGGTGTCCTCGGGGGGATCGGTCCGGACGAGGTCGAGCCAGTCGAGGCGGTGATCTGCGCGGGCGAGGTGGCCGTCGAGGCTGAGGCCCAGGAAGACACTGACGCGGAGCGCGGGCGGGGACGACATGCCATAATTCTACACTGTAGAAATACGATGTTGGAGGACCACCCATGGACGAGACACCCGAAGCGCCCACCCCACGAAGACGCGGCCGGCCCGCGAGGGGCAGCGGCCTGACCGAACGCGTCATCCTCGACGCCGCCCTCACCCACCTCGAAACGAACCGCGACGCCTTCACCATGCGCGCCCTCGCCCGAACCCTCGGCACGGACGTCATGGCGATCTACCACCACTACCCCAACAAGGCGGCCCTCGTCGCCGCCGCCGTCCGCGCCGCCTTCGCCCCCCTCGACGACGACCACCTCCTCGACGACGAGCAGGACGTCCCCGCCCGCGTGGAGACGCTCGCCGCCCACTACCTGCGCGTCATCCGCGCGTACCCCGGCCTCACCCTCGACATCGCCGCCGGAAAAGTCGACGCGGAACACGTCGTCAGGCGCTTCGACACGCTCTTCGCGCAGGCCGCCGCCCCACTCGCCCTCGACGAGCCCGACGCACGCCGGGCAGGACACGTCCTCGTCGACTACCTCCACGGCCACATCCTCGGCAGCGACGTCGCCCACGACGACTGGCGGTACGGCGTCCGCCTCCTCACGCTCGGACTTCAGCAGCTACGCGCCCCGAAGGGCGCGTAACTTCGAAGAGCACGGCACGAGACGACGCCGCCCATAGGGGCGACACCGCCCGGCCGCGCGTCAGGCCAGCGCGACGTGCTGCTTGACGAACGCGTCGAACGCCCGCTTGGGGTGCGCCCCGACGAGCGTCGCGACCGGCCGCCCGTCGTGGAAGAGGATGAAGGTCGGCATCCCCATGACCCGGTACTTCATCGCGACGCTCGGGTTCCGGTCCACGTCGAGCTTCGCGACCCGCGCGCGCCCCTCGAGCTCCGACGCGAGCTGCGTCACGATGGGCGCGACGGTGCGGCACGGTCCGCACCACTCGGCCGTGAAGTCGACCAGCGTGTACCCACTGGCCGTCTCCGCCGCGAAGTTGCTGTCCGACAGTTCAACGATCTGACTCATGCTGTCTCCTTGCTGCTCCACCTGGGAGCCGAGGCCGGGCCGGGCCACGGGCCACGGCCGCGCGTCCCGAGAGGACGTTCAGCACGGCGGCTGCTCCCCGACACCTTCGGCATGGAGGCAGCGTACGGCCCGGGCCGTGACAGGGGTCTGACATCCGGGGCGGGGACGCGACGGCGCCGCCCCCCTGCTCAATGCCCACCGTGCCCACCGTACCCACCGTGCCCTGCGTCGCCCGCACCCGCCTCCACCGGTCGCGCCGCCTCGCCCGCGTGGCCCGCCTCCGGCAACGGCTCACCCGCGGCGTGAACCTCCAGGGTGCCCATCATGCCGCGTTCCTCGTGTTCCGCGATGTGGCAGTGAAAGACGGTCCTGCCCGTGAAGGTCTTGAGCGGCACGGCGATCCGCACGCGACCATGCGCGGGCACGTTCACGACGTCCTTCCACTCCGGCTCGACGGCGCGGCCGTCACGCTCGACGACCTGCACGGCGTAGGTGTGCAGGTGGAACGGGTGGTCCATCGCGGTCCGGTTCACGAGCTCCCAGACCTCGACGGTGCCCTCGCTCGCGTGCAGGTCCACCCGGTCCATGTCGAAGGCGCGGCCATTGAGGAAGAACCGGGTCGGGTTCATCTGCTCGTCGAACACGATCTGCCGGACCGGCGCATCCCCGGGAACCGTGAGGGTCTCGAACGCGGGTTGTTGCGGGAACGGGCGGCCCTGGACACCTTCGGGGGCGCGGATCGTGACGAGCACGTGCTCGTCCTGCCCCGAAGGCGTCTGCGGGCCCCCGTGCATCTCGTGCATGTCGTGCTCGCCGCCGGTGGCGGGTCGGGACGCGTCGGCGCCCTGGTGGTCGGCGTGGCCCGCGGTGTCGTCGCTCATGACGTGCGTCCCGCGGTCGTACCCGGCGTCGCGGAGCGTCACGCGCGCCTGCTGGTCCATGCGGACGAGGACGTCCGCGCGTTCTCCCGGGGCGAGCAGCAGCTGCGTGACGTCCTGGGGTCGTTTGAGGGGGTGACCGTCCCTGGCGATCACGACGAGTGCCTGCTCGCCCGCCGTGAGGTTGTAGTAGCGGGCGTTGCCCGCGTTGACGAGGCGCAGACGTACGAGGCCGCTCCTGACGTCGAGCGTGCCGGGCTTCTGACCGTTGACGAGGACGTCGCCCTGGCGTCCGTTCATGTCGAGCATCGGGTCGTGCTGCGGGCCGGGGGCGTCCTTGAACACGAGGACGTGCTCCTCGAGGTCGCGGAGCGTGGCGGGCTCGCTGTCTCCGGTGACGACGAGGGCGCCCGCCAGTCCCGCGAACAGCTGGGTGTCGCTCCGGCCGTGCTGGTGGGTGTGGTACCAGTACGTGCCCGCGCTTCCCTTGGGGAGGGTGAACGCGTAGGTGGCGCTCCTGCCGGGCGCGACGGAGCGCCAGGGGTTGTCCACGAGGGGGCTGACGGGGAGGCCGTGGAGGTGGAGCGTGGTGGGTTCGTCGAGCTGGTTGTCGAGGGTGAGGCGGGTCGGTTCGCCTTCCCTGACGCGCAGGACGGGTCCGGGGAACTGGCCGTCGTAGACCTGCGTGTCGACGCGGCGTCCCGCGAGGGTCAGGGGCGTGCGCCTTGCCGTGAGGGTGAGGCGCGCCTCGCCGCGCTCGTGGGTGACGTTCAGATCGGACGGTTCCGTGAGGCTGGTGTCGGTGGTGGCGCCGCGGTCGGTGCATGCCGTGAGGGCGAGCGTGAGCAGCGCGGTGAGGGCGATCGGTCGGATCATGTCGGCTCCTTTCGAGAGTGTGGGGGACGATCGGTGGGCGCTGTATGCCCCTGGTGGGGATCAGGGATGAGGCGGTCTTCGGTGGGCGTGCGGAGTGTCCTGGCAGGCGTGTTGTGCGAGAGAGCCGGGTCGCCGAACGATGGGACGTATCTATCCCCCAGTAGGGGATACTGGAACGATCGTAAGGCCAGGGCGCGGTGTTTGCAAGAGAAGGCAGTGATATTCGACCCTCATGGGGTTGCCAGGGGATGGATTTTCCAGTATGTTTCTCCTATCCACCCCAGGTGGATAGGTTAGGGGTCGCGCCCCTGCAGCATGAACTCACCTCGCCCGAGCCGCGACCCACACAGCAGCGCTCGAGACGAAGGCCTTCGCCCGCCCTCGTCGACGATCGGCGCTCGACTCCCGAGCCACCACTCCTCCACGAAAGGAACCGACATGCCCAAACTCTCCGTCGGACCCTGGGTCGCCGCCCAGAAGCTGCCCTCTCCCAAACTCGCCCGCGACCGCGAGGCGTTCCTCGCCCGCACCCGGCACCGCGCCACCAGCCCCACCGTCGCCGGCCTCCCCCTCATCGGCCTCGGCGGCTCGTGCGGCAAGCCCTGCTTCGCCCTGCCCTACCACCTCACCTGGACGAACGACAACCTCGACGCACTCGAACAGCTCGCCCGCGACTTCGACTGCTTCGTCGAATACGGCGCCTACCCGCACCTCAAGCTCGACGACGGCGGGCAGGAAGTCGCCGCAGTCCAGGACTGGACGACCTTCGGCACCGTCTACCTGCGGCCCGGCTACGAACACGCCGAGGAACTGCTCGTCCGCCTCAACGAGGTCCTCGCGCCTCCCGTGCCCGCCTGAGCAGCTGAAGGCAAGCGCGACCACGAGAAGCGCGGGAAGCCAACGCCTCCCGCGCTTCTCGTGGTCGTCCACTCACGTCGATCACTCAGGCGGCTCCCACCGACCTCCCGACCGGCGCGCTCGCTTGCCGCCGCCCCACCCGCACCCGGTTGAGCAGCAGCGCGTTCACCGTCACGATCACCGTGCTCGCCGACATCAGCAGCGCCGCCCACTCGGGCCGCAGCAGCACGCCCGTCGACGGGTACAGCACCCCCGCCGCGAACGGAATGGCCAGCACGTTGTACCCGGCCGCCCAGAACAGGTTCTGCACGACCTTCCCGCGCACGCGCCGCGCCACGTCGATCGCGCCCGCCACGTCCGCCGGATCGCTGCGCACCAGCACCACGTCCGCGGTCTCCACCGCCACGTCCGTGCCCGCCCCGACCGCCACGCCCACCTCCGCCTGCGCCAGCGCGGGCGCGTCGTTCACACCGTCACCGACCATCGCGACCTTGCGGCCCTCGGCCTGCAGCGCCCGAACACGTGCGGCCTTGTCCTCCGGGAGCACCTCCGCGATCACCGTGTCGATCCCGAGCTGCCGGGCCACCGCCTCCGCCGTCCGCCGGTTGTCCCCGGTCAGCATGACGGTCCGGACGTTCAGCGCCCGAAGCGCCCTCACCGCGTCCCCGGCGGACTCACGAACGGCGTCCGCCACCGCGACGACCCCCAGCAGCCGCCCATCCACCGCGACGAACATCGCCGTCTTCGCTTCCCCGGCGAGCCCCTCCACCTCGGCGGGCATCGTCGGGACGACCACGCCCTCGCGGTCCATCAGCTTCCGGTTCCCGATCAGCACCTGCCGACCCGAGACCGCCGCGATCACGCCGTGCCCGGGCACGCTGTCGAACACCTCGGGTTCCGCGACGGTCAATCCGCGCTCCCCGGCGCCCCGCACGATCGCTTCGGCCAGCGGATGCTGCGAGGGACGGTCCGCCGACGCCGCGAGCCGCAGCAGGTCAACGTCGGAGACACCCGCGACCGGGATGACGTCCGTCAGCGTGGGCTTCCCGGCCGTCAGGGTCCCGGTCTTGTCGAACACCACGGTGTCCACGCCCGCCGTCGCCTCCAGCGCCGTGGCGTTCTTGAACAGCACGCCCTCCCGCGCGGCCTTCCCGACACCCACCGTGATCGCGGTGGGCGTCGCGAGCGCCAGCGCGTCCGGGCAGGCGATCACGATCGCCGACACGGCGGCGGTGAGCGCGAACACCACGCCCTCCCCGCCGAAGAAATACCAGGCGAGGAACGCGATGAGGCCCGAGCCCAGCGCGACGAACACGAGGTACTTCCCGGCCGTGTCCGCGAGACGCTGCGCGGGCGCGCGGCTCGCCTGCGCGTTGCGCACCATCGTCACGATGCGCGACAGCGCCGTGTCCGCGCCGACGGCCGTGGCGCGGAAGCGAAACGCGCCGGTCTGGTTGACGGTGCCGCCCGTCACCCGCGCGCCCGCCTGCTTCGCGACGGGCACGGGCTCACCGCTGATCATGCTCTCGTCCACCCAGGACGTCCCGCTCGTGACCTCTCCGTCGACGGGGACGCGGTCACCGGGCCGCACGGCGAGTTCGTCACCCACCACGACCTGCTCCAGCGGCACCTCGACCTCCACTCCGTTCCTCAGCACCCTGGCGGTGCTCGGCGCGAGCTTCAAGAGGGCCTCCACGGCCCGGCCCGTCGCGAAGCGCGAGCGCATCTCCAGCCAGTGACCCAGCAGCGAGAGCGTCGTGAGCATCGCCGCCGCCTCGAAGAACACCTCCCTCCCGCCAAGGGCGAGCGTGGCGTACACGCTGAACACCCACGACACGAGGATGCCGACGGCGATGAGCGTCATCATGGTCGCCTCACCGCGGCGCAGGGACCGCCACGCGCTGCTGACGAACGGCCAGCCGCCCCACCACACCACCGGCGTGGCGAGCACGAGCCCGAACCACGCCATGCTCAGGCCGAGGGGAGGCATGGCGGTGAATCCGAAGGTCTCCCCGATGGGGGAGTACAGCACCACCGGCACGGTCAGCACGAGGGAGATCACGAAGCGGCGCAGCATGTCGCTCGCCATGTGCTCGCCGTGCCCGGCGTGCGCGTCATGTCCGATGTCGCCGTGTTCCGCGTGCGCGCCATGCCCCTCGTGTGCGTGGTGACTCGTGTGCGTGGACGCGTCGTCGTGCGCGCCGTGCGTGGAGGGTTCCTGCGCGTCACCCGTCGGCCGGGCGTGCGCCATCGCCGTGTGGTCGTGCGTGCCCGGGGCCGCGTGACCCTGACGACCGCGCCCGCTGCGTTCGTGCCCGACGCTGGGGTGCCCGGGTTGCGTGACCGAGGGCGCGCGGTCCTGGCAGGCGCAGTCGTAGCCCGCGGCGTGCAGGCGGGCGCGCAGGTCCGCGCCGCTCACGACGGTCGGGTCGTACGCGAGATGCGCGACGGCGCGGGTGCGGTCCAGGTGCACGCCCTCGACGCCTTGGACGCGGGTGAGCGCGTCTTCGAGGCCGGCGAGTTCGCTGCCGTCGTGGCAGTCGCGGAACGAGACCTCCAGGACGCTCCGGCCGCTCCGGCGCGCGTGGGTTGTCGCTCCATGGTCGTGGTGCGCGTGTCTGCCGTGATGACCGTCGTGGTCGTGTCGTGTCATGCGTGCCTCCTGTCCGCCCGACGACCGTCCGTCGGGGTTGTTCAGCCCGTGTGGCGCTCAGCCGAGCAGGGCCGTGAGGTGCGGGCGTTGCTGTTCGAAGGTGCCGGAGAAGAACTGCTCGCCGACGACGGTGACGGGCGCGACGCGGACGCCGTAGCGGGTCCTGGCTTCGTCGGCGACCTTCGGGTCGGTGAGGTCGCGTTCCTCGAAGGTCACGCCGCGCCTGCCGAACCAGGCGCGCAGGGCGTGGCAGTCCGGGCAGGTGGGCGTGGCGTACAGAATCACGGGTGGGGTGATCATGGCTCCTCCAAAGGAACGGGGCGGACCGTGGTCCGCCCCGTGGAAAGCGTGAGAGGCGCGGCCTCAGGTGTACTTGAAGACTTCCATCAGTTCCTCGACGATCTTCTGTTCGTCACCGCGTTCGTGCGCGGTGGCGACGTGCGCTTCGAGGTGACCGCGCAGCACCACGCTCGCGGCGCCCTCGATGGCGCCCTGCACGGCCTTGAGCTGCTTGAGCACGTCGACGCAGTACACGTCGGGGTCTTCGAGGGACTTGCGGACGCTTTCGAGGTGGCCGCGGGCGATGGCGAGGCGGCGCGCCGCTTTCTTGCGGGCGTCCTCGGGCATGCAGAGGTGGTGCTCGCCGTGCTGGTGGTCCTCCCTGTGGGGGTGGACGTGCCCCTTGGGTGCGGTCGCGCCTTCAGCCATCAGCGGCCCGCGACCTGAGCGCCGTAGCCTTCGTCGGCGACGGCGTCGACGAGGGCCTGGACGTCCGCGTCGCCCTGCACGACGGCCTTGCCGGTCTTGAGGTCGACCTGCGCGTCGGCGACGCCCTGGACGGTCTTGAGGGCCTTGGTGACGCTGCTCTGGCAGTGGCCGCAGGTCATGCCGGTGATGTCGAGTTCGATGGTCTGTGTCATGGTGTTGCCTCCTGAACCGATCCTACATCCACCCTGGGGGGGTGTCAAGTGCCTTCCTTGAAAAACGATGTTCACGCACCGCTCAAAGTCAATGTACTTGCGGATCCCCCCTTCCTGGGCGTATGCTGAGCCCAGTCATACCCCCCCGAGGGGGATAGGAGGCTCAACAGTGTCAAGAACCATCGAGCTCGGCGTGCAGGGCATGACCTGCGCCAGCTGCACCGCACGCGTCGAACGCGGCCTCAGGAAGGTCGACGGCGTCGAGACCGCCAACGTCAACCTTGCCACCGAACGCGCCACCGTCACCTACGACCCCGCCGTCACCAACCCCCAGGCCCTCCTCGACAAGGTCAGGGACGTCGGCTACGAACCCGTCACCAGCACGCTCGACCTCGGCGTCACCGGCATGACCTGCGCGTCGTGCGTCTCCCGCGTCGAACGCGCCCTGAAGAAGATCGACGGCGTGCTGAGCGCCAGCGTCAACCTCGCCACCGAACGCGCCACCGTCCAGTACCTCCCGTCGAGCGTCAGCCCGGGACAGCTCAAGGCCGCCATCAAGGACGCCGGGTACGACGTCCTCGAACAGCAGGCGGGCATCAGCCGCGAGGACCAGGAACGCGAGGCGCGCGAACGCGAGGTGACGACCCTCCGGCGCAGCGTCACCTTCAGCGCGATCTTCGCGGTGCCCCTCCTGATCCTCGCGATGGTCCCGATGCTCGTCCCCGCCGTGGATACCTGGCTGATGAACACCTTCGGGCACGGCGTCATGACCACCCTCAACTGGATCATGCTCGCCCTCGCCCTCCCCGTGCAGTTCGGGCCCGGCCTGCGCTTCTACCGCCTCGGCTGGAAGAGCCTCAGGAACGGGTCGCCCGACATGAACAGCCTCGTCATGATCGGCACGACCGCCGCGTTCGCCTACAGCCTCGTCGCCACCGCCCTGCCGCGGATCTTCCCCCAGGGCACCGCGCACGTGTACTACGAGGCCAGCGCCGTCGTCATCACCCTCGTCCTGCTCGGCAAGTACTTCGAAGCCATCGCGAAGGGACGGTCGAGCGAGGCGATGAAGACGCTGCTGAGCCTTCAGGCCAAAACGGCCCGCGTCGTCCGGGGCGGACGTGAGCTCGACCTCCCCACCGACGAGGTCCTCGTCGGCGACCTCATCAGCGTCCGTCCCGGCGAGAAGATCCCCGTCGACGGCGAGGTCGTCACCGGCAGCAGCTTCGTGGACGAGAGCATGATCACCGGCGAGCCCGTCCCCGTGAGCAAGCAGCCCGGAGCGGGCGTGGTCGGCGGCACCATCAACGGGAACGGCGCCCTGACCTTCCGCGCCACCAGAATCGGCGCGGACACCGCGCTCGCGCAGATCATCAGGCTCGTGGAGACCGCGCAGGGCAGCAAGCCCCCCATCCAGGGTCTCGCGGACAGGGTCGTCGCGGTGTTCGTGCCCGTCGTGCTCGGCATCGCCGCGCTAACCTTCCTCGCGTGGCTGATCTTCGGCGGCGCCACCGCCCTGTCCTTCGGCCTCATCACCACGGTCGCGGTGCTGATCATCGCCTGCCCCTGCGCGATGGGCCTCGCGACGCCCACGAGCGTGATGGTCGGCACCGGCAAGGCCGCCGAGCTCGGCGTGCTCTTCAAGGGCGGCGCGGCCCTCGAAGGCCTGCAGGGCCTGAACGTGATCGCGCTGGACAAGACGGGCACCCTCACGAAGGGCAAGCCGGAACTGACCGACCTCGTCACGCGCGAAGGCTTCGACCGCGTGACCGTCCTGAAGCTCGTCGCGGCGGCGGAGTCGCAGAGCGAGCACCCCATCGCGCGCGCCATCGTGGACGCCGCGAAACGCGAAGGGATCGCCGTCGTCACGCCCGAGTCCTTCGAGGCGGTGCCCGGCTTCGGCCTGGAGGCGCGCGTCGAGGGGCGCCTCGTGCAGGTCGGCGCGGACCGGTACATGACGCGGCTCGGCGTCGACGTCGGGACGTTCAGGGAGCAGGCCGAGCGGCTGGGCGACGAGGGCAGAAGCCCGCTGTACGCCGCCATCGACGGACGCCTCGCGGCCGTGATCGCCGTGGCCGACCCCGTCAAGGACGGCAGTGCGGAGGCGGTACGCGCCCTTCGGCAGCAGGGCCTGAAGGTCGCGATGATCACCGGGGACAACGCCCGCACCGCGAACGCCATCGCCCGGCAGCTCGGGATCGACACGGTGCTCGCGGAGGTCCTGCCGAGCGGCAAGAGTGACGCCGTGAAGACCCTTCAGGGGCAGGGACAGAAGGTCGGGTTCGTCGGGGACGGCATCAACGACGCCCCGGCGCTCGCGCAGGCGGACGTGGGCCTCGCGATCGGCACGGGCACCGACGTCGCCGTCGAGACGGCGGACGTGATCCTGATGTCGGGCGACCTGCGCGGCGTGCCCAACGCGCTGGCCCTGTCGCGCGCGACGATGCGCAACATCCGCCTCAACCTCTTCTGGGCCTTCGCGTACAACGCGCTGCTGATCCCCGTGGCGGCGGGCGTGCTGTACCCGGCGTTCGGGCTGCTGCTCAGCCCGGTCCTCGCGGCCGCCGCGATGGGCTTCTCCAGCGTCTTCGTCCTCACCAACGCGCTGCGATTGCGCGGCTTCCGTCCGCCCGTGGGGCTCGACGCTGTACGAGCGCGGGCCGCCGTTCCCACACACGCGTGAGCCTCTCGGGACGCCGCACCTTCGAAGGTGCGGCGCCCTTGTTCGAAGGATTGACGAGAACTGGGCAAGCTCCACGTATCGACCCTCGTCCACGACCTCCGACTGCATGCCCGCACGTCCCGATGCCGGACGGGCTTCCTTACCATCTGCACGAGTGGCGCCGATGCCTGCCTCAGCGAGAGACGGCACCTGGGGCACCTCGTGCGGTGCATTCGCCTCAACCGCCGCCCCTGCCTTCAGTCGTCCCAGACGCGGATCCAGAACGGGCGCCTGATTGCGGCGAGCGCGGCTTGGCGCGACCTCACCGTCACCTGAAGTGAGGGTCATGCTCCTGTCATCAGCGGCCACATAGGGTCAGGTGTGCCGTATAGAACATTGCAGGTCTCGACCGGTCTCATCGCACTGCTGTTCAGCCTCGCCGCGTGCCAGCAGACCGACCCGGCTCGACATGTACAGGTGACTCCGGGTGCCGTGACCCGGTCGCTCTCCATGGGAGCTCGCACGACCACGGACATCAAGATGACGAACATGTCGACGAGGTCGCTGTTGTTCTCACTGAGGTACCCGGGTGCCACTGTCCTTTCGGCTCCGGTCTCGAGCTGGCTTCAGCTCAGTGAATCTCGGGCGGGGAACGTCGCCCCTGGCGAGTCCGCGACGGTGACGCTCACGCTCGATTGCGAGGAGGGCCTGCCGGACGAACGGTCCGTGGATGTGGAAGTCACGACGAGCGCGCTCATGTACGTACCGATATACCTGCCGGTGTCGTTGACCTGTACCTGAACTTACGACCCCTTTGTCCCTTTGTTTGTTCTAGGCCTTCGCGTACAACGCGTTGCTGATCCTGGTCGTAGCGGGCAGGCTGTTCTCCGCGTTTGGGCTGCTGCTCAGCCCGCTGCTCGCGGCGGCCGCGGTGGGATTTCTGAGCGTCTTCGTCCTCACGGACGCGTTGCGTCCCTGTGGCTTTCATCCCGTAGTTGGAGGCGGGGCTGCTTTCGCCAGGTGCGAGGTGGTGCGTCGAACGCGGCGTGGGACAGGGCCTACTTGACAGTCCACAACTAAGGCTGTCTACTTAGACAACCTAGGTATCCTTCGATGAGGGATACCGTAGAACGCCAGCTCCGCATGCAGCCCACACCCGCTTCCGCTTGAGCGAACCGAGCGCCGCGCCGACGCGGCCACTCCTCCCCCGCCTAAAGCGGCAGGAGGCCTTATGACCCGTCCCTGGATCGTCACCCTGGCAAGCGCGCTCCTCACCCTCGTGATCGCCACGGCCCTCTGGCTGGCCTGGCCCACGGGCCGCGCCTTCTCGTTCCTGAACGACGCTCGCCCCACCTACACCATCGCGTACCGCGCGGACGTCGAAGCCATCAAACGCGGGGATGCCCTGAAAAGCGTCCGCTACGACGTGCGAAAGGCTCTGGACGACATCAACCGCGCCACGGGCTCGACAGGAACCGCCTACGCCGTGCTGAGCGTCTCCATGCAAGACCGCCTCCGATTCCGCACGAGCCTCGCCAGCAACGTCAATTTCGTCAAAGCCATCGGAGACTACCGAGAGGCGAGAGGACTCACCCTGATCGCCGGTCGAGAACCCCGCGTCAACACAGCGGAAGCCGCGCTGAGCGAAGCGACGGCGCGCCTCCTCACGCCTCGACCGACCGACCTGATCGGTCAACAGGTGACGCTGAACGACCACATCAACGCCACCCCACTCACCATCACCGGCATCGTCCGATCCAGCGCCTGGCAGTCCGACACCGACCCCGACGCCGGCGGGTACCGAATGGTCGACCCGTCGAAACCCGCGTTCGATCCGATGGACGCAGCACTGCTGAACGTGATCACACCGCCGATCACCATCGTCTTCCAACGCGCCCCAACCGCGAACACCGTCACGTGGCTCCGGGCGTACGTGACGAAGAACCTCCAACACCTCACCTTGACCGATGTGCAGGCCGCCACCCGCGCGGACACCGTCACTGCGGCGATCCTCAAGCGCCTTCAGGAGCGCGCACGTTCCCTCCCCTTGCTCGCGGCGCTCCTGACCGTATCGGGACTCCTTGCCCTCTGCGCGCTCACGCTGGCGACTCAGATTCGCCGCCGCACCCTACTCGGCATCGAACTGGCCATCGGCGCCCGTCGGCACGCCCTGCTGCTCGAAGTCCTCGTCCAGCAGGCCGTCCCGGCGCTCCTCGGGGCGGCCGCAGGTGCGGCGCTCGCGTTCACCCTGCCCGCCGTGCTCCCTGGCGTCCTGACCGGACGCCCACCCCTCAGGGTGCTGCTGCTCGCCAGCCTCCTTCCCGTCGCCTCCTTGTTGACCTTGACCAGCGTGATCAGCTGGGGCGTGCTCCGTGAATCGGCGGCCGCGTTGCTCCGGAGCGCACGCCCCGGCGCTTACGTCCGACCGTTGCTGGCCCTCATGCTCCTCGCGTTCATCTGCGCGTTCGGCGGCGTGCTCAGCGCCGCAGGTGTCAAGGAAAAGCTCGACGCTCAGGCCACCCGTATCAACACGCAGTTCGGGCGCGTTCTGGAAATCGCAACGAGCGACGACGGCGACAACCGCAAAGGGCAGAGTCTCGGTCACACCAGCCGCCGCCTCACCTCCGACGACG
Source organism: Deinococcus pimensis DSM 21231 (assembly GCF_000519345.1). Lineage (GTDB taxonomy): Bacteria > Deinococcota > Deinococci > Deinococcales > Deinococcaceae > Deinococcus_A > Deinococcus_A pimensis. The sequence continues at coordinate 106,304 of NZ_KI912671.1, forward strand.
CGCAGTGGCTCACCCGGCAGCCGGGCGTGCACAGCGCCGCCGTCGGAGAACGAATCAACGGCGGATTGAAGGTCGGAACGCGGACGTACTATTCGAACCGCATGGTGACCGGAACGCCTTCGCTCGTCGGCGTGCTGGGCCTCGACCTCCTCGAAGGCGACGCGGGCGGCTGCGTCCTCTCGAGGACGTCAGCCCGCGCATACGGGCTGCGCGTCGGAAGCGTCATGGAGCTGCCGTCCGGAGGCACGTACCGATCGTGCCCGGTCACGGGGATCTTCGCCGACCCTGAGCCGCTCAAGAAGTTCGTGATGCTGAACTTCCCGGAAGTCATCGTGCCCATCGAGATCGGACTGGCGTCCAAGCAAGGCGCTTCCTCCCCGCTCGACGACCCCTCGGGTCAGCCAACCCCCGCGTTGCGAACCACGCACGTGCTGCTGCGCCTGACGGGTGACGCCACACCCGATGAACTTCAGCGTCTGCGCGCACGCATCGAAGCTCGCCTCCCGGGGATGACGTTCTCCCTCCGGCCTTACGCGCCGAACATCGACGCGCTGCTCGCTCGACTACAACTTCAGAGCCGCGTTTTCCTCACGCTTGGTGGCGCGGCCGCGATCATGAGCGTGTTCGGGCTGCTGAGCGGCTTCCTGGCGTATCTCGACGTCACCCGCTACCGCACCGCGCTCGACCGCGCGCAGGGCATGACCTTGCGGCAGGTGTACCGAAGCTGGGTCCTCGGCAGCGCCGCCCTTGGCGTGTTCGGGGTGGGTGTGGCGCTGCTCATCGCGGCGCTGCTCACCCCCGCGCTGTACAACGCATTTTCCCTCGACGCTCCTGTCGGAATGGCGCGTGACCTGCTTCCAGCAGCGGTCGTCGCCCTTCCAGGCCCGCTGAGCGTGACCTTCGCCGCCGTCATCACCGCGCTGCTTGTCCTGACCGTCCTGCTTCTCGGCGCGCGCTGGACGCGCCGACAGAGCCTCACCACCCTCCTCAAAGCAGGCAGCTGAACATCAAGCGTGAAAGGACCGATGCCATGACTGAACTGCAAGCACCTCACACTTCGCCCGCCGCGGCGCGCGCCCCCTCGCCGCTCGTTCGACTTCAGGACGTCTCCATGACGTACGGCGTGCTGGGTGCGCTCAAGGACGTGAACCTCGAGATTCACGAGGGTGAGTTCGTCTCCATCTCCGGGCCCTCCGGCAGTGGCAAGTCCACGCTGCTGGCCGTTCTCGGTCTGTTGGAGCGCCCCAGTGTGGGAACGTACTGCGTCAACGGGCAGGACGCCTGGCGTCTGAACGATGGGGAGCAGTCCAGGTTGCGCGGTGAGACGCTCGGGTTCGTCTTTCAGCAGTTTCACCTCCTGCCGGAGTTGACCGCACTCGAAAATGTCGCGAGACCATTGCGGTTCGCGCGCGTCCCGCCGACCGAAGCGCGCGCCCGAGCGGCGCGTCTCCTTGACCGCGTGGGACTCGCCGCGCGTGCCGGTCATCGTCCCTCGCAGCTTTCGGGTGGAGAACAACAACGCGTCGCCATTGCGCGCGCGCTCGTCCGTCAGCCCCGCATGCTCCTCGCAGACGAACCGACGGGGAATCTCCCTCAGAGCCTGTGGGCAGACATCCTCGACGTGTTCACCGGATTGAATCAGGAGGGGCACACCATCGTGCTCGTGACGCACGATCCACTCGTCGCGGCGCGCGCGTCCCGTCACGTCATCCTGCACGATGGGACGATCACCAAAGACACCCGGTCATCCGTTGAGGCCCCAGCGACCCTGATCTGAGTTCGCGACTCGAATCCATCACCGCGGTGGTGATGGATTCGAGTCGCGAGTGGACGTTAAAACGCTTGGTGTGCGCCTGGGCATGCAATGATCCGTCGCTTGCGAGGTGTGGACGTTGAGGTCGGTGCCGCCGAGGTCAGCAGCAGGTCTCCGCCTCGGCACCAAGCGGCGCACGCTCCGCCGTTGCACATAAGGTATAAGGTCGCGGAGCGTCGTTTGAGGCGCTCCGGGGTGTCAGCGGGTACCGCTGACCGCTCGAGGTGGAGCGGTCAGCGCTTCGTTGGGATCAGTCGGTGGCGCTCGCCTTGAAGTCAGGGACGCGCACGCCGAGGAGGGTGAGCAGCACGCCGCCCGCGGCGATGGCGGCGGCGCTCAGGAACGCCGCGTGGTAGGCGGTATTGAGCTGCGCGGCACTGGCGTCGACGTTGTTGCCGTTTGCGTTGGCAACCGCGACGATCGCGGCGAGGCCCACGGCGCTGCCGACCTGGTAGGTGGTGTTGACGATGCCGGACGCGAGTCCGGAGTCTTCGGGTCGGGCGCCGCTGACGCTGGCCATGGTGGCGGGGATGTACGCGAAGGCCATACCGAACGCGGCGATCAGCGTGGCGGGCAGGACGTCCACGAGGAAGTTCCCGTCGGCGGGAGCGCGGCCGAGCAGCGCGAGCGAGACGACCAGCAGGGTCAGGCCGATCACGAGGTTCTTCTTGATGCCGAACGCGGCGATCACGCGGCCGGTCATGTTGACCATCAGGATCATGATCAGCAGGGTCATGGGCAGCAGGGCGAGGCCGCCCTGGAGGGCGTTGTACCCGAGGACCTGCTGGAGGTACAGGTTCAGGAAGAACCACAGGGGAATCCATGAGCCGGCCAGGAGGGCGTTGACGAGGTTGCCGACGCTGAGGTTCGGCGCGCGGAAGATTTGAAGCGGCATCAGCGGCGCGCGCAGGGTGGCCTGCAGGGCGAGGAACACGATGAGGAGCGTGGCGGCGCCGCCGAGGGTACCGAGGGTGGCGGCGCTGGTCCAGCCGAGCGTTTCAGCGCGGACGAGGCCCAACACGGCGAGGGTGATGGCGCCGGTGACGGTGAGCGCCCCAAGCCAGTCGACGGTGCCGCTGGCGCGTGTGCCCTTGCGCAGCAGCGTGGGGGTCAGCGCGAGGACGCCGAGTCCGAGGGGGACGTAGATCAGGAAGGTCCAGCGCCAGTCGAGCCACTGCGTGATGACCCCGCCGAGGAACACGCCGGCGCTGCCGCCCGCGGCGGCGCTGGCGCCCCAGAAGCCGAAGGCGCGTCCGAGTTCCCTGGGGTCGTGGAAGAGGCCCATCATGAGGCTCATCGCGGCGGGGGAGATCAGGGCGGCGCCGACGCCCTGGAGGGCGCGGGCGAGGTCGAGGGTGAGTTCGTCGGGGGCGAGTCCGGCGAGCAGGCTGGCGAGGGTCAGGACGATCCAGCCCGCGGCGAAGACGCGGCGTTGGCCGAACAGGTCGGCGAGGCGGCCGCCGAGGAGGAGCAGGCCCCCGAAGGTGACGACGTAGGCGTTGAAGATCCACTGGAGGTTCTCGGCGGTGATGCCGAGCGCCTTCTGGATGGCGGGGAGGGCGACGCCGATGATGCTGGCGTCGAGGATCACGAGGAACTGGGCGGCGCAGAGCAGGAAGAGGGCGGTCCAGCGTTTGGGGTCGGGAGTGTTCATGGGCAGCCTCAATTTCGGCGGGCTCGGATGAGCAGCCACGCGGCGAGGAAGGTCAGGGCGGTGAGGACGAACAGCAGCCATCGGGGCATGAGGGGCTCCTTCGTGAGGGTGAGAGGCGGAGTCTGGTTCGGACCGGCGCGTTCGATGCTCGGGGAATCACGTCGTCCACCGACTGGTAACTTATCCCCCTGGGGGGGATAAGGGGAGCGTACTGCCGAAATCCTCAGGTGTCAACAGATCTCGCACGTGTGGAAGCTCTTGTTGGAGGCCGATATTGCCGTCTTTCCCGGCGCGACACTTCCGATTGCAGGGAAAATATGCTCTACAAGCTATGATCACCCACCATGGGGGGATAATCGGATCGGGGTCGCGCGGATCCTCGTCGACACCAACCCACGAAGGCTCGAGTGCCGCCACGCGAAACCACAACGAGGGGGCGAGAAAGAGCTCCACGGTCACGCGGCGAGGTCACGACCCCCGCCGACAAGAAACCCGGACGGACGTCGTGACCCTGACCACAACGCCTGAAAACGATCGCGGCGCCGTGACAACGCCGACCAGCTCGCACGGACGTGACCGCCCGGACCGAACGGGCACGCGGAATCCACCGCGGGCGATCCAGACGCGAGACCGACCGGACGCACACCCACGAACCGGTACGCCCGGAAAGGCAGGTCGGCGCCGAGCCGCCCGTCGGTTCAGAGCGCGTGGTCAGGCCGCGCGGTCACCCTCCCGCATGCTCGACCGGCTGGCCCTGAGCACCCGGAGGACGAACGGAAGCGAGAAGAACACCGTGGGCGGCTTCACGAGGTGCAGCACCTCGAAGAAGGAGCGACGGACCTCGTCGTCCACCATCGCCGCCGCCTGAACGCGCGTGAAGTACCCGGCCAGCAGTCGCGCGGCGAGCGGTCGCTTCCAGGTCGACTCGGGGTAGCTGCCGTCACCGCCGGTCGCCATGCTCCAGGGCGTCTCCACGGCCGCCGCCGCCGCCTTGAAGTACGCCTTCCACAACGACCGACCCCTTAGCCGGCGCAGGGTGCGTTCCAGCGCGAGCGCCTCGAGTCCCGCCACGGTCATCCCCTGTCCGTAGGTGGGGTTGAAGGAGCACAGGGCGTCACCGATGACCAGCAGACCCTCCGGGAACCGTTTGAGCCGCTCGTAGTGTCTGCGGGTGTTCGCGGGGTACTTGTGCGTGGCGAACTCGGAGACAGGTTCGAGCGAACGGATGAAGCGGTGGACGTCCGGGTGCTCGTAGCCACGCGCGAACTCGAGGAAGCCCGCGTCGTCCGCCGGCGCGTGCTCGCCGTGCCAACCGGCGAGCGCGACATGCCACCGGTCGTCCTCGAGCGCGAGGATCGTCACGGCGCGTCGGTCCTTCGGCTGCTGGAGGAACACGCCGAACAGCAGGTCGCCATCGAGATGCGTCGGCTCACGGCGGTAGTACCGGGTGGTGTAGCCGACGTTGACGGGAAGACGGGATTCCTGAGGCTTCTCGTACCCCAGGTCGGACAGCCAGGCGGGCAGTCGCGTTCCGCGTCCGCTCGCGTCGACGACGAGGTCCGCGCGCAGCGACTGGCCGTCGGTTTCCCCCGTCCGGTAGTGCACGCCGATCACCTTCCGCTTGTCGGGTGTCGTCAGCAGACCCTGCGCCGCGCCTCGAACGACGCTGACGCCCGGAAGGGCGCGCGTGCGGTCCCGCACCACCCGTTCGAGCAGCGGGCGGCTGGCGAACAGCAGGGGAAGTCCACTGTGGTACTTGGTCATGTAGGTCCTGCCCACGGCGATACGGCCGGCGCCCGTCATGTCTCCGGTCAGGGCGCCGTGCCGCCTGAAGTCCTCCGCGATGCCCGGATAGAGCTGCTCGAGGATCCGCTTGCCGCGCAGCAGCAGCGTGTGTGGTTGGTGACTCTGCGGCACTCCCCTGCGGCCCTCCGTGTGGGCGGGCAGGTCGTCCCGCTCGAGGATCGTGACGTGGGCGAAGTGCTCGGTGAGCACCCTCGCGGCGAGGAGACCGGCGATGCTGCCTCCGATGACGACGGCGTGACTTGACCCTTGCGACATCCGCGCTCCTTTGCTTCGTCCCGTCGTTGGCGACGGAATGGTGCAGGGAGGGTATGAAGGTCGGCGTGACATCCGCCTGACAACCCGGAGGCGGCGCGGATCCGGTCGGCCTCACGGCGTCGCCGCACTTCAGCGGGCGCGTCTCGACGGCGGGAACGGCATCAGGTCCGTCTGCGCGCCCAGACGGCGACGTGACGTCATCGCCGTGACCATCCCGGCCGCGCACCCCAGCAGCATCAGCGTGACGAATCCGGTGGACGGCCCACGCTCGAGCAGCAGACTCGCCGGAAGCGGCGCGAGCGTCTTCCCGAGGATGTTCGCGAGCGAGAGCGCGGCGTTGTACTGCCCCAGCGCTCCCTGCGGCGCGAGCGCGGCGGGGAGCGGCGCGAGGCTCGGCGCGAGCATCAACTCTCCCAGCGCGAACAACGCCGCCGCCATCACCACCAGGGGCGCGTGCAGAGCGGGCGCGGCCAGCGTGGC
>NZ_KI912671.1:112411-112583 GCF_000519345.1 Deinococcus pimensis DSM 21231
AAGCCTCAGCGTGAGCAGCGCGTACGCGACGAGCACGGCCGCCTGCGCGGCGTACAGGACCGACAGGGTCGCGGGGCGGTCGAGGTGGACGAGCGCCCCGCCGAGGAGTCCGCCGGCACCCACGCCGACGTTGATGCCGACGTACCGCAGCGAGAACACCACCGACCGCAGG
>NZ_KI912671.1:112683-112768 GCF_000519345.1 Deinococcus pimensis DSM 21231
GGCCAGCACGCACAGCCACGCCACGGCCCAGCAGACGAACAGCGTCCGCATCGCGTCGCTCCGCCGCCGCCCGGACAGCGCGCGC
>NZ_KI912671.1:112868-125432 GCF_000519345.1 Deinococcus pimensis DSM 21231
AGCAGTGCCTGCGGCGCGTTCGACGAGAGCGCGAACGCCGCCGCCCCCAGCGCGGCGCCCAACAGACCGAACGTCACGGCGACGCGCGCGCCACGCCGGTCGATCAGGACGCCCGCCAGGGTCACGCCGACGAGTCCCGAGAGCCCGACCCAGCCGGCGACAAGGCCGGCGACGCTCAGTTCGAGGTGCAGCCTGCGCTGCAGGTAGACGAGCAGGTAGGGGAAGACGAGGCCCTCGGCGAGCCAGAACAGAGCGTCGCCGGCAAGCAGGGTCAGGGCGGGTCGTGGCAGGTCGGTGGGCAGTACGGCGGGCAGACGCATCTTGATCCTTTCGGAGGAGTGTCGCCTGACCCTACCGCCATCCTGGACATCCAGCAAGGCAATACCCTGAATGCTTCGCATCCATATACTGGATGGAGGAGGGGAGGGGCCGTGGACGTCGATCAACTCCGCGCGTTCGTGCAGATCACCCGCGACGGCAGCTTCAGCCGCGCCGCCGAGACGCTGCTCATCGCACAGCCCACCATCAGCAACCGCATCCACGCGCTCGAGAAGCAGATCGGCGCGCCCCTGTTCGTCCGTGGCGGCCGACGCCTCCAGCTCACCCCGCGTGGCGAACGCTTCCTCACGTACGCGCAGCGCGCCCTCGAACTCCTCGACGAAGGCGTGGACGCCGCCCGCACCGAGCCTCGTCACGGCGGCCGGGTCAGCGTGGCCTCCACCCCGACCCTGACGGCCAGCCTCGTCGCGCCCGCGCTCGCGGACCTCCTGAGGCTCTTCCCGCACGCGGGCGTCTTCGCCGACACCGTCGCCTGCGAGCAGGTCATGCACCTCCTCGACGACGGCATCGTCCGCCTTGCCGTGGTGCCGTCGCCCTACGCCTACCCGCCCGGCATCGAATGGCAGGAGCTCGCACGCCTGCACGAACCGCTCCTCCCGGTCGTCGCCCCCACACACCCCCTCGCGAACCGCGAGGCCCTCACCTGGGCGGACGTCCGGGAGGTCGAGTGGCTGCACGTCCCATGGACCACCACGCACCTCCACGACCTTCGCCGGGTCCTGCCCACGCGTGACGTCACGCTCGACGTTCCCCCCGCCGTGGCCAGATCTCTCGTGCGCACCTCCCGCTGGGCCGCGTTTTTCCCACCGAGCGCCGTCCAGCGTGACCTCGACCGCGGCGAGTTGCGCGTCCTGCCGGTCGTGGACCTCCCGGACTTCCACCGGGACGCCCTGCTGATCCGCCACCCACGCGGCGGGCAGCTGAGGGGCGCCCAGGCCGCGCTCGCGTCGCTTCTGGCAGAGCGGATGCGCGGCGCCCCACGTCCGCACGAAGCGCAACCCTGAAGTCACCCCTCGGGCGCGTTCGAACTGCCTCCTACCCCTCGCCCCGGTCCGGACGTCAGGGTGTCGTCACGGCCCTCCGACTACGCTCCGGCCATGCGACCACGTGATCAAGTCGTGATCTTCCGGGTGATGCGCCTGCTGCGCTGCGTTCACGAAGTCTCCGCCAACGAAGTCGCGGCCGCGCTGGGCGTGTCGAACACCAGCGTCTGGTCCTCGGTCGAGGTGCTGCGCTCCCTCGGCTGGGCGGACGTGCAGTACATGCGCGTCCACTTCCGGCGTCCCGCGCACCGCGTCAGGCTCACCCTCAAGGGCCTCGCCGTCGCCGACGGCCTCGAGCCGCGGGCGTTCCGTCCCTACGAGCAGCCCGCCGGGCCGTCCAAGACGCGGGCCGAGGCGTCCGCGCCCTCCGCGTCACCCGCGCCGTCCCTGAAGATGACGCGCATGAAGCCGGCCAAGTCGAGCACGCGTGACAGCGCCGGCACCACGCGGCGTTCGCCTGCGCTCGTCGTGGCGCGACCATGAACGCGCCCGACCGAGGCGCTGCGCGCGGAGCGGAAGTGCAGAGCGTCCTCCTCGGCGTCCTCGCCGTCCTCGCCTTCAGCCTCACCTTCCCCGCCACGCGCGCCGCCGTTCCGGAGCTCGGCAGCATCATCGTCGGGCTCGGCCGCACTCCCGTCGCCGCGCTTCTCGCCGCACTCATCCTCCTCGCGCACCGCAAGGCGCCCCCGGCGCGGCGTCACCTCGGCAGGATCCTCGCGGTCACCGTCGGCGTGGTCATCGGCTACCCACTGCTGACCACCATCGCCCTCAGGCACGTTCCCGCCACGCACGCCGCCGTCGTCGTCGGCCTGCTGCCCGCGGCCACCGCGATGTTCGCCGTCCTCACCGGCGGAGAACGCCTGCCGCGCCGCTTCTGGCTCTGCGCCCTGGCCGGCGTCCTCGTCGTGACCTTCTTCGCGCTCTCCCAGGGCGTCCGCTCCCTGCAGAGCGCGGACCTCCTCCTCCTCGCCGCGGTGCTCCTCAGCGCCTACGGGACGGTGCAGGGCACCCGCGTCGCCCGCGAGATCGGCGCGTGGCAGGTGATGTGCTGGGCCCTCGTGATCGCCACGCCCTTCCTGCTCCTCCCCGTCGGCGTCGAGGTCGCGAGGCACGGACTGCACGCCAGCGTCACCGCTTGGCTCGCGTTCGGCTACGTCTCGATGGTCAGCATGCTGCTCGCCTTCCTCGCCTGGTACCGCAGCCTCGCCCTTGGCGGCACCGCCCGCGGCGCACAACTCCAGATGGCTCAGCCGATGCTCGCGCTGATCTGGGCGTACCTGCTCCTCGGGGAGCACCTCAGCGTCTGGACCGTCGTCACCTGTGTCGCCGTGGTCGCCCTCGCCGCCGCCGCCCGTCTGTCCAGCAGCGCGCGACCACCCGCGGGCACCACCGACGCCACGGGCACCGCCAAGCCCAATCGCACGTCGGCCCACACCACCCGGCGTTGAGCCGGGACGCCCGGGCGGCGATCGACCGCTGCGCCCACCTCGACACGTGCGAGTCGGACCGCGCCGGACCGCGCCGGACCGCCAGCACCGGACCTCACCGCGTCGTGGCGAGCGCTCGCGCCCGACCGGAAGTGCGGGCGGGACGTCACGTGACGTCCCGCCCGGAACACGTCGGAGCCTTCGCGCGAGCCGCTCAGTACCACGCGACCGTGTCGTCCGGCGCGTTCTCGAACGTCCAGTCGACATAGTCCCGGATGGTGAGCCGAACGTTGTTCCAGCCGGCCTTGAGCCGCAGGTCGAACGTCTCGCGTCGGCCGTCGTACGCGCACGCCTGAGTGCCGGTGACGTCGGTGTCGACGGTGGCGTAGATGAACTCGATTTCCCGACTGGTCGTCCCGTCGACGCGGCGGCTTCGCGCGCTGCCGAGGAGGGCGCCGTCCCGGTACAGCATCAACTTGAGGTGATAGAGCTCCTCGAACCGCGCGGCGGGCGCACTCTCGGTGACGTCACCGACGCAGCCGTCGTCACGGTACGTGTCGATCGCCGCGTTCGGGTTGGTCGGGAGCGGCAGCGTGAACGTTCCGTCCGCGTCGACCTGCACGCGCTGCTGCGGCAGCGTCACGATGGGGGGAAAGCTGACCTGATCCGGCATGACGGCGCGCTCCGCCAACCGACCGCGCAGTACACCGGACGAGCCGCTCGGCCCGTCCGGCGTGACAGGAGGGGTGCATCCGGCGAGGAGGGCCCCGACGAGGAGCAACGGCATGAGGCGAACAAGCATGAGCCCATGTTCGTCGGCGGGGCGTGACGCACCCGTGACGTCGAACCGCGGACCGAGTCCGACCCAGGCGTCCGCGGTTCGTGCCGAGTCCTCGGCGGTCCTGCCCTGGTGTCGGACCTGCGACGCCCGGCTCGGTCGGTGGGACGACGGCCCTGGCGCGGCAGAGGACGTCGAGCTCGAGAACAGGGCATGAAGAGGCCACCGCGACCTGAAGCGTTCAGGACCACGTGACGATCGTGGGAACGCGAACGCTCGTGATCCGGACGTCGTCCGCCGTGACGACGCGCCGGACGACCGTCCACCCCGCGGGAAGCGTGAGATCGTACGTCTCGGTGAACGCGCCGCCGTCGTTGAGCGCCGGACAACGCTGCGATCCCCGCACGGTCGTCGCGGCCGACGTGTACACGAAGAGGTACTCCTCCGATCCCACCGCGCGCTCCACGCGGTTCCGGATGGTCCCGAGGGCCACGCCGTCCCTGAAGACCTGAAGCTCGACGTGATCGAGCTTCTGGAAGCGTGCGGAGGCGTTCTGCGAGACGACGTTCCCTTCGCACCCCGTCGTCGCGATCGAAGGCTGCCCACCGGAGAAGGTCGGGAGCGGCAGGGAGAACCGCCCGGTCGCGCTGACGGGCGCCACGTCCTGCGGCGCGTCCTGTCCGGGGGCGAAGCGTACCCTGTCGGGCATCGGCGAACGACCTGCGATCTGTCCGTACACTTCGTCGATGGGTCCGACGTGCGCGACGGGCGGATCGTACTGACAGCCGGCGAGCAGGCCGATCAGCAGGGGGAACGCGGTGAAAACTCGTTTCATGTGGGGCTTCCTTTCCTGGACCTGCGGGAGGAGCAGGGCACGACGTGCGTCGCGCGAGAACGGTCCGGGTGGGTGGGAGGTTCAGGAGTCACGATCACGGGGGTGGGTCCGGCGCGACGGCCGCGTCGTTGGATGAGCGCTGCCACGGCCTGTACAGCCTCGGTGGGCGCGTGGTGCCGCGCGAAGGCCCGGGCGAGGGTGCGGGCGCGCAGGGCGTACTTGCGGTTGGACAGCACCTCACGCACCGCCGCGCCAATCTTGCCGGGCGTGGGGCGGTCCGTGGCGAGGTTGATGCCGACGCCGGACCACGCGACGCGCTGGCACACCTCGGGTTTGTCGGCTTCCTTGCCGGCTACGACGAGGGGCACACCGTCGGCGAGGGCGCGCTGCACGCCGCCGAAGCCGGCGTTGGTGACCATCACGTCGACGTGGGGCAGCAGCAGGTCGTGCGGGACGAAGCGCTCGAGGCGCGCGTTGGCGGGCAGGGTGATCCTGACCTCCTCGACAGGGCGCCCGCCGGTCGTGGCGACGACGAGGACGTCCTCGTGTGCGAGTGCCTGGAGGGTCGGGACGAGCAGCTTGTCGAAGTCGGCGTTGTCGACGGTGCCCTGGGTGACGTGCACGACGGGGCGAGATTCGTGCAGTTCGCTCCACCAGTCGGGCAGCGTGTAGGTCGTCGCGGCGTCGGGCAGGACCGGCCCGATGAAGCGGACGTTTCGCGGCAGGTCGCTGCGGGGGTACTCGAATTCCTCGACGGTGCCGTGCAGGACGAGGTCGGGCGCTTCGATGACGTTGTCGAGGAGGAACTTCGTGGCGCGCCTGGCGCCCGCGCGGACTTCGGCGTCGCGGTAGTACGCGTCGGGCGCGCGGAGCAGCACCTTCTGGATGAGCAGGTTGAGGGCGCGGTTGCGGACGCGGCCCAGCCGCGTGGAGGACGGTGGGAGGCCCAGTCCGAACGGGGCGGTGTCGACGCTGCTGCTCTGCAGGGGCATCGGCGTGAACACCACCCAGGGGACGCCCGCGCGTTCGCGGACGACGCGGCCCGCGAAGAAGCCGGTGTCGGTGAAGAGCACGTCGGCGGGGAAGACCTTGAGGATGTCGAGGACGTCCTCGACGTAGTCGGGGATGAAGTCCGCGAGCATGTGCCTGATGTCGTGGCTCATCTGCTGGAGGGGTTTGAGGCCCTTGCGGGCGGGGAAGCGCGCGTCGAGGTTGGTGGGGTCGAACTCGAGGTGCGGGCGCATCGGCGTGAAGGTCGCGCCGGTCCGCTCGACGCGCTCCCGGAAGGGGCTGCTGGTGTACCAGACGACGTCGTGGCCCTGCTCGACGAATTCACGGGCGATGCCGGTGGCGGGGTTGACGTGCCCGACGTAGGGGGCGGTGGCGATGAGGATGTTGGCCATGTGGAGTCCTTTCGGCGCGTCTGCACGCGCTTCTGTTTGTAGGTCACCTTAAAGTTGCTCTCATGACGTGGCAGTGACATCGGCGGCGCGGCGGAAAGCGGAGGCGGGCGGCGCCTTCCAGGTTGACCTGGGCTTTGTCGGGCCCAGCGTCGTTGGGCCTGAGCCGGCCGTTCAGCCGTCGTCCGCCCCATCGGCCACTCGTGGGCCCTGCGGATCGATCGCCGCGTTCGACACGGACTTTCGGGCGTCGATGCGCGCGAGCTGAGTCCAGGCGTGTTCGATGCGTGCTCGTCGTTCGTAGAAGGGGATGGGCTTGTCCGTCGGCAGGGAGCCGCACCAGTGGAGGAGGAAGCGTTCACGTTCGGCGAGCCAGCGTCGGCGGTTGGACATGGACATCGGGGTGGCCTCGGAATTGAGTCGTGAGTGCATCGGGTCGGTGGTGGGGACCGGCGGGTTCGTTCCGCGGTCGTTTGGCGCAGCGTTCTGCGAAGCGGTCGGTGCGCGGCGCGCACCGTAGCGCCCTTGGTGTGACAGACCCCTGACGTCGTCGGTGGGAGGCCTTTTCGGGGCATGTTCCTGGCCGACTCTTGACAGACGATCTACTAAGACAGACTATGTAGACAGACAGAGCTTTGTGGAGGGGGCAACGCCGGGGACGCCCACGCGCCCACCCCTCGAGAGGAGACCCCCTTGAACCCCGACCAACTCCGCGGCAACCTCGACCTGATCCTCCTCACCGTCCTCGAACGCGAAGCCCTCTACGGCTTCCGCATCGCCCAGGAAGCCAAGACCCGCTCCAACGGCCTCTTCGACTTCCGCGAAGGCAGCCTCTACCCCGCACTGCACCGCCTCACCCAGGCCGGCCTCCTCACCACCGAGGACCGCGAACTCGGCCGCAACGGCAAACCCCGCAAGTACTACCTCATCACCGAAACCGGACGCGCCGCCCTCACCACCAAACGCGCCGAATGGACCCTGTTCCGCGACGCCCTCGACGGACTGAGCTGACCATGACCGACCTCGAACGCTACCTCCGGCGCGCCACCCTCGGCCTGCCCAGACGGCAACGCGACGACGTCCGCGACGAACTCGAAGAGCACATCCTCGAACGCGCCGCCGGCCTCCAGGCCTTCGGGATGTCCGAACGCGACGCCATTCGCCACGCCATCGACGACCTCGGCCCTCCCGCCAGCGTCGGCATCGCCATGAACGGCATCTACGTCCTGCCCCAACTGCTCAAGGTCACCGCCCTCAGCACCCTCGTCGCCACGCTCGGCCTCAGCGCCGTCACCACCAGCGGCGCGCAGGTCGCGGCCCTCACCCAACGTCCCCAGTCGCCCACCTGCGTCACCACCACCAAACCCCTCACCGCGCGCAAGGCCATCACCGTCACCAGCACCAAGGGAAACGTGACCTGCTACGTCTTCAAGGACGTCCGCGTCTACCGCGGCCTCTACCTCAACCTCGACAGCCTCGAGGACACCCTGCGCGCCAAAGGCGTCAAGGTCACCACGCAGGCCGCGAAGACCACCTACCTCTTCCCGGGCGCCACACGGGAAGTCACCCCCCGCGTCGCGTTCCGCAAGGGCGCCGACCGCTACCTCAACATCCTCGACCTCGACGCCAGCTTCGGCCCTTCCGGCCTGCCGGTGCGCGTGAGCGGCTGGACGAACCCCACCGTCACCGTCGGCGACGTCAGCTTCACCGTCGGCACCGCCACGAGCGCCGCGCAGGCCGCGCCGCTGTACCTGACCCTGCTGCGCGCCGCGCAGCGCGCCCTCACCGGCAGCGCCGACACCACCTCCATCCGCGAGGACGACGCGCCCCCCACGCCCAAGGACGCGGCCACCCACGTCATCCACGTCGACCTGCCCGAAGGCACCCCCGTCGGCCTGATCCAGCGGGGCGAGCAGGGCGTACCCTTCCTCGACGTGGCCGCCGTCCAGAAGGACGGCACCGTCACGCTCTACACCCGCGCCAAGCGGCTCACCTTCGTCACGGACGCCCGACAGCTCTCACCGTACCCGACGGGCGGCCGGACGAACGCGCTGCTCGTCCGCCTCACCGGCCGCGTCACCGGTGACGTCGCCCAGCAGTACGAGACCGTACGACCAGCGCAGGCCACCAGCGACGCGAACTGAACCCAACCCCGACCCCTCCGGGGAGACGCGGCCCACCGCGCCCCCACCTCCTCACGACCCGAAAGGACCACCCTCATGCGTCACCTCAAGGCCCTCGCCGCCGCCCTCGCCCTCACCTCCGCCGTCACCGCGAACGCCGCGCCCCAGGACGAAGCGCGCGTGCACTTCCTGAACCACACGGGCGCCGCCGGCGTCGTGGACGTCTACGTGGACGGCCAGCTGCTGTTCGACGACATGTTCAGCGGCGCGCCCAGCATGTTCGCGCGCACCCTCACGGCGGGAGAGCACACCGTCGTCGTCACGCCGCACGACGCGCCGCTCGGCCAGCGTGACCTCGCGCGCGGCACCGTCGACGTCACGAACGGCATGGCGTACACCCTGAGCGTCGCGCAGAGCGCCGGAGGCGCCCTGTACGTGGACTTCACCTCGGGCACGCCCGGCGGCCAGTAACGCACGAGACGACACGTCAGGTCGCCGGCCCTCGACACGTCGTTCGTCGAGGGTCGGCACGTTGGCACGTGCGGCCCGGCCTCAGCCCGCCGCCGGTGACGCTCACGAACGGGCCGCGGGTCGTGCCGCAGGGTGCTCGAGGCTGGTCGCCGCGGCTGGGCGGCAGCGGCAGCGACGACACGCCCGGCGGGACGTTGCCACTCAAGCCGGTCGCGACGGCGAAGTCGTACGGTCTCTGGACGCGGGGAAGCTGTGCACGTCGAACCGGAGCGGTCCGGTCCCCGCCTCGCACGCTCAGCGACTCCCGCATGGGTGAGGCCGGACGTCCTCGACCGCGAGGGCAACGCCGACCCGACCGGGCCTGAGCGGCCCTTTCCATTTTCGGAGGAAGGTGGCGGCGCGGTCAGCGTCCGAGGACCTTCAGCAGGTCCTCGTCGCTGACGTTCCACGAGAGGTCCATCCCGCGCCACGCGTCCGGCACGTCGGGCCGCGCGAACCTCACCCAGTCCACCCGCCCGACGAGATCCGGCCTGCCCTGCGTCACGACCGTCCGGTTGTACGCGAGGGCGTCGTTCACCACCCCGAGCGAGTCGTTGTCGGTATAGGCGTTGACGCCCACCTGCAGGGTCACGCCGAGGTTCGGGCGGTCGAGGCGGCGGTGCACCGCCCAGCCTTCGCCGTCGAAGCGGCGCAGCAGCAGCACGGACCGCCCGATCCTCGCGACGCGAAGTTCCACCCAGCCCGCGCGGCCCGGTCGGGTGCGCAGGCTCGACGCGCCGTTCGTGGTGGACTTGTCCTCGATCTGCGGCGCGCCCACGTCGTCGGCCGTGCCGACCGTGAGGAACACCCAGTTCTCACCGGACGAACTCCACGTGTCGGGCGTCACGGAAGGTCGGGGTTGCCGGATCATCAGGCCCAGCAGCGACCAGCCGGCCGTGGGGACGGGGGTCGCGCGGCCCGACGCGAGGACGCGCGCCGTCACGACGAAATCCCCCGTGACCTCCTTGAACAGGTAGGGCGCGCGCATGCCCGCGAACCACGCGCTGGAGTACGGTTCCACGTACAGGTGCCCGGGGCTGGTGGTGTTCACGTCGAGGGCCTTCCATTGGCTCGGCCAGCCCTCGACGACGTCGTGCCGTTGCCACCGCGCGAGCGACGTGGCGTCGTCGAACTCGTCGTCGAGGGCCGTGAGGTCATAAGGCGCGCCGAACGCCGCGCTCAGCGCGACCAGGACGCTCAGCCCGAGCGCCCTGAGGTGCGCGCGGCTCACGAGCGGCGCTCCTTCGCGGTCGCGAGCAGCGCCGCGCCCAGAGCGGCCCAGCCGAGGAAGGTGTGCCACGCGAACACCACCCCGGACGGTTCCTGGCCCAGCAGGACCTTCGAGAGGATCGTCACGGGCAGCGAGATCCCGCAGAGCAGCAGCGCCGCGCGCAGGCCCGGGCTGACCGTCCGGGCGACCAGCGCGGCGATCCCGACGACGAAGGTCAGCAGCATGCTCAGCGGCCACGCGAGGTCCGTCACGACGTACGCGGCGTGCGTGGTGGGGACGCCGAGCAGGTCCATCGCGCTCTGCAGCAGCGCCAGCGTGACGGTCACGACGAGCAGGGCGCTCAGCGCCCCTCCCGCTCGACCCCGACCGGCGGCGCGCACCTCGCGCAGGCCGAGCGCGGCGCACAGCCAGCCCAGCGAGAACAGCCCGTAGAGCAGCGCGCCGAGCGGGTCGGTGTCCTCGTTCGCGACCTTCTGGAAGCCGTGACGGTACACCTCGACGAGCATCGCGGGCGACGCCAGGACGGTGGCGACGCCAAGCGCGCGCAACCGCGCGAAGGAACTCGTGGTGGGCGTGGACGACGATTCGGTGGTGTGGGTGTTCATGATGACCTCCAGGTGCGTGGGTGCGGACGTGACGTGAACTCGGGGCGGCGTGACGTTCGGATGGTGACTTCTCAGAAGCGCAGGAAGCGGGAGAGCAGCGCGTTCGCGTCCGGCTGGGTGACGAAGCCGACGCTGACGGGGGACACGATCACCCGCGACGAGCCTGCCGTGCCCGCCCCGGCGCGGCCCGTGGTGGACACCGCCGCGCCGTCCCTGAGGAGCGCGAGCGTGCCGCTGCCCGGCAGCAGGAATCCCTTGATGGACGCCGCGACGTTCAGGCTCAGGCCCTGCGTGACGGTGCCGTCCTGCCCGGTGAGGGTGTAGGGTTGCGTCCCCACGGACGGGCCGTACGCGACCTGGGTCACGCCGGCGGTGCCCTGCAGGAACGTCCGGTGCGGCTCGTCGGGCGTCTGCAGGTCGCCACGTCCCC
Organism: Deinococcus pimensis DSM 21231; assembly: GCF_000519345.1. GTDB lineage: Bacteria > Deinococcota > Deinococci > Deinococcales > Deinococcaceae > Deinococcus_A > Deinococcus_A pimensis. The sequence goes on from NZ_KI912671.1 coordinate 123,590, forward strand.
CGACGGCGTTGTGCACCAGACCCGGCGAGAGCAGGATCAGGGCGCGGTTCGCGTCGTTCACGAAGGCCGCGGCGTTCTGCAGGTCGGTGGGCGTGAGGACCTTCTCGGTGCGGTCGCCGGTGTACCACAGCACGCCGCTGTACTCGCGCAGCCGCGTGACGTCCGGCCCGCTGACGTTCCCGCCGAGGTCGTACTCGACGACGTGCACGTCGTACGCGACGTTCGCGGCGTTCATCGCGCCACGCACGCGCAGATCCGCCTGCGAGTCGGGCGTGGCGGCGGGATCGTCCGCGCGGCTGTTGTTGACGCTGCTGTCGTCGTCCACGACGAGCCAGCGTTCGACGTTCACCGTCAGCGTGACCGTGCGCTCGACGGTGCCGTTGCGACCCCTGAGCGTCAGGGTGTGCGCGCCGACGGGGACGTCCTGCCCGACGCTGAGGGTGAGCACGCGCCCCTCGCTGCCACCGAAGGCCGCGTCGATGCGGGTGCGTCCGGTGCCGACGGTGGGGCCGTCCACGCCGAGCGTCACGAGCCCTTCGGGGTTCGCGGGGCGTTCCAGGGTGACCTGCACGGTCGCGCTCCGCCCCGCGGAGACGGTGAGGGCGCGCGGACCGGCGTTCAGGGTGAAGTCACGGTCTCCCTCGGCGGGCGTGCGGACCGCGCGCTCCACGCCGACGCTCGCGCCGAGGGAATTCGTGGTTTTGAGCCGGTAGGTGTACGAGGTGCTCGGCGTGAGACCGGCGTCGGTGTACGAGCGGGTGTTCGCGTCGAGTGGCGCGGTGACGCTGGCGTACGCGCCGCCGTTCGTCTTGCGTTCCAGGGTGTAGTTCGCGGCGCCGCTCGCGGCGCTCCAGCTCAACGTGACGGTCGCGCTGTCCGTCGCGTCGGCCTCGAAGGTCGTGACGTCCGTGGGGAGCGTACCGCCGCCGGGTCCGCCGCACGCGGCGAGGGTCAGCGCGGCGGTCAGGAGGGCGAGCGAGCGGAAGGTGAGACGTGAGGTGATCGTGCGGTTCATGGGTGTTCCTCCGTGGGGACGAGCGGCGTCGACGGTCCGCTAGCTGCGCAGCAGGACGCCGTAGAGGTACTCGAGGCAGTCGTCGATGCTCGCGAAGTGCCGGGCGTCGCCCTGGGTGTCCTCGCGCAGCGTGGCGCGCCAGCCGGGCAGGGCGGCGTCGCCGTCATGCCAGACACGCAGCACGTACACGTGCGAGGCGGAGCGTGGACCTTCCTGAGGGTGTTGCTGGGTCATGCGTCTCCTTGTGCGGGCCGGTTCCCGGTCCGTGCCCGCACTGTTCCCGAAGCGCGATGGTGTTCGGGTGGTGACCTCCCGCCGCGCGCCCCTGCGGGGCGGCCCGGTATGCTGAAGCTCATGACGTCGAGTTCTTCGTGGCGGCTGGACCTGCTCGGCCCGCCCCGCCTTCACCGTCCGGACGGGCAGGAGGTGTCGCTCCACGCGGAGCGGAACCTGCTGGCGGTCCTGTCGTACGTGGCGCTCGAAGGGCCCTCGACGCGCTCACGTCTGGCGGGACTGCTGTGGCCGGAAACGCTGGAGGGCGCGGCGCGCAACAACCTCGTGCATCTGCTGCGCCGCGCGGCGCGGATGTTCGGCGACGGTCTTCTGCTCGCCTCGGACCTCGTGCGGCTCGACGGGACGGTGCGCGTGGACGTCCGTGACGTGCTCGAAGGTGAGCTCGCGGACGAGGGGATGGCGCCCCTTCTCGCCGGGGTGGACTTCGACGGGCGTCCGGAGCTGAGCGACTGGCTGCTCGCGTGGCGTGAACGGCTCGGCGCGCTCGGCGTGGACGCCCTCACGCGCCGCGCCGCCGCGCACGAGGACGCCGGC
>NZ_KI912671.1:125532-125692 GCF_000519345.1 Deinococcus pimensis DSM 21231
CGCTCAACCGCCTGCGCCCGGTGGAGGCCGTCGCGTTCTCCGAGCAGGCCGCGGCGATGTACGACGCCAGCGGTGACCACGTCGCCGCCTTCGAGACCTTGATGCGCGCCGCGCAGCGCCCCTGGCGGTCCGAGCAGGTGGGCGCGCTCGACGGGATCCT
>NZ_KI912671.1:125947-131576 GCF_000519345.1 Deinococcus pimensis DSM 21231
AACGCGCGCAGCTTCACGCGCGCCGCGCCGCGCACGCGCTGAGCCTCGGACGGCCCGACGAGGCGCTCGAAGCCGCCACGCGCGGCCTCACGCTGCTTCAGGAATCCCCCTCCCGGACGGTGGAGGCGGAACTGCGCCGCGAACTGCTGCTCGCGCAGGCCCTGCTGGGACGACACGAGGAGGTCGAACGGACCCTCCTCGACTTCGCCCGGCACGACACCACCGACGACACGCAACGAGCGCTCGACGACACCGCGATCGGCGGGGCGTACCTGCGACTCGAACGCTTCGAGCAGGCCGTGACGCCCCTGCGGCGAGCCGTCACGACCTTCGACCGGCAGGGCGACACGTACCGCGCCGCCTGGGCGATGCACGGTCTCGCACACGCCCTCGACTACAGCCGCCAGGACCTCGCGGCCGCGCTGACGCTCCGGCAGGACCTGCACGCCCGGCTGGAGCGGGCGTTCGCTCCGACGCTGCACCGCGCGAACCTCACCGAGCTCGGCTTCACCTGCATGCGCCTCAGACGCTACGACGACGCGCACGACTGGCTCACCCGCGCCGAGGCCTACGAGACGCACAGCGGCGAAACGGCGACCTCCACGCACCGCCTGCTGGCCGAGCTGTACTGGACGCTCGGCGCGTACGACGCGTGCGAACACGCCGCGCGGCGCGCCCTCGCCCACCCGGACCCGCGTGACCGGGGCGCCTTCTTCCCCCTGCTGCAACTCGGCCGTCTCCACGCGCGACGAGGCCAGCCGGACCTCGCGCGAAGCGCGTACGCTCGGCTCACCGATGAGCTCGACGCGTTCGACGTGCCATACGTGCGCGGCCAGCTGCTGCTCGCCCTTTCCGACGTCAGCGCGAGCGACGAAGCCGAGTCGCTCGCGTCACGCGCGCTGAACGTCGCGCGCGATACCGGCGAGGCGGAACTGGAGACCGCCGCGCTCGCCACGCTCGCGCACGCCCTCCTGAAGCTCGGCAGACCGCACGAGGCGCTCCAGTCCAGCACGCGGGCCGCCGAACGTCTGGATCGGCACGCGCCCTTCGACGATCCCGAACGCCCCAGCCTCGTGCATCACGACGTGCTCCTCGCCCTGGGCGAGCCCGGCAGCCCTGACGTCCTGCGAGACGCGACGAGACGCCTGGACGCACTGGCCACGCGCGTTCCGCTCGCCTACCGCGAGGCGTTCCTGACGAGGCACCACACCAACGGCGAACTGCGCCGCCGCGCCCTCGCCGCTCGAATCCTCTGACGTCACCCGGCGCGTCACCCGGATCTGCCCGAACGGAACGTTCTCGATCTCGAAGGTGGCGCTCCGACCGCTGCCGGTGAACGGCGTGAAGCGCCACTTCGCCTCGTCCCGGCAGCCACCGTCCACCGCGCAGGCCATCACCACGACGTCACCCAGAGCGGCCCCGGCACCTTCGCGCAGGGTGAGTCGTCCAGAGATCGATCCGGTCGTGCCGCGGGGACGGTTGTACAGGTCGTCGATGCTCGGATCGTTCGGCCTGCCGAGCGCCAGCACCGCCTGACGGCCGCTGCCCGTGATCTTCCAGGTGTTCACGGAGTTCGACGGCGTGCGGTTCTCGAACGAGCGGCCCGGCGTACACTGGTAGCCCCTGGCGTACGACGTGGTCGGGATGAGCGTCAGGACGTTCCCGTCGAGGTCGACGACGCCGGACTCGTTGAGCTGGATCTTGCTGGTGCGGCCGGAGGTGGTGATCACGGTGACGCCGCTGCGCGTGAACGTGCCGCTCGCGCCGACCTTGAGGATCACGCTGGCGCCGCTGGCGTCGACGTACTTCCCGCTCGAAGGGTCGTGGTACTCGAGCGACGAGATCGTGCCGTACTGCCACTCGCCCTGAAGCGTGGCGGGCAACGCGTCGCCCGTCTCGCCTCCCGGGCCGGCCTCCTGCGGCGGGTCGCCGCACGCCGCGAAGACGACGCTGAGGACGAGGGCGGTCGGACCGAAGGTACGCCTGTGCATGGCCGAGCGCCTTCCGCTCGCCGGTGGAGCGTGCCGGCGACCTATGCGGCGGCGGATGACACGCGCGTGGTTCCTGACGACGCCCGACGCTCCTGCCCTTCCGTGGGGGCGTGCGCGCCTCGCGCGGCGATCATGACGCCGACCGGCCACGGCGCCTGGCCGTCATCCCGCACGCGAGGGCGCACCATGCGGATACCATCGCCCCCTGGGTAGGGTCACGGCATGCGTTCACGATCCTTGCGTCCGCCCTTTGCCGCCGCGCTCGTCACCTCGATCCTGCTCGCCGCGTGCACCCCGACCGGCGCGCCCAGCCCCGCGCCCGCCGACATGACGGACGTCGACACGCGCGCCGCACGCCTCTCCGGCGTCGTCCGCGCGGGAGGCGCGGACGCCACCGCCGCGTTCGGAGAGGCGCTCGCCGCCGCCGGCATCGGCGTTCGCGCCCTCGACGGTCAGGTGCTGCGCGCCGCGCAGCAGCCCAGCCTCGGCCTCGCCTTCGCCGAGCACGACCCCGCCGTGATCCTGCGCGCGCAGCAGCAGGGCGGCACCGTCACCCTCGCGGAGCTCGCCGACACCCTGAGGGTGCTCGCGCCGAACGCCGACCAGGGCGAGATCGCCCGTCTGCTGCGCGAGGACCTGCGGCGCGACCTCAGCAGCGACGTGCCCACCGTGCGCTTCTGGGCGCGGTTCGTCACGTCCCTCACCCCCGACGGGCAGCCCGCCCTCACCTCCGACGCCGCGCCCGCCGACGTTCCCGTGAGCGCCGCGCAGCACGCGCTGATCCTGCTGCGGCTCGCGGGCGGCGCGGCCGCGCGCGCGAGGACCCTCGATCCCACCGTGCCCCTCACGAGCGCGAGCAGCTCCTCCGGCGGCACGATGCGCGCGCTCGCCGCGCCCGCGAACTGCACGTTCGGCGGCACCGAGGGCACCATCATGGACGCCGCCGCGCTCGGCCTGACCAGCGGCTTCGGTCAGCTGCTCGGGTACCTCGACGGCATCAGCAGCACGCCCGGCGAGAGCGCCGCGAGTCGCGCGTCGGACCTGCTCGGCCTCGCGAACCTCGTGACGAGCTACGCGAAGTTCGTGCTGACCTTCGCGGGCTTCCAGATGGACCTCACCGTCGACCAGCCCGACGTGACCCGCACCAAGAGCACCGTCAGCAACGGCGACGGCGTGCATACCGCCACCGTGAAGGTGCACTACGACCTGAGCGCGGGACTCCAGTACCTCAACTGCTTCCGACTGGCGTTCAACCACGTCGGGGTGGACTTCAGCACGCCCAACGCGGGTGTGGTGGAGGGCGCCGACGTGCGCTGGCGTGTCTTCGCGGCGGACGGCGACGGGTCCTACGCGCAGAAGCACACCAACATCCTCGCGGCGCTCGCCGGGGAGGAAGTCATGCACGACAGGACCGGCGCGGACGGCACGGCGCAGCTGCGCTTCGAGGGCGTCCGGCAGGACCGCGACCTCGGCCCGGCACCCACCCCGGTGGACAAGTCGGGTGAGGTGACGGCGATCAGCACGATCAAGAGCGCGTCGTTCGCGGCGGACCTGGTGGACGCGCTGGGCACGGCCGCGGGCGGGGTGGGAGGTCTGCTGACGATGCCGCAGGAACTGGCGTACCGGATGTGGCCGATCTCGTCGACGATGCCGCTCAGGGTGCGGGACTGGAAGCCGTCGTGTGAGGGCGTGACGGGCAACACCTGCTGGCTCGGCACGATCACCGTGACGCAGGCCATGTCGGAGTCCAAGACGCTGCTCGACCCGAACGACGCGCCCGCCGGGACGGACGAGTACCGCGAGCAGCTGCGCGGCGAGTACGTCGTGACGGGTGTCGAGGACGCAGGGGCCATCGTCACGAACCTCAAGGTCCAGGGACGCCTCGGCGCGTCGCACGAACGTAAGCTGCGGTACGACGCCACGTACGACGTGACCTGCGCCGACGGGGAGACCGTCAAGACGGAGACGCACCGCTACGGGATCACGGACAAGGGAAGTGCCACACGGGATTTGCAGGACAACGTGTACGTCAACCTGCACGAGAACGGCTCGTACGAAATCAACAACGGCTCGTGGAACACCAGCACCCGCCTGAGGGGCACCGGGGAGTACTCGGACTACAACCACTACCGCGGCGCGTGCAACCCCTTTCAGGACAACGACCGGGAGAGCAGCAAGGCGACCACCCCGACCTACGACCTCGACGACTTCACCGAGCAGGGCGTCGCGCAGGAGCAGGACGGCGTCCTCACCATCCAGGGCAGCCGCACCTTCACGAACGACGTGGAGCCCCCCACGACCTACACCGTGACGTGGAACCTCACCCGCGTCACCGTCGAATGAGGACGATGACGAGCGGCGTGACCCCTGTCGACGGCCGCGAGTCCGGAGCCGAGCGACGCGCTCCGTCCCCGTGACGTGGACGTCCACAGGATCGACCGCACCGACGGATCCTCGCGCCGTGCACCTCCGGAGGCGCCCGCGGCGTGTCACCTCCTCATCCTCGGCCTCGTCCGTCTCGTGATTCCGCCGAGTCCCACCACCGAGCGCCAAGAGCCGAATCACGCGTCGACACCCAGGACGCCGAAAGGAAATCCATGACCAACATTCTCGTCGCCACGGCCACCTTCGTGGGGCACGTCATTCCGACCTCCTCCGTCGTGCGTGAGCTCGTCAGTCGCGGACACACCGTCGCGTGGTACGCCAGCCGCGCCTTCGAGGCGCCCATCCGCGCGACCGGCGCGCGCTTCTTCCCGATGCGCCCCGAACTCGACCTCGACCCGACCAACTACGACGAACGCTTCCCCCAGCGGCGGCACCTGAATCCGCTGCGGCGCCTGCAGTTCGACCTCAAGCACACCCTCGCGGACTTCATTCCCGGAACCGCCGAGGACGTTACGCGCGTCCTCGCGGAGTTCCAGGCGGACGTGCTGCTGACCGACATCGCCTTCGTCGCGGGCCGCACGGTCCGTCACCGCTCGGGCCTGCCGTGGATCAGCGTCAACCCGGCGCCCGTGACGTGCAGCAGCCGCGACACCGCGCCGTTCGGGCTGGGCCTGGCGCCGTCCTCGACGCTGCCAGGTCGTGTCCGCAACGCCGCCCTGACCCACCTGATGCAGCGTGCGCTCCTGGGGAACGCCGACCGGTACTTCCGGGCGGTGGAGCGCGCCTGCGGGACGCCCGACTCGCCGCACTTCGTGCTCGACGGGATGCTGCGTGAACCGGACCTGGTGCTGCAGGGCACCATTCCCGAACTGGAGTACCCTCGCTCGGACCTGCCGGCGAACCTGCGCTTCGTCGGGGCGCTGCTGCCCGATCCCGCCACGGACTACGTCCGTCCCGCGTGGTGGGGTGAGCTGACTTCAGGCCGCAAGGTCGTGCACGTCACGCAGGGCACCGTGGACAACGCCGACTTCTCGAAGCTGATCCTGCCGACCCTGCGTGCGCTCGCCGGGGAGGACGTGTTCGTGGTCGCCACGACCGGCGGGCGTGACGTGAGCGAGGTCCGCGCCGCCCTGCCCGCGAACGCGCGGGTCGAGGCGTTCATCCCGCACGACCTGCTGCTGCCGTTTGTGGACGTGATGGTCACCAACGCCGGGTTCGGCGGGGTGCAGCGCGCGCTCGCGGCGGGCGTGCCG
>NZ_KI912671.1:131676-132316 GCF_000519345.1 Deinococcus pimensis DSM 21231
TGCGGCTCGCGGACACCCGACTGCGCCGCCGCAAGGCCGCTCGTCACGCTGCACGTGCCCTGAACGCCGTCGCGCCCACCCGCACCTCCAGCGACGAGGGGGTCGCGTCCCAGGCGATCCGCACGACCATCGCGCTGCTCTCCCGCGACGGTGACTTCGACGACGACGCCTGGACGGCGCTGCTCGAAGCGGCCGTCGCGGCCGTCCCCGGCGCGGAAGCCGGCACGTTCTTCGTCCGGAACGGGGACGCGTTCGTCGTGCGTGCCCAGACGAGCTTCTCCGACGGACTGCTGGGCCTCACGCAGACCGAGGACGAGGCGCGCGCGTGGTACGGCGGGCAGGACTGGCGGACCGGGCGGGCCCGCATCATCCGCGGTGATGACGTGGACGCGCACTCCCGGAAGGTGAACGACCAGGAGGGGGTGGAGGAGAACCGCGCGCGCTACGAGACCTTCGGGGAGGTGACGAGTCTGCGCGCGAACCTGTGCGTGCCCGTGCTGCTCGGCGGGCACGTCGTGGCGCAGCTCAACCTCGACAACCTCCGGGACGACGACGCCTTCGACGAGGCCGACGCGCGCGTCGCGGAGGACTTCGCGGTGCAGGCCGCCGCGCTGCTCGCGGCGAGGGCGCGCCGCGCCCG
>NZ_KI912671.1:132416-251817 GCF_000519345.1 Deinococcus pimensis DSM 21231
GCTCCGAGCTGGAGGTGCTGGTGCGCGTCTCGACCGCCCTGCAGGACGCGCAGGACGAACGCGACGTCGAGCGCCTGATCGCGCGGGAGGCGGAGGCACTGTTCGGAGGTCGTGCGGACGTCCACCACGTGCCGGACGCCCTCCAGGCCACCGTCACGAGCGTGGACGGCGCACGGGTGACGTTGGACGCGCCGCTCGACGCGACCGGCGCGGCGCTGCGCGTCACCCGCTCCGGACAGGAGGTCTTCACGGACCTCGACGAGCAGCTGCTCGGCGCGGTCGCCGCGGCCGGGGCGTCCGCGCTGGAACGGGTCCGCGCGAACGCCGCGACCCGCGCGCACGTGGAGGAACTGCGCGTCCTGACGCGACTCTCGACGCTCGCGGCCGAGCACGACGATCCCCTCGACGTCGCCGAACGCGTCCTGGGTGAGTGCCGCGCGTTCCTCGGGGCGGATCACGTCACGTACTTCCACCCCGCGCAGGGCGTCGGCGTCACGCTCGGAAAGACGACGGACGCGCTCCGCGCCGCCGTCACGACCTTCCTGAGCGACCCGGAGTCACTGACCGGAACGCTCCACCCGAAGGAAGGGCTGATCGCCAGCGCGAACCTGCCGGTGGAGCGACCCCGGGCGCGGGTGCTCGCGACGGGCGGGGTGGGTGCGGCGGTCCTCGCGCCCGTCGTGGAGCGCGGCGTGCCGTCCGCGTTCGTGACCTTCGTGTGGTTCCGGCCGCTTCCGAGTCTCCCGACGGGCGCGAGGACGCTCGTGACGCGCGCGGCGGAGGTGATCGGACGGGCGCTGGAACGCCGCGCGCACCTCGTGGAGGTGGAAGCCACCCGGGAGGGCGCGCTCCTCTCGCTGGGACTCGCGCTCGAACTGCGTGACTTCGAGACGGCCGGGCACACCGAGCGGGTGGTGACGCTCAGCGCCCGGCTCGGCGACGCGCTCGGGCTGGACGCGGACGCGCTGGAGGGGTTGCGGCAGGGCGCGTACCTGCACGACGTCGGCAAGCTCGGCGTGCCCGACGCGATCCTGCTCAAGCCGGGCCGGCTCGGCGAGGAGGAGTGGCGGCTGATGCAGTCGCACGCGACGACCGGGCACGCGCTGGTGTCGCGCGTCCCCACGGTCCATCCGCTGGCGCGGCTGGTGGTGCGGCATCACCACGAACGCTGGGACGGCGCGGGCTACCCGGACGGCCTGAAGGCCACGGACATCGGGCTGGCCGCGCGGATCTTCAGCGTGGTGGACGTCTTCGACGCGCTGACGAGCGAACGGCCGTACAAGCGCGCGTGGACGCACGACGAAGCGCTCGTGGAGATCGAGGCGCAGGCCGGTCGACAGTTCGACCCGCTCGTCGTGGCGGCGTTCGTTCGGCTGATGAGGAGCTGAGCGACCGCGACGGCGCGCGGCGCGCCCGGCCGTCCACAGGGGCGAGGTGTCGACGTCGAGGGTCGAGCACGCGGCGTGGACGCCCGGCGAGTCGTGAGTGGCCGTCGTGGGTGAGACGACCTGATCGGTCGGGTGCTGACGGTGTGAGGGGAAACGCCGCCCCGACCTGCAACCGCCGGCCCGGCGCTGGACCACCACCATGCGTGTCTGGCACGGTCGCCACTTCGTCCTGCGCTGAAGCCGATGCAGGAACCCGCGAGTTTCGTGTTCGGCGCCTTTCAGGTCACCGGCGGACGACAACGCCCCGTCGATCGCCCGGGAGCGACGGGTGGGTGCGACGAGCGTGACGTCCCACGCCGAAAAGGCGTTCGTCGAGCTCCTGTCAGGCTCACGTCACGCTCCCCTCCCTACCTTGAGCCGCACGCTCACCACCTCGAAAGGAACGCATGAAACGCACCACCCTGACCCTCCTCGCGCTCCTCACCACCGCCCACGCGCAACGAGACCCGGTCCTCTACGAACACCTCCAGAACCTCACCCCGTACCGCGAGCTCTGCCTCGCCCCCGCTCCCGACCTCCCGCACCCCACCACGCCCCGGGCCGCCCAGACCGTCCGCACCGCCATCCACGCCGCCTTGAACGCCACGCACCTTCCCGGCCTCGACCGAACCGACGCCACCTGCCGGCCCGGCATCACGCGATCACGCCAACTCCACCTCAGCGTCGAACTGACCCCCGCGCCCACCACCCGCGACAAGACCGTGTGGCCGCTCGTCATCCGCCTCATCGACCCGGCCCTGCGTGACGCCGAGGGACACGCGTACCGCGCGGTCCTCTGGGAACTCCGACAGGACGTCACACCGAAGGAGCCGGAACTCTCCCGAGCCCTGCGCGGCGCGTTCGGCTGGCTCCGCAGGGCCTGGACCGCCTCACACCCCCGCTGAGACAGAAGCGGCGCACGAGCCCCGCGAACCCACCAGGGCGCCCGCGACACACACCCGTGTCATGCCTCCAACACGCTCCACCTGACAGGGTACGGACGTGGACGCTCAGGTCGTGATTGTCGAACGCCGCCAGACACGCGCGGCGCGCTACCTTCGCCTGCTGGCACGCGAAGGAATCCCCGTCGAACACGTGACCGACGTCACGTCCGTCCCTCACGTCCTCCGGCGGCACACGGTGGAACTCCTCCTGCTCGTGGTCGCCGCCGTCACGCGCGACACCGAAACGCAGGTCCGCACGCTCTCCGACCTCGACGAATGCGCCGTGATGGTCATCGCCGACCACCTCGCCGCGCCGGACCGCGTCGCCCTCCTGCGACTCGGCGCTTTCGACTGCGTCACCGCCGACGTGGACCCGCGTGAGCTCCGGGCGCGCGTCCGGCGCGTCCTGCGGCAGACGCGACGCCTCAACCGCGCCTCGGACGGACTGCTGATCGACCGCCAGGAGCGTCTCGTCACGCATCTCGGACGTCAGGTGCGGCTTTCCCGCGTCGAGACCAAGCTCCTGAGCCTGCTGCTGCGTCACCGGGGACGCTTCGTCCCCCGCGACGTCATCCTGCAGAAAGTCTGGCTCACACACCTCGGCTACCCCGTACCCACGACGTCCAACGTCCTGAACGTCGCGCTCAGCGGCCTGCGACGAAAATTCTCCCGTGCCGGCCTGCCCTGTCCCGTCGTGTCGCAGCGTGGTCTCGGCGTCGCGTACGCCTCCCGGCGGCACGCAACGGCACTGGTCGAGCCGCTCCCGGAGTCCACCCTGCTCGCCGAGTCCGCCTGAAGGCCCGACCGACGCGCACGGCAGGTGAACGGCGAACACCCGGTGCCCGCGGCTCACTCGAGGAACTGCGCGTGAGACGGACCCATGAGGTTGTTTCATAGCCGCTCGGTCGTGTGGGCTGACGATTGAAGTGCTCGTTCCTGACGTCCTGTGGGACGTCGTCGAACTCCTCCTGCCGAACCCTCGACAACCAAAAGGCGGCCGACCATTCGCTGCTCCCAGAGTCACCCTCGCTGGAATCGTCTACGTGCTGAAAGACGGCATCCGCTGGAACGCTTTTCCCAAGCACCTCGCTTTCCCAGGTGGCGTCACCTGTTGGCGCGGATTGCGTGAATGGCAGACCGAAGGCGTGTGGTGCGCTCTGCACCACCTCCTCCTCGATCAGCTCGCTCACGTCGGCTTGCTCGACTGGAGTCGATCCTCGCTGGACTCCGCAAGCGTACGGGCTATGAAAAGGGGAATCACAGCGGACGAAACCCGACCGATCGTGGAAAGCACGGCACCAAACGACACCTTTTTTTGCTGTTGGTACTGGCAGCGGCACCTGACCGCAGCGAACGATCCTGCCAGTCACTCGGAGGGTGCGACCCTCAACTGAAGTTACGCACCGTTAGGAAGGTGCTGGATTCGCTGGGCGACATCCCCACGAAACCACAGGCTCTCGACCGCGTACACCGCCCGAGGGTTCTCGACCTCGAAGGCGCCACCCAGCACGAACAGCTGCGTGGGAAGGAGTCGCCTTCCGTCGGGAGCGGGCCGTGTTGCGTCTGCCAATCGTGCGCAAGTGACCAGCCCGTCCAGTCATTCTCAGCCAAGAGCGCCTCAGCCCAGCCTGAGAGGGTAGGGGCGATGAGGTCCCGAGCACCTGGACGCGGGCCTTCCGACGCGCTGCTGGGTTGGATGAAGCGACGACGCTGCCGCAGCGAAGTCGGTCGGCGCTTGCGCTGTATGTCGAGACCGCGCGGCACGTCGCTCCTGCCCTCAGTGAAACGGATGCGGACGTGGTGGCACGCGTCGTGGAGCGTGTCGGCGCGGTTCGAACACGCCTGGTTCCGCAACAAGCGCGCGAATGACGAGGTGCTTGGCCCCTCCCGTGACGCTGCCCGTCGACTTCTGCCAACGTCGTGTTGGTCCGCTGTCCAGTTCAATTCGCGGGGCGCGAACTTGCGGCCCAATCGGTCAGCTGCCTCTCCTATGATGCCCCTGTGCGACGCTCCCTCACCGTCCTCGCGCTGCTCACGCTCGGCGTCACCCACGCGAGCGGCGCCGACGACTTCCTGTTCACGCCCGCCGCGCAGGTCTGGCTGCAGGCCACCAGCGCGCTCAGGAGCCGCTACGTCGGCCCCGGCGAGGCGCAATTGCCCGCCCTGCTCACCGACGCCGAACGTCGACTCCAGGCGATCTGCGCGGGCGTCGACTTCGATCCGGGGACCTGCGACGAGAACCTCGCGACGAGCGTACTGGCCCGCGCGCTGCGTCTCCTCGGCGATCCGCACACCCACCTCGTGCCCGTCGACCACAAAACGCCAAAGGACGACGCGGGCTTCACCGCGCGCGAAACAAGCGTCGGTACGGTCGTCACGACCGTCACGCCCGGCAGCACCGTCGACCACGCGGGGCTGCGGCGCGGTGACGTCGTCGACGTCCCGGCGCTGCTCGCCGCCTTCGACCGGGCGGGCGTCAAGACCGGTCAGTCCAAGCCAGCGGCGTTCACGGTGCTGCGGCAGGGCCGAAAAGTCACCTTGCACGCGACCACGCGTCTCCAGCGCCGCCCGACCCTGCCGTACCTGACGAAGACAACCACGCCGGGCACGTCGGTCCTGACGATTCCGACCTTCGCGTACTACCCGCAGGTGGCGCGGCAGGTGCACAACCTCGTGCGGCAGGCGAACGAGCAGGGCGTGCGACGGCTCGTGGTGGACCTGCGCGGCAACCACGGCGGCGGCGGATGTTTCGAGGCGGCAGGCGCGTTCGTGCCGTCATACACGCTGGTGGAACGGACCCGCTCCGCGGTGGAGACGGCGAGAGTCGTGAACGGCGTCTTCGTGGACGCGGCGCCCGTGCTGCAAGGCACGCCCTCGACGCTGTTCACGGGGAAGGTCGTGGTGCTGGTGAACGACCTGACCGCGTCGTGCGGGGAGGTGTTCGCGCTGGTCCTGCAGCACGAGGGACGCGCGCGGGTGGTGGGGCAGATGACGGCGGGCGCGGCGGACACGCAACCGGTGGACGTGTCGCTCGGCGCGCACGAGGTGTTGTGGATGTCGGTGGCACGGCATGGGTTCGACGAGGTCACGCCGTATCCGCACGTGGTCGCGCCCGACGTGGTGGTGCGTGACGACGTGGTCACCCTGGCGCGGTCCGGACGGGACGTGCCGATGGAGCGCGCCCTGGCGGAACTGGACGGGCAGTGACCAAGAGATCAAACGCAACCGGATAGCGGATGAGTGGTACGTCGGAAAGGATTTGTCAGCTCTCAGAGTTCCTACCCTCGCATTTGCGGGTGGGCAGGGTCAATCCGAATGGTATTCAAGGAGGATGTCACGTCACGTTTCGTCCTTGATACGTTCGATCGCCATCGTCCTGACCACAACCGGCATTGCAAGTGCGATCGGGATTCAGGTAGGTGGGAATCTGCCCACGTCCCTCAGCTCGCTCGAAGTCGAGTTTCCCCTCGGATCGCACGACGCGGTGGGGGTGGGTGTTGGCGTGCTGGTGCTTCCGACGGAATACGTCTCGACATTTTTGCCTGCCGCGAACGTGTACTACCGCTCCTTCCTGGGCACACCCGAGGGGGGCATGTTCTTAGGCGGTCGTCTGGGAACGAACATCTGGCTCACGACCGGCACAGCTACTGCCGGGTATCGGCTCAACCTCGGTCACGTCTACCTCGATGGAGAAGTTGGCATTGGCGCGACCACGGCGTCTTTCAGGGAGGTCTATCCTGCCATCTCTGTGGGCGTGAACATCGGCGTCCGCTTTTGAGCCTGACCGCGCGTGTCCGCGCTCACGCCAGTGCCTCTCGCCTGTCCTCGTCACCGACAAATCCTTCCTGACAGCCTACAAATGGCTCGTCAACTTTGGTCTGTCATACATGTCGTGTTGGCCTTGGGGTCAAGACGGGGTCCTGCGCCTCTTTGGTTGGTCCAAGTTCAGGTCGGCGAGCATCTGCACTTCCGCCCCCTGTACCGCGAAGAGCTTTCCCTCTTTCGCGAACACCAGACGCCTCTGCTGATCGAAGTCTGCCCAGGAAGCACCATCGAGCAACAAAGCGTGGCCAGCGTCGTGCGACACGTACTTCACGTACGTCTTCCACTTCCGCGTGCTGATGAACTGCGCCTCCAACGTACGCTTACGCACCACGACTGGCTTGGCCGCTCCTCCTCCTCGCCAACGATCCGGCCACTGCGTCACGTGCCAGCCTGTTCGCTTGAGGGCGGTCAGCACGACATCCAGTCGTTCGCTACCGGGTATGCCCTGAATGTCGAAGCCTGCTGGCTCAATCTCGGCGCGAAGCGTCGCAGCAGAATGATTGCGGGTGAAGGAGTGGTTGTCAGTGAACACTCCACCTCCGCTCCAGCCGTCAGAGGCGTTCCACAACCCCAGGGCACGTACCCACGGTGGTCTGCACAGCGCCGTCCAGGCCCACATGGTCGCACCGTCGAACGCTTCGGCAGCAGCCTGCACACGCCGCTTCGATTCGTTACGTGCGACGTACACCATGTGTTTTCCGTCCGGGGACAGGTCACTCATCCATTCGTACAGGCGTCCCGCGAACCAGGAGCCAGGTGTGATGGTGTCGGTCTTCGTGTTCCACAGGTACAGGCGAGTCCAGCGACTGGGACCGCGACGGAACACCACTGCGATGTTCGCTTCGCTGGCCAGCAGGCCCCAGAGCCGTGCAGGAGCTGGTGGGGTGACTGCTGGGCCCGTGGGACTGGCCATTTGGGCATTCTTCCATGGCGCCGCTGTCTATACCGGTGCCTATGCGGCCTCGCCTACAAGCTCGTCTTCGATGACGGACCAAAGCTGACACGCCAGTAAGTCGACTGTGGAACAACCCCGCCGGGTCGCAGGTGGACAAGTTGCCGTTCGCGTGCCAGTACAGCGTCAGTCCGGCGCACTGGTCGGTGATCCTCTTCGACCCCAGGGCGCCCCGGGCGGACGATCCGGGCACCCGCGACGTGACCTTTGTCGGTCGTACGGCCGGGTTCAACGCGACGGACGTGTACCGGGCCAACGGTGGACGGTGGAGGAGGGTCATCGTGCAGAACTTCAAGGACGGGAAAAATCACCTGCTGGCGCCGCACACGCCGAGGATGGCGCTGGAGTCGAACGAGCTGACCGGATTCGTCCGCCCCCGACGGAAGTCGAAGTGCGACTCGGGGTCGGACCGGGTCCCGTCCCGTCGGGCGCATGACGGCCCCGGGTGCGGCGGGCTCCGCCAGGATCGACAGTGTACGCCGAGGTCGGCGTGAGGCTCGACGACGTGCCGGCACCCAACGCGGCTCAGGAGCAGCATGGTCGGGGTCCGGACCTCCGCCACGTGGAGCCTGCGCAGGACCAGGGTGGACTACACTGCCAGGATGTCCTCCCGTCCTGCCGCCCTGATCTTTATTCTGCTGACCGCGCTGATCGACGTCATCGGGATTGGCCTGATCATCCCGGTGCTGCCGGGCCTGGTGAAGGAACTGGCCGGATCGGAAGCGGCCGGCGCGCGCACCATCGGACTGCTGACCGCCGCGTACGCCGTCATGCAGTTCGTGTTCGCACCGATCCTTGGCGCGCTGAGTGATCGGTTCGGGCGCCGCCCGGTCCTGCTGTTCGCACTGACCGGCATGGGCCTGGACTACCTGTTGCTGGCCTTCGCACCGAACCTGTCGTGGTTGTTCGTCGGGCGGGTGCTGGCCGGCATCACCGGGGCGAGCCTGACCGTGGCCAACGCGTACATCGCGGACGTCTCCCCGCCGGAGCAGCGCGCGAAGAACTTCGGTCTGCTGGGCGCCACGTTCGGTGTGGGCTTCATTCTGGGCCCGGCGTTGGGCGGCCTGCTGGGCGAGTACGGCCTGCGGGTGCCGTTCCTGGTGGCCGCCGCGCTCACCGGCCTGAACGTGCTGTACGGCCTGCTGGTCCTGCCGGAGTCGTTGCCCGCGAGTGCGCGGGGGCGGGGCGTGAAGCGCGGTGACGTCAACCCGCTGCTGCCGCTGCGGGCGCTGGGGGAGTACCCGATTCTGCGGAGCCTGGCGTTGACGTTCGTGCTGCTGGGGCTCGCCGGGCAGGTGATCTTCAGCACGTGGGTGCTGTACACCGAGAAGGTCCTGCGTTGGAGTCCGGGACAGAACGGGCTGGCGCTGGCGTTCTTCGGGCTGCTCACCGCGGGCGTGCAGGGCGGCCTGATCGGTCCGTTCATCACCCGCTTCGGCGATCGTCGCACCATCATGACGGGGCTGGTGGCGTCCATCCTGGAGTTTCTGGTGCTCAGCGTGGCGCGCAGCGGCGTGCTGCTGTACGCCTCGCTGGTGGTGGGAGCGCTGGGCGGTCTGGCCAACCCCGCGATCCAGGGGCTGATTTCCCGTCAGGTGGGTGAGACCGAGCAGGGGCGCGTGCAGGGCGCGATCACCAGCCTGAACAGCCTCGTGGCCGTGGTGGGGCCGCTGCTGGCGACGGCGGTGTACGCCGTGGGCATCAACCGGGGGTACCCGGGCGCGGCGTTCCTGATGGGGGCGCTGCTGTCGGTCGCGGGGACGCTGCTGATCTTCGGGGTGCTGCGCGGCATGCCCGGCACGGACCGAGCGGGGCGGCGCGCTGAAGACGGGCTGCGACATGGCGGGCCGGCGGAGTGACCGGGCGTCGACCCTCACCCTGAGTGGAGCTGAGCGGGAGGCGCGGCGTCCTTCCGGGAGGTCCCGGCGCCCCTGACGCGGCTCGCCTTCGCCGCCGAGCCGGCCAGGTCCCTCATCCGTGACGACGAGGTCCAGTTCAAGCCGGGCGGGTCCGAAGGGGGTCAGCGTGCCGCGTGCGGCCGCGCGGCGTCGA
Source organism: Deinococcus pimensis DSM 21231 (assembly GCF_000519345.1). Lineage (GTDB taxonomy): Bacteria > Deinococcota > Deinococci > Deinococcales > Deinococcaceae > Deinococcus_A > Deinococcus_A pimensis. The sequence goes on from NZ_KI912671.1 coordinate 141,617, forward strand.
CGTCGACGTCGTCGAACCAGCCCGAGGCGCGCACGATCTCCGCCCAGGGGCGGTACGTCGCGTCCACCACCGACCAGCCCGTCCGGTCCAGCGCCGCGCGCACCACGCGGTAGCCCATCGCGTACCCGGCGAAGTCCGGCAGGCCCTGCGGCGCGTACCCGCTCGCGGCGGCCGCCCAGTCCCCGAAGATGAAGCCGCGCACCACATTGAAATCCCGTTCGAGCAGCGACGCCGCGAACTTCGGGCGCAGGGTCCGGAGCGTCGCGACGTCCAGGGTGGTCGTCCAGCGGCCCAGGAGCTGGTCCCCGTGCGCCTCGGCGGCGAACGCCTCCGCGAGGCCCTCCACGACGAGGTACTGCCCGAGCGTCATCGGGAAGGCCGGCTCGAACGCGAAGCGGACGTTGTGGTGCAGTTCGTGCGTGACGATCGCGCCGAGGCGGGGCAGGTTGAAGGCCGTGGGGAAGGCGAGGAGCATCGACCAGCCGGGCACGTTGCCCACCCCGGTGTACCCGTCGAGCCTCGGGTCGAGGCCGTCCGGGTCGGCCAGCACGAACGTGAACCTGAGGTCGGGCAGCGTCAAGCCGTGCGCCTCCGGGTCAAGACGCCGCACGGCCTGCTCGAAGGCGTCCTCGCACGCGCGGAGCGCGCCGCGCCGCTCGATGATGTCGAGCGCGTCGAGCGCGCGCTGCGCGCCGAGTTCGGGACGGTAGAAGCGGAAGAGGCGCGCCACGTCCACGGGGTCCTTGACGTGCGCGCCCTGGGGGCCCATGCGGCCGAGGCTGGGTTCCCACAAGCCGCGCAGCGGTTCCATGACGAGGCGCGCGAACTGCGCGTCACGCTCCTGCTCGGGGGCGGTGAGGGCGGCGCGCAGACCGCTGAGGACGTCCACGGTGTCGATCTTCATGAGGGGACCTCCTGGTGGGACCGTCAGGGCCCCGTGGGGGTGAGGCGGGTGACGACGAGCGCGAGCGCCGCGCCGGACTGGTACGCCGCGAGGCCGTCGCGGTGCTTGTCGATGTTCTGCCTGAAGCGCGGGTCGTCCACCCAGAGGCGCGCGAGGTCCGCGAAGATGGAGGGCGTGCAGTCGTAGTACCAGCGGCGGATGTGCTCGAGGTGTCGCCAGGCCACGTCCTGCGCCTCGGTCGAGTCGGGCCGCGCGCCGACGTCCATCAGGACCGTGTAGGCGTGGGCGAGGCCCTCCGCTTCCTGCTTGATCTGCTGCCACTGCGCCGCGCCGTACGCGCGGGTGCGGGTGCTGGCCTGGGCGAACTCGAGCGTGCCGCCCCAGCGGGCCGCGGCTTCCTCCTCGTGGGTGGCGGGGTCGAAGCCGTCGAACAGCTCGGTCATCTTCTCTCTGGTCATCGGGGTGCCTCCTTCGGCCGTGGCGATCAGGACGTTCAAGGTGCTCAGGAGCCGCTGGTCCCGTCGGGACCGTTCGAGCAGCAGGGCCTGCTGGCGGCGGAGCGCCGCGAGCCGGTCGAAGGTGGGGTCGTGCAGAAGGCCTCTGATCTCCGCGAGGGGCAGACCGAGCTCACGCCAGGTCAGGATGACGTGCAGCGTTTCGAGGTCGGTCTGGGTGTACAGACGGTGGTGGGCGGCGTTGCGGCCGGACGGGTCGAGCAGGTCGATCCGATCGTAGTGATGCAGGGTCCTCACGCTCACGCCCGTGATCCGGGCGACGTCTCCGACGGTCAGGAGCACTGGGGTACCTCCTCTCCCGACAGTAGGACCTGACGCAGCGTGAGGTTCAATACGTGGGGTGGCGTAGGGTGGTGGCGCCCCAGAAAAACGTTTGGGTCCTGGAACGTGCGAGGCGCGCTGCGCAGCGCGGGCCGCCCTTCACGGTTCCGCCCACGAGGACCCAAGGGCGGAAGGGGCCGCGCATCGTCCGGGAGTCACCCAGGGGGAGCGCGGCGCTGCTGCACCCGACCTGAGCCGAGCTTCCCTCGACTCCGCCAGCGTTCGCGCACTCAAGGGGGGACCTCACCGGACGTCATCCTCCTGATCGGGGCAAGCTGGGCACCAAGCGCCACCACATCGTGGACCGGCAAGGTCTTCCTCTGGCTGTGCTCCTGACAGGTGCCAACACGCACGACAGCTTGATGTTCGACCCCCTCCTCGACGCCGTCCCACCCCTCAGAACGGGCAGACGCGGAAGGCCCCAGCGACGCCCAGACGCCGTTCACGCCGACAAGGCCTACGACGACCGACGGTGTCGGCGGTCCTGTCGGAAACGGCACATCAAGGCTCGAATTGCACGGCGTGGGGTGGAGTCAAGTGAACGACTTGGACGGTATCGCTGGGTCGTGGAGCGTACTCTGAGTCACCAGGGTGGTTTTCGACGGCTTCGCCTGCACGCCGAGCGGCACGCCAGCCAGTTCCTGGCTTTGCATCTCCTGGCGTGTGCGCGGATGTGTTTCCGAGCACTCGGGCGCCCGGTCAACTTGAGGTCCGCTTCGACTTCAGAACCTGCAACTCCCGTACGCGCGCCGTGAGCCGCTCGGAGAAGTCAGGCTGCGATCGCCCCGACCAGAACGCGTCCAGGTTGAGACCGAAGGGTCCTGGGTCGACGCGCACGACCGGTCCCCACGGTTTACGCTCGAACGTCGCCGTCATGCCCGCCGCGTTCAGAATGCGGACGCACTCACGCGCGAACACGTCTCGCTCGTCGTTCGCGTGCACCAGCGCGACTGCGGCGTCCTCGGTGTGTGCAGCGAGTTCACCCAGACGTGCTCGTGCGCTTCCACGCACGTCGTCATCCGCGTCGTCCAGGAACGAGGCGATGACGTCCACACCCTGCACGCCCAGCAAGGTGAACGCAAAGCGTAGGGCGTCGCGCCGGGAATTCTTGTCGAGCCTGTCCGCTTGCGCGATCAGCGCCCGAGCGGTCTCGGTGTGAGCGGCTGTCCGTTCGGGTGTCGCGAAAGGTGAGGGCAGTTCGTCGAGGTCATCGCCGAGGTTCGGAGCATTGAGGAGCTCTTGGAGGAGGGAGACGACGTCGAGGTGAGCGTGGTGCTTGACATCGTCATGGGGGACACGGACGAGGAATCGGGTCAGTGGGGCGCGGGTAGCGACGCAGACGGGGTTGGACGCGCCGTGGTCGAAGAGGGGCACGAGACCCCAGGGGCCAGGCACCTCATACGCCGTCATGGCGCGGGCGAGTTCGAGACTGCGCGTGAGGGGCAGCAGGTCGAGGTACCAGGTCAGGGTCAGTCCGTCAGCTTGACGGTAGAGTTCGCGGACGTCGTTGGGAAGTTGAACAGCAAGGGCCGCTTCGAGGTCTATCAGATCTTGGTCGCTCGCTGCTGGACCGTTGGGCTGATCCTGCTGTGCGAGGAACGGGTGGAGCAACTCCTGAACGGTCATGGTGAGGTCGTAGCTCACCCGACGCGAGAAGTGAAACAAGTTCTTAAGGCAAGGGGTTCATGTGTGCACTGACAAACCGTTCTTGACATGCCATGAGCTCGACTCTGTCACTTTGCAGCGTCGGCGGTCGCCGTCACGCTCGCGGTGACCGCCTGCACCAGTGGCAGGAAGACGTCGTCCACGATCTCGACCAGCACGGCCTCTGGAACTTCGGTGCTGCCGCGCAGCAGGTACTCGTGACGGAGCAGTGCCAGCGGCACGCCCGCCACCCGTGGCTTCAAGGCTTGCGGGCGCGCCTCGCCGCGCGCGACCGCACGTTCGAGCACCGGCAGGAGCAGGTCTGCGCCTCCTTCCGTTCCCCGGCCTCGTAACAGCTGGAGTACCTCCGGGTCTTTCGTGGTGAGCAGACCGCGCAGCACCTCCCCGAGAGGGGAAGCCCAATGGCGGTTCGCGTCGCGCAGTACGGTGAGCACGTCCTCACGTAGATTCCCGGTGTCTGGGAGCGTGTAACGCTCGGCGGCAAGGTGGCCGTAGGCGGCGAGCGCGAGTGCGGCGCGGTGGGGCCAGCGGCGGTACAGGACGTTCTTGTTGGTGCCCGCGCGGCGCGCCACGCGGTCCATGGTGAACCCGGCGTATCCGGTGGTGAGGAGTTCGTCGGCGGCGGCGCGGAGGATGGCTTCTTCGAGGGCGGGGCCGCGGCGGCGTGCTCGGATGGTGGGGTGGTCGGACATGGCGAGGTGGTCTTTACTGTACGTCGGTGTCGGGACCAGGTATGCTCCCCGTTAAGGTACTTCGCGTACCTTAACGGGAGGGCACATGCGAAGCAGAGGCATCACCTACGACACCGGCTTCTTCAACGGCATCACCAGCACGCACGAACCCTACGATCCCGACGCCGTTCGACACGATCTGCAAGCCATCCGCGACGACCTGCACTGCACCGCCGTGCGCCTCACCGGCGGTGACCCACAGCGCCTCGACCTGGCCGCCCGCCACGCCGCCGCACTCGGGCTGGACGTCTGGTTCTCGCCCTTCAGCTACGAAATCGAGCAGGACGCCCTGCTCGACCTCCTCGTCGACTGCGCCGACCGCGCCGAACGCCTGCGCCGACAGGGGGCGCGCGTCGTCCTGGTGACCGGGGCGGAACTCAGCCTGTTCACCCCGGGCTTCCTGCCCGGCGACACCGCCGACGCCCGCCTGCGCGGTCTGCTGAAGCGCGACCCACACGTCCTCGCCGGGCTGCCTGAACTGCCAGGGCGCATCAACGCCTTCCTGGCGCGCGCCGTGACCGCCGTGCGCGCCCGCTTCGGTGGTCCGGTCACCTACGCCTCGATCCACTTCGAAGGGGTGGACTGGACACCCTTCGACTTTGCCGCATACGACGTGTACCGCACCCGGGAGACCGCTCCGCACTTCGAGGCGGGGCTGCGCGCCATGATGGCGTCCGGCAAGCCCCTGGCGATCACCGAGTTCGGCTGCGCCACCTTCCGGGGCGCGGCGGATCTGGGCGCGCTCGGGGCGGACATCGTCGAGTACGAGGCTGGACACCCGGTTCGCCTGAAGCGCGAGTACGAACGTGACGAGGCGGAGCAGGCGCGGTGCATCACGGAACTCGTGGACGTCTTCAAGAACGTGGGCGTGGACAGTGCGTTCCTGTGTACCTTCGCGTGTTTCCACCTGCCGCACCGCCCCGAGGGCGAGGTGGACCTGGACCTGGCGAGCCTGGGTGTGGTGAAGGTGTCCCTGACCGGGCCAGAGCAGCCGAAGCGTCCCAGGTGGACACCCAAGGCGAGCTTCGCCGCCCTCGCCGCCGCGTATCGAAGCGAGGCGGAACCGTCCAGCCCTTCGAACACGCCCCTCGCCGTGCTTGAGGGCGAACAGGAGTGACAACGTCGTGTGAGTCCGCGTGCAACTTCGACGGCCGCCGCTGAGGTCAGCCTGGATCACCCCTCAGCGCAACATGACTCGTCGTACCAGACGTCGACATGCCCGGGAGCGAGCAGGAATTGCCATCCGACATCGAGCACGAGGAACGGCACGAGTTCAGGTTTGAGGGCATGGAGCCGCACGATGTGGTGGACGGTGAAGTCATCAAAGTCCTGGCTGAGCTCCTCGCCGAGCCAGATGAACCAGCCGCTGTGCCCACCGCGGGAGGCGACGCGATGACCGTTGATGGGGTACACGCTGTCCGTCATGTCGTGTGGGAGGGCGATGGTGTTGGTGTCGCGGCTGGGCTTGAAGGGAAGCCGTAGCGGGCACAAACCTGCTGGAGGGGTTCGTGGGCGCCGGAGGCGGTGATGGGTCGCCAAATGATGGCATGGGAAGTCGACCACCGTTCGGAAACGTGAGAAGCCGCTAAGCACCTTTGGTCGCATGCTCGCGCGCGTGACACGATGGGACATGGACGTCACCTCCACCGCTGGGACCTTCACCATCCGCGAGGCCACGGACGCCGACGCCGACGCCATCGTGGCCGTCCTGAACACCGACGCACCCCAACCCACGAGTGCCGAGGCGTACCTGGAACGCGAACGTCAGGCCAATCGGCAGCCGACGTGGCGCACACGCTGGGCGCTGGAGGACGCGGACGGTCAGATCGTCGGAACGAGCGTGGTCAACGCGTCACAGTGGGTCAGGGCGGACGAGCACATCCTCCAGCTGGTCGTCGCGCCGCACGCCCGCTCCCGCGGGTACGGCGCCGCGCTGCTCGCCGCTTCACGTGACGCCGCACGAGCACAGGGCGCCGCGCGTCTGAGGACCAACATCCGCGACGCTCACCCGGACGTCCGCGCCTGGGCGGAACGCCAGGGGTTCACGTTGCTGTACCACAAGTTCGAGTCGACACTGGACCTCGCGGCCTTCGACGAGCGCGCGCACGGGGACGTGGACGGCGCGCTCGCCCGCGCCGGAATCCAGCTGACGGACATGGTCGCGCTCGGAGGAGACGACGCGAACTGGACGCGTCTGCACGACTTCTTCGCGGACCGGCTGACCGAGACGCCGGACATGAAGGGCATGCCGCGCTGGACGCGCGAGCAGGTCCGGCAGGCCCTGCTCGACGAGGACGCCCAGCCCGAGTGGACGGTGGTGGCGCGGCGCGGGGAACAGTGGTTGGGGTTCAGCATCCTGACGCGCCACCCGCGCGGCGCGTACAACTTCATCACCGCCGTCCGTCCCGAGGCGCGCGGCGTCGGTCTGGGCCGCGCCCTCAAGGTGGAGGTGATCCGCCGGGCGCGCGCGGCGGGCTTCACGAGCATGCTCACGCACAACCTCAGCGTGAACGCGTCGATGCTCGCCGTGAACCGCCGCCTGGGCTTCGAGCCGCGTCCGGGTCTGTGGGTCATGACGGGGAGCACCTCGTGGGCGGTCGGCGGCGCAGGGGACGGCGCGCACTGAAGTGACCGGGCCGCCCGTTCGGTGCCGTGCGTGAGGGCGCCTCGGGCACCGTCAGGACTGCTCGCGCGGCGGCAGGAGGGCGGACGCATCGGTCCGGGGACGAGGCGGGGCGCGTTCGGTGGAGGTGTCCTGACGTCGCGCCTCGTGGTGTGGACGCAGGGCGAGCGGCGAGCCGTGTGGCGGAACCCTTCGTGGCCGAAGGTTCAGCTTCTGGGTCTGACGGGGGGCTGTTCGAGTCGGGAGGCGAGGGTGCGGGCGGCCGTCCGGACGAGGGTGCGGACCCGCTCCTGCTGCTGGGGGTCGAAGCGCGCGAGGGGGCCGGCGACGGCGAGGGCCGCGATGAGCTGGCCGTGTCGGTCGAGTACGGGCGCGGCGACGGAGTAGCTGTCGGCCTCGAAGTCGGCTCGCGCGACGCAGAGTCCGTCGTGGCGGACCTGCTCGAGGACCGTGCGGAGTTCGTCGGCCGAGGTGATGGTCTGGTCGGTGTAGCGGCGCAGCGGTCGGCTGAGGACGTGTTCGAGCACCGTGGGGTCGCTGTAGGCGAGGAGGACCTTCCCGGTGCCGCCGATGTGGAGGTCGCCGCGCTCGTCGAGGGTCGCGACGACCCGGACGGTCTGCCTGGACTCGCGGACGTCGAGGACGGCGGCCTGCAGGCCGTTGCGGACGGCGAGCAGGGCGGTTTCGTTGGTGTCGTCGCGGAGGTGGTCGAGGACGTCTCCCGCGGCGTTGAGCAGGGGCAGCTGGAGGGACGCTCGTCGGCCGAGCGCGTGGGCGGCGTAGCCGAGGGAGTAGGTCTTGTCCTCGTGACGGAGGACGAAGCCGCGCTGTTCGAGGGTGACGAGCAGCCGGAAGGTCTGGCTGGTGGTGAGTCCGGCGGCGCCGGAGAGGTGGGTGAGGCTGGAGCGGCGGTGTTCGCCGACGAGGGTGAGCAGCGCGAGGGCGGCGTCTGCTGCCTGTACGACGTACCTGTCCTGTACGGGTGAGGTGGACGGCTTGACTTCGCGGGGCACGTTCCTATAATCGCAGATATCAGACAGCGAAAGCAGTTTTCGCTGAGCGAAAACTCGAACGCGCAGCAGGAGGACCGATGGAACACCCACCGCTCACCACGGCAGACACCCTCGCAGCGAGCGCCGGCACCGACGCACCCACCATCCCGGGAGGCGGCGACACGCCGTTCATCGACCTGCGCACCCCCCGCCTGAAGAAGCGAAGGAGCGCCCGATGACCGACACCACCGCCGACCGCACCACCCACGCCCGACGCCTCCAGCGCGCCCTGCGGCTCGCACGCGAAGCGAACCTCACCGCGCTCGCCCTCGTGCCCGGCGCGAACCTCCGCTACCTCACCGACCTGCGCCTCCCCCCCAGCAAACGCTTCACCCTGGCGCTCCTGCACGTCGACGGCACGGTCGCGATGATCGTCCCCAACCTCGAAGAGCAACGGGTCCAGGAGGCCAGCGCCATCCCCGGCCTTCGCCTCTACCCCTACGAACAACGTGACGAGTACGTCCTGGCGCTCCGAGACGCCCTCCACGACCTCGACCTGACCGGCCGGGACCTCGTCGGGATCGAACACTGGGCCATGCGCGCGATGGAACTCCGCCCCATTGAGGCGGCCCTGCCCGGCGTCGTCACGCACGACGTCACGTCACTCTTCGCGCGGCTGCGCTCCGTCAAGGACGAAGCGGAACTCCGCGCGCTCGACCGCGCCGCCCGCATCGTCGAGGAAGCCCTCGACCGGACCGTCGCGCACATCCGTCCCGGCGTCACCGAACGGGAACTCGCGACCGTCTGGTTCCGCGAGCTGATCGAGCGGGGCAGCGACGGCGCCGCCTTCGACCTCGTCGTCGCCGGCGGACCCAACGCCAGCCAACCCCACCACGACAGCGCCGACCGTCCCTTCCAGGAGGGCGACCTGATCCTGATGGACGGCGGCGCCGTCCACGACGGCTACGTCTCCGACATCACCCGCGTCTTCGCGCTGGGCGAGCCCGGCGAGGACGCCCGAAGGGTGTACGACGCGGTCCTGCGGGCCAACCACGCGGGACGAGCGGCCTGCCGTCCCGGCGCCACCGGCGCGCACGTCGAACGTGCCGTGCGCGACGTCCTCGAGGACGCCGGGTACGGTCCGTACATCCTGCACGCCGTCGGACACGGCATCGGCCTGGAAATTCACGAGACGCCCTTCCTGGGCGCCGGGCATCACACGCCGCTCGACGTCGGCACGGTGTTCACGGTCGAGCCGGGCCTGTACGTGCCCGGGCGGCTCGGCATCCGCATCGAGGACAGCGTCGTCGTCACGCCCGACGGTGCCCGCAGCATCACGCGGTTCCCGCGGGAGCTCCAGGTCCTCTGATCGGGCCAGGAGGTTCATCACATGCGCCCCTTCACCACGGCCCCCACGCTGCACACACCACGCCTCGTTCTGCGCGCCCACACACCCGACGACTTCGACGACTGTCTGCGCCTGTGGACCGACGCGTCCGTCACCCGCTTCATCGGCGGGCGGACCTCGACCCCCGAGGACGTGTGGAGCCGGATGCTCCGGTACGCCGGCCTGTGGTCCCTGCTGGGCTACGGGTACTGGGCCGTGCAGGACCGCGTCACCGGCCACTTCATCGGTGAGGTCGGACTCGCCGACTTCCGACGGACCCTCACCCCGAACGTCGACGTGACGCCCGAGGGCGGCTGGGTGCTTTCACCTGCCGCGCACGGACGGGGCTACGCGACCGAAGCGCTCCGGGCGGTGCTCCACTGGAGTGACGCGCACCTCGCCCGCCCGGACGGCCTCCCCACGCCGACCTTCTGCCTGATCCACCCGGACAACCACGCCTCCGTCCGCGTGGCCGAGAAGTGCGGCTTCCAGCCGATCGGTCGGGTGTCCCTGGGACCGCACGACAGCCGGCTCTACCGCCGATCCCCCCGGCAGGCCGGGCAGGAAGCGCCTTGAGCGCCCGGACGCGCGGCACCTCGTCGACAGATCGTCGGTCGGTCGCGCGCGTCCCGACGGTCAGAACGCCCAGACGCCGCCGCGCATGAGCGGGTCACGCGCTCCACCCTCGCGCACGCCGTCCACGTCCACGTGCTCGCCGCCGATCATGAAGTCCACGTGCGTGACGCTGTCGTTCCCGCCCAGAGAGGCCACCTCCTCGTCCGAGAGGGCCTCTCCACCCGCGAAGTTCTCCCGGTACGACGCGCCGAACGCGAGGTGGCACGCGGCGTTCTCGTCGTACACGCTGTCGAGAAAGAGCGTCCCGGTCCGCGCGACCGCCGACGTCACCGGCACGAGCGCCACCTCCCCCAGGTACCGGGCGCCGTCGTCCGAGTCCAGCGCGCGGAGCAGCACCTCCTCACCCCGCGTGGCGCGCGCCTCCACGATCCGGCCCGCCTCGAAGCGCAACTCGATGCCCTCGACGAGCACGCCGGACAGGCTCAGCGGTCTGGTCGCGCGCACCACGCCCTCCACACGCGCCCGGTGCGGCGCGGTGAACACCTCCTCCGCGGGCAGGTTCGGCACGATCCTCACCCCCCCGGGGGTGCGCGCCGCGCCTCCGACCCACACGTGCGTGTCGGCGAGGCCGACGGTGAGGTCCGTGCCGGGGCCACGGAAGTGCAGCGCGCCGTACCTGCGCGCGCCGAGCTCGTCCGCGCGGCCTTCGAGCTCCGCGAGGTGCGCGCGCCACGCCGCGACGGGATCGCTCACGTCCGCGCGGCACGCCTCGAGCACGTCCGACCAGAGCCGCGCGACCGCCTCGTCAGCCCGCAGGTGCGGGAAGACCCGCGCGGCCCACGCGGTCGACGGTGCGGCGGCGCGGCACCACGCGAAGGCGTTGCGGCGCAGCAGCTCCGAGAAGGGCCGCAGAGCCTGCTGCCGCGCGAGCCGCTCACGGTCCACCCGGGCGGGGTCGATGCCGTCGAGCAGCGCGGGATCCTCACTGGTGACGTGCAGGAACGCGTCGCCACGTTCCGCGGTCTCTCGCCACAGCGCCGCGCGCCATTCGGGGAAATGGTCGAGGCTCTCGGGCGCGGCGTGCGCGAGACGGACGCGGGTGGACGGCGCGTCCGTGAACACGACGTTCACGAGGGGAGCGCCCGCGTCGTAGGCGTGCCGGGTGACGAGCCTCGCGAGGGGCGCGCACGTCACGTCGGTGCTGACGAGAAGACGCTGGCCGGGCTGAAGGTTGACGCCGACGCGGACGAGCAGCGCGGCGTAACGGTCGAGGTGCCCTTCGAGATCGGTGGTCATGGCTGCCCAGCATACGGGTGGGTGAAGCCGGATAGGTCATCATGCCGAGCGAGTGAACAGGAGCGCGGCGGGACGTGAGGCGCCGGCTGGAGCGGCGCAGGACGCTCGACCCACCGCCCGCGGTCGAGCGTGAGGTTCACGTGAGCCCCGTGCGGCTGTGCTACACCGCGCATGTATGCCTGCCGCCGGTACAAGGCGTCTCGTCGTCCTCGGACCGCCCCGACTCGTCCGTGCCGACGGGCGCGGCGTGACCTGCGAACGCAAGACGGCGGCGCCGCTCACGCCCCGACGTCACACGCCGCCCCGAGACGGCAGGGCAAGCCCGCACCCGACGCGGAACCGCCCGTGTCACGGAACTGTCACCGTCACGCGCCTACGTTGCGCCTGACGGAGGAACCCCATGAACACGACGACACTCACCTGGGCGGCACTCGCCCTGACCGCGCTCGGCAGCCTCAGCGCCTGCACCACCGACGCCCCCACCGGTCCCGCCCCCGTGACGATCTCCGGCACCGTCACCGCCTCCACCGCCGGGGACGTCCGACAGACCGTCATCGTCGCCTGCCGCCCCCTCGGCGAGAACTGCGACCCCGCGCAGTTCGAGTCCACGAGCGTCGACACCGGCGGCAAGAGCGCCGCGTACCGCCTCGAAAACCTGCCGTCCGGCCCGTACTACCTGTTCGGCTGGAAGGACAACAACGGCAGTCAGGAAGTGGACGACGGCGACGACTTCGCCGTGTACAGCACCGACGGCCGCACACCCGCCGTGGTGACGGCCTCCACCGCCTCCGCCGACCTCGTGCTCGGCCGACTCGCGACGAGCGAGGGCGGCGGCGTCAGCGGACAGGTCAGGGCCGCGCCGGGCGGCACCCTGGCCGACGTGACCGTCTTCTCCTGCGTGCCCGGCACCGACGGCGCCTGCGACCCGCGGAAGATCACCACGTCCCGCGCGGACCCGCAGGGCCGCTTCCTGCTGCTCGACCCGCCCACCGAGCCGTTCTACGTCATGGCCTGGCAGGACCAGGACAGAAACGGCCAGCTCTCCGACGCGGACGCCTTCGGCAGCGCGCGCGACGCGCACGGCGCGCTCGTGAACGTCCAGGCGCCCCGAAGCGGCGTCACCGTGTACCTCACCGCGCCCACCGGCGGCGCGAATCCGGGTGCGGGCGTGCCGTCCGCGCTGACCGGCCACTGGTACCGCGGCACGAGCACCCTCGTGGACTACTACAACCCCACCACCGGCCAGTGGTCCCCGCCGAGCGGCAGCGGCACACAACTCAAGATCAACGCCGACGGCACCTTCACCCGCAGCGTGACCGGGCAGCTCTCCACGTACGGCTGCACCACCACCACCTTCGGGTACTACACCGGCACCGTCGCCGTCACCGGCAACACCCTGACCCTGAACCCGACCTACTCGCGGCAGAAGTACACCAACGACTGCACCCCGTCCATGAACTCCGACCGGGACGTCCCCAACGAGGCCCTGCAATTCCGCTGGGCGATCGACCCGCGCGGGGAGCTGATCCTCACGTGGCCGGACGGCGCGCAGTCCACGTACGGCAGGAACTGAACGAAGAGGCGGCGTTCGCCGCCCCAGGCGCCAACCGCACCCCCGATCCCCGAGGAGTTCGACATGTCCAGCATTCACCACTTCACGCGCGCACCCCGCGCCGTCTCCCTCGTCCTGCTCCTCGCCGCGTCCACGCCGAGCGCCGCGTCCGCACAGACCCTCGTGAACGGCACGCCACCCCTGACCGAGCGGACCGTGCAGGACTTCACGACCTACACCGCCTGGGCGTACGACACGCCCCTCACAGACACGCAGAAGCGGCGCCTGCGCGCCGGACTGATCCGCGCCTGGCAGGGCCAGGACGAGGACACCATCCGCTACGTCCTGGGCGGCGTGAAGAACGTCCCCGGGTTGCGCGGCATGAACGACCACGAGCGCGCCTACGCCTGGTACGAGTACGCCCTGCCGCAACTCGAGGAGGTGCGCGCCCTCGCCCGTCAGGACGCGCTCGCCGCGTGGTTCTACAGCCTGTACGAGGACACGCATCCCGCGCTCGCGCCGGGCCACCCACCCCTGACCCGCAAGGTCACGGACGCCACCGCGGACCTGTTCGCGTTCATGATCAACCGGGTGCTGGGCCGCGACGTCATCACCTTCGACGCGGCGGAACGGAACGCCTGGGCGGACAGCCTCACGCGGAACTACGCCTCGCTGGGAGAGAAGCAGACGCAGGTGATCGTCCTCGCGAAGTACTGGGCGGCCCTGCGGGGCGCCTGGGCCACCCTGCCGGCCGCGCGGAAGAACAAGGTGCTGAACGACTGGAGCGACGTCGTGCGGTCCCTGCTGCCCGCGCAGACCCTCGCGTACGTCAAGGGGGACATCCAGACGCCTCCGTCGGGCGGCCACATGTCCGACGCGGACTTCTCACGGCTGCAGGCGAACATCGCGAGCAACGACGCGTCCTTCCAGCGGCTGCGGCGCCTCGGCCTGGAGCAGCACGTGGTGAGCCTGAACATCATGCAGAACATCTCGAACAGCGGCTCTCAGTGGAAGCTCTGCCCGGCCGGACAGTGGACCTGCTGAACAGGACACCCCTGCCGGACGTCCATTCGTGGTGCGGACGTCCACGAAGGTGAAGGCCGACGCTGAGCCCGACGCGCGGTGACGACCGCGTGACCGCGCGCCGGGTCGCGCCGGACCCGTCACGGCGCGTCGCCGTCGAGGAGAAGCATCACCATCCCACGTGGCCCTCCGTCAGCGCCTCCATCCGGGCCGGCGGAGAATGACGACCGCGTGTTCGCGTGGTCCGAGTGGGGACCTCCGGACGATCTGCCGGTGGTGCCGTGCACGCGCCGCCATGAGCGGCACCCCCGGCCTCGGCCGTTCCGACCTGAAGCGTGCTCGACGTCGTGTCCCGGGCCGCGCTTCAAAAGACCGGGAACGTGTGGGGTCGGTGGCCTGCTGCGTTCGTCCTTCGGTCCGAGGTCATCTACCCCGGACCCACGGACCGAGCCGCCCGCCGCCCTCGACCACTGCGTCCGCAAGGCAGGCAAGAGGGCCAGGGTGAGTCCGGGGTACACCCAACCGGGCAGAAGTCACGCGCAAACCGAGCCGAGAGACCAGGGGTTCTTTCGATGTGAACGAACGCGGGGGTGAGCAGGCCGAGATCGTCGTCGTGGCACGTCAGGAACGTTCTGTCAGGTCATCAAGACAGGCGGCTCGGAATTTGAATGAGTACGGACGCGTATGGCGGAGCTCAGAAGCGGAAGCCGATGTTCACGCCTGCGGACAGAGCGGGACCTGCACCCATGAAGAACACAGCGCCTGCACCGACGCCGATCTCACCGTCAAGGTAAACCTGACCGAGGTTGAGTCGATATCCGGCGGTGGCCGTAGCAGTAGTGAGCAGGATGTTCGATCCCAGGCGACCGCCAAAGAAAACGCCCTCTTGCGGGGAGTTCGGGAAGTAGCGGTAGTACATGCTCGCGGCGGGAAGGGTCGCCACTCCAGGATCGGTCGGAAGGATCATCACGCCACCACCCACGCCGATGGCGGCGTGTGGTCCCACGGGGAACTCAACTTCGAGCGAAGCGAGCGAGGTGGGCATGTTCACGCCCAACTGAATCCCGATTGCGCTTCCCGTGCCGGTCGTGGCGGCGAGAAGGGCGACAGAACGAATCAAGGACGAAACATGGCGCGACATCCTCTCTGAATAGCATTCGGAACTGCCCTACGCGTCCGCATTCAAGGCAAGGAGTTCATGTGTGACCTGACAGCTCCTTCTCGACATGCCAGGAGGAGCGCAGGGTGGTGGGGCCGAGGCCACCGGGCCGAGCGAACTCGCCGATGCTGAGGTGTCCCGGGGAGATGGCGCCGTCAACCCGGTCGCGCCCTTCGCTCCCATGCCCGGGTCATTTCCTGCGAGGGCCGAAGGGGAGGCCGGAACGTCACGGTGAACCCACGCGAGGGCCCACCGTGACCCGAACGTTCCCGCGACCCGCCCGTTCAACGCTCCACGATCGGCGAGTTCAGAACGGCGCGCAACGCCTGGTACGAAGAGTCGTAGAACGTCACGTTGTGAAAGGCGTTCCGGAGCAGCTCGTCCGCCACCCGCCTCGCCTGCGCCGCGTCCTCCCCGAAGACGATCACGCGGGTGTTGTGGTCCAGCATCGGAAGACGTCCGTCGTCCTTCGCCTTGCCGACCTCCCCCTCGGGCACGTTGCGCGCGCCCGGCAGGCTGCCCGCACCGAACGCCCCGGCCGGGCGCGCGTCCACCCACCACGCCGTCCGGTCGTTCTGCGCGACGTACCGCGCGCCTTCCGGCTCGATGACCATCTCACCACCCAGCGCGCGCCACACCGGCGCGCCCAGCTGGTAGCGCCGGACGTTCGTGAAGCCCGCCGCGAGCAGCTCCTCACTGAGCCTTTTGCTCTTTCCGCAGAATGGTCCGTTGCAGTACAGCACCAGCGCTCTGGAGTGGTCACCGTTCGTGAGCCGCTCGATTTCTCGGACGTCGCTGACGTACGCGCCCGCGCTCACGCCCGGTTTCGGCGCGACGTTCAGCGCGCCCGGGATGTGACTCGTCGCCCACTCCTGGTGCGGACGGGCGTCGAGGACGAGGGTGCGGCCGTCGGTGAGAATGACGCGAAGTTCGGCGGTGCTCACCTCGGCGGTTCTGACGTCCTGCTCTCCCAGCGTCGTGTCGAACACCGTGGGCGTCACGGGCGCCCACGCGACGGTGAGCGTGCCGAGCGTGACGAGACAGACGGACAGCGGCGAACCCTTCATGCGCTCCTCCCTCGCCCACCGGAGCGGTGGGACGAAGTCATCGTGCGCCGCGCGAGGCGCGCCGCGCATCGGGAGAACTCCCGACGTCAGGGACCGCGATGCCGCTCGTTCGCCTGCTCGTCCGCCCAGCGGGCCAGCTGGACGCGGTTACGCCGTTCGAGCTTGAACAGCAGGTGCGACACGTGCGTGCTCGCCGTCTTGACGCTGATGCCCAGCGTCCGCGCGATCTGCTTGTCACTCTGCCCCTGCGTGACGAGCCGCAACACCTCCCACTCGCGCGGCGTGAGGCGAGCGTCGCGCGCCACGCTCGCCTCACGGGTGAGCAACGCGTCCACGACGCCCACGAGCGCCTCGAAGGACGCCGCCTCACCGGCCGCGCGCTCCACGGTCAGCGCGGCCTTGGGCAGCGCAGCCCGCAGACGTCGCCACACGTCGTCCAGGTCACCCTGGAACTGTGGGTTCCACCGCTCACCCGCGCGTTCCTGCTCGCGATCCGCGAGGCTGAGCACCCGCGCCGCGAGGCGAGGCTCACCGACCTGCAGCGCGTACGTCGCGACGAGGTCATGCAGGGCGATCAGGAGCGGCACGTCCGCGAGCTGCCGGGCGTGCCGTACGCCCAGCGCGAGCTCTCCTCGCGCGTCCGGGTGCCGCCCGGTGCGAAGCAGCACCCACGCGCGGTGCATGTGGCAGTGCGCGGCGCCGTACGTGTTCGCGTCCCGCTCGAACAGCGTCTGCGCCTCGTTCAGGAAGGACAGCGCGTCGTCGTGACGGCCGCTCTGCGCGTGCAACGTGCCGAGGTTGTGCGCGATCACTCCCCGCAGGGTCAGGTCGGCCTCGTCACCCAGCAGGGCGAGCGCCGCCTCGTCACAGCGCACGCTCTCCGCGAGATCCCCGGTGATGTGATGAAGCACGCCCAGCGTCATGAGCGCGTCCACCTGTCCCCGGACGTCCCCCAGGTCACGCAACGTGTTCAGGCCGCGCGTGCCGAGCTCACGGGCGAGGCGGAACTGCCCGAGCCGCGCCGCCGCCATCGCCGCGATGAGGTCCACACGCGCCGAGAGGTGCGCGTGCCCCGCCGCACCCGGCAGGCGCGCCGCTTCCCAGCAGGCACGCAACGCGAGCGTGTACCGCGCGCGGCTCTGCCAGTACCCGTCGAGCGCGGCGCACAACGTCAGCGCCTCCTCCACCTGCTCGTGGTCGGTGAACCACGCGAGGGCCGCCTGCAGGTTCGCGTCCTCCGGGTCGAGGGTGGCCCACGCGAGCGCCGGATCGAACGCCTGCTGCTCGGCGACGCCACGCGCGAGCTTCAGGAAGTGACGCGCGTGCCGGCCCAGCACCTCCGGGGCGTCGGGTGCGTCCAGCAACTTCGCCCGCGCGACCATCCGGACGGGTTCGAGCAGGAAGAACCGATCGGCCCGCCACGCGTGAGGCCGGACGAGGCTGTGCTCGACGAGCCGCGTCAGCCCCCCGGGCAGGTCCGCGAGGGGGATCGCGGCGTGCAGAGCGTCCAGGGTGAAACTCCCGACGAACGCGCCGCACGCGCGGAACACCTCACGTTCCGCCTCGGACAGCAGCGCGCAGCTCCACTCCACCACGCCGCGGTAGGTCCGTGACCGCTCGGGCCGATCGAGCGGACCGCCCTGCAGCACGTTCAGTGGACGGTCGAGCCACGCGACGAGCGTGGACAGACTGACGACCCGCAACCGCGCGGCGGCGAGTTCCAGTGCAAGGGGAACACCGTCGAGCCGACGGCAGATCTCCTCGACGGGCGCGAGGCGCTCGCCGTCGAGCGTGAAGTGCGGATCGATCCGAACGGCGAGCCGTTCGAACAGTCTCGCCGCGTCGCTGACACCCGCCGAGGAGGGCGTCACGTCGAGGGGCGGGACGTCCAGAAGGTGCTCATCCATGACGTTCAGGGGCACACGGCTCGTGACGAGCGTCCGCGCGTCCGACAATTCCGACAGGAAGCGCGCGACTGCCCCGGCGGCGCCCTGGACATGCTCGAAGTTGTCGAGCACGATCAGCATTCGCGCGTCGCGAAGGGGCGGGACGCGCGGCCACGCCGGGTCACCTTCGAGGTCGAGGTCGAGGTCGAGGGCGCGGCGCAGGGCGGGCAGGACGTCGTCGGACGTCCGGACACCCGTGAGGTCCAGCCACACGAGCCGCTCGTACCGGCCCCGCAGGTCACGGGTCAACGTCAACGCGAGGGCGGTCTTGCCGATGCCGCCTTCACCGCGCAAGGTCAACAGACGCACGTCCGGACGGGCGAGCAGGTCCGACGCGGTTCGCCTGAGCCGCTCACGTCCGACGAGCGGCGACTCCGGGTGTTCCGCGAACGGCGGCCATGACGACGCGCCGCCCGACCGTGTGCTGGTCATACCTCAGTGTAGGAGCGCCGGGTGGGAAGGCGTGAGCGGGAAGCGGACGCGCGTCGAGGACGATCGTGGAACTCCACGTCGTCAGGTGGTCATCCTTCATGACAACCAGAGCGCACGGGCAACAAGGGCGCACGGGGGTTCGACACCCCGCCCCCTGCTCACGTCCATCGCCACTGACTGAAGAGAACTCGCCGGGTGAGGTGTGAACACACCATCAACTCAAAGAAAAGAACGGTACCGCACCATGAACATCACTCAAACCTCACGCTTCGACAACGCTCGACGAACAACCGACGTGCCATCAACACGCCGCGCAAACACCGCGCCACGACACCCCTGAAGTTCACCCCCCGAGCCCATCGAGCCAACGACACCGCGAAGGTCGACGTCACGGAAGTGCGGGTGATGTTCCTCCACACCTCGTGAGGTGTGACCGCCCCGCTCGCCGTGCGAATCACGGTTCGTCCGGGGAGTGTTCGGGAAATCCGGGCGCGTCCCCGTACGTGCGGTCCACGTCGCTCAGACCCGGCACGCCGTCCTCGTCGGGCGCGGAAGGTTCGTGAGGGGAGCGCTCGGGGAACCCGGGCGTGTCGCCGTAGCTCCTGTCGGGCGGCGCGCTCCCGTCGTCATCCTGACCAGTTGATCCGGGGCGCGTGTCCTGCGGCGCCTGCCGGTCGGGGTGGTGCTCGTCGTACGGCTCGGTTCGGTTCACGTCAGGGGCCTCCTTCGTGAGGTAGGTGGAGTGTCGAGCGGACGCGCCCGCCCGGGTTGAGAAGGGCCGAAAGGCTTCCTTGGCAGTCGCGCCGATTCGGGGTGCATGAACGCACGCTTGAGCCTTCTCGTCGTCCCCGCCTCCGGCGTGACGACTATCGTGCGGGACGACAGGAGGCGACATGAGCGAAGGAGAGCAGGGCAGACACCGGCAGATCTACGCCCCCACCGAGGACGGCGGCGTGCAGTTCGCCGCGAGCGCCGACCGCTGGCACCTGTACGACGACCACGTCCATCTCGCGCCCCATCACGACCGCGAGGGCCTGCTGCGCTTCGACGCGCAGCTCAAACCCTTCGTGGACAGCCCGGACCGGCAGGCGCTCGTCATCATCGACATGCAGAACGACTTCTGCTCCCCGGGCGGCTGGACGGACGCTTCGGGGCTCGACCATACCCGCTGCCGCGCCGCCATCCCTGGCGTGATCCGCGCCGTGAACACCGCGCGCGAGCGGGGCATGTGGGTCATCTGGGTGTACTGGCACAACCGTGACGACCTGCGCAACCTCGGCGCGCCCACCCTGTACTCCTTCAAGCACGAACCCGACCAGAAGGGCATCGGACAGGACCTCGACCACGGCAGGGTCCTCACGCAGGGCTCCTGGGGCGCGCGGATGGTGGACGAACTGCTCCCCCTCATGGGCGAGGAGGACATCCACATCGAGAAGGTCCGCATGAGCGGCTTCTACGGCACGCACCTCGATCAGGTGCTGCGCACCCAGGGCATCAGCACGCTGTTCCTCGCGGGTGTCAACATCGACCAGTGCGTCTCCACCACCATGGAGGACGCGTACTTCCGCGATTACAACGCGGTGCTCGTCGAGGACGCCTGCGCCACGTCCAGCCCGGACTTCTGCCAGCAGGCGGTGGTGTTCAACGCGCGGCAGTGCTGGGGCTTCTCCCTGACGACCGAGCAGTTCGCGAACGCGACGCCGTTCGATTGACGTGTGAGCGCGACGTCGTCCTCCGCGGAAGGTCGTGGTCTGCGTGTGCTGACGTGCGTGCTCGCCGCGACGGCCGGGCTGGTGGACGCCGTGGGTTTCCTGCGCTTCTCGGAGGTGTTCGTCTCGTTCATGAGCGGCAACACCACCGAAACGGCCGTCACGGCCGCCGGAGGTGGGTGGCGGGACGCCACGCTGAGCCTGTGGCCGATCGTGCTGTACGTGACCGGCTGCTGTCTCGGTGCGCTCGTCGCGTTCCACGCGGGTCGTCGTGCGTTCCGGGTGGTGCTGCTCGTGGAGGCGGCCCTGCTGGTCGGCGCGGCGCTCCGTCCTGGTGGCGGGGACGAGCGGTCGCTCGCGTTCGTACTGGTGGTCCTCGCGATGGGCGTGCAGAACGCCGCCCTGAGCCGCACCGACGTCGCCGGGGTGGGCGTGACGTACGTCACGGGGACACTCGCGAAGGTCGGGCGGTTGCTGGCGGCGAGACTGACCGGGTCACGCGACGCGGGACGCGAGGCCCTTCGGCTGGCCGCGTTGTGGCTGTGCTTCGCCGGTGGGGGCCTCGTGGGAGGACTGGGGTATGGCGCGCTGGGTTTCGCGACGTTGTGGGCGCCGGTGCTCGTCCTGAGCGCGCTCGTGATGTGGAGCGTCGTCGCGCCGGACTTCATCGAGGACGCGCAGGACGGCGCCTCGTCGTGACCCACGCTCAGCTCGACGCGGGGTGATCGCGGTTCGAGGTGCGGCCGGACGTGATCTGCCGCCGTCAGTCTCGAACTTCACTCGTCCATTTCGAGTCGTGCGTGTCTCGGCGGTTCCATGAGGCGCAAGGGCGCGATCGAAGGAGAACTTCAGGGCGACGGTGGTCCCCGAGGCGTTGAAGCGCGTGGGGGACGCCCCACCCGCGCCTCTCGTGGAGGCGTTGGTGACGAGAAGAGAGCCGTCCTGCTCGACGGCGACGCCGGAGTGGACCTCGCGGCGCCCCCTGGTCCATTCGACCCGCGAGGTTCTGAATCCTGTCAGCGCAGCGCGGGCAAGCGCGTCAGCCCGGGGAAGCGCAGCACCAGCCCCGTTCCCGGCGCGGCCGCGCCGTTCACGCTGACGTACGCGTTGCCCGCCGGGTCGAACGCGACGGACGTCGGCGTGTCCAGTCCGCGCAGCACGGTCTCCTTCGCGCCGCCCGCGCGGATCCGCACGATCGACCCGGTGCCCGCGACGGGACCCTGCTCGCCGAACTGCCCGAGCTGCACGGCGTACAGGTTCCCGTCCGGTCCTGCCCGCAGGTCGGTGGTCATGCTCAGCCCCGTCGCGTAGTCCGTGGTGGCGCCGTCCCGCGCGACCCGCACGACCTTGCTGCTTCCGGGCGTGAAGGGGAAGCCGGGAAGCAGCGACACGTACGCGGCGCTGCCCAGGAACGCCACGGCGGTCGGGACGGGCTGCGCGGACGGCGGGAGGTTCGGCCCCGGGTTGTCGATGGGGAGGTTCGCGAAGACCGCCACGACCGAGAGCGTCCCGGAGGTGGGGTCGAGGGTGAGCAGGTCGTTGCCGCCCGCGTCGGTCAGCCACAGCTTCCCGTCCGGTCCGGCGGTGAGTCCGTAGGCGTGGGAGTCGGCGCCCTGCTTGTCCGGATCGCGCGCGGATTCGAGAGCCCAGGTGCTCGCGACTTCCCGCACGGCCGTGCCGGTCACGCGAAGCACGGCGGCGTTGTTCTTGAGAGGTGCGATGCTGGCCCCCGCGGCCCAGTGGCCGCTGGTGACGTACACCTGCCCGGCGAGTTCCGTCACGCGTGAGGCGCCCTCTGACCCTTCGGCGCCCAGCGTGGAGGGCACGGTGAGGGTAGTGGAGCGTCCGGTGCGCGGATCGAGCCGGATGACGCGGGCGGTTTCGCCGTATCGAATGGTCTGTCTGGTGTCGTTGTCTCCGGGGACGGTGAAGGAGCCGGTGCCGCCGGTGCCGCTGTCCGTGACCCACACGCTGCCGTCACGGGCGACATAGACGCCCTGGGGGCCGTTGAGGCCGCGCAGGACGACGGTGCCGCCGTTGGAGGGCGCGGCGGCGTCCTGCGCGAGGGTCGAGGTGATCAGCGCGGCGGTCAGGGTGATCAGTCGGACGACGTGGACACGCGGGTGTGGTGTCATGGCGGCTCCAGTGGGGAGGGCAGGGGTGACGTCGTGTCGCGGACAATGCACGTTAATACCGGGGGTTCGGCCGTTCGCGGGAGCTCCCTTGTTTTTCCGTTCATCCTGGTCCTCGTCGGGGTGGACCGAACGCCCGTGGGACGTGCGACCCGGGTGGGGGAGGCGTCGGTGTTCACCTTTCCCCTGACGTCCGCCGGAAACGTGGACGCCGGCGTCACGCGCTCACCGACCAGGATCAGCGGTCGGGGACACGTCGATCATCACCTTCATGCTGGCGCGCCTGGACGCGTCGGCAAATTCGAAGGCGTCGGGAGTCCGCTCGAACGGGAAGCGGTGCGTGACGAGCACGTCGAGATTCACGGCGCCGCGCTCCACGAGCGCAATGGCCGCCGGGTAGCAGTTCGCGTACCGGAACACGCCGCGGACGTTCACCTCGCGGGTGGCGGCCGAGACGAGGTCGAGACTGACCTCCGGGTCGGGCGGCAGACCGACGAGGACGGCCGTGCCGCCTGGTCGGGGCGCCGCGAGACTCATGCGGGTCGTGGAGAGACTCCCGGCGGTCTCGAAGGCCACGTCCACCCCGGTGTGCGAGCGGGGCAGGTCGCCGCCGGTGAGCTCCCGGATCCGCGCGACGGGGTCCTCGTGTCGGGCGTTGATGGTGTGCGTCGCCCCGACCCTGCGGGCGAGATCGAGGCGGAAGTCCTCCAGGTCCACGGCGATCAGGGTGGTCGCTCCGGCAGCGCGCGCGGCCTGCAGGGTGGTGCAGCCGATGGGTCCGGCGCCGAAGACGGCGACGGCGTGCCCGGAGGCGACGGCGCCCTTGCGGGCGGCCCAGATGCCGACGGCGAGCGGTTCGAGCAGCGCGCCCGCGTCGTCGCTGATGCTGTCGGGCAGGTGAAAGGTGAAGTCCTCGGGCCACACGACGTGCTCGGCGAGCGCGCCGTTCACGGGAGGGGTGGCCATGAAGGTCATGTCCGGGCAGAGGTTGTACTCGCCCCGTTTGCAGTACGGGCAGTGACGGCAGGGCACGCCGGGTTCAAGGGCGACGCGGTCGCCGGGCCTCAGTCGCGTGACGTCCTCGCCGACGGCTTCGACAACGCCCATCACCTCGTGCCCGAGGACGAGGGGCGCGTCGACGACGAAGGCGCCGATCCTGCCGTGCGTGTAGTAGTGCACGTCGCTGCCGCACACGCCGACGCGCCGCACGTGGACGCGCACCTCGCGTGGACCCGGGGCGCGCACGTCTCGGGTGTCCCAGCGGAGGTCGCGCAGGCCGTGCAGGACGCTCGCGCGAGTGGGGAGGGGCGTGCCGTCGGCGCGGGTCGCGGTCATGGGTGGGTCCTTTCTTCCCCTTCGAGTCGACCTGCCGTGATGGTCAGCGCGCCGAGCGGACCGTCACGGTGGAGCGTGTCCCGCGCGGTGAGGTACGCTCGGCGGAAGCGGGCGTCGTGGGTGAGGTCACCGAAGACGTCGTGGAGGTCGAGGAACGCGCCGGGCCGTTCGGCGTCGTCGAGCGCAGCCCGCGTGACGCGTTCGGCGCGTGGATCGACGAGCGCAGGGAAGCGGCCCTCGCCGACGGCGGCGGCGTAGGCGCTCCACGCCGCGACGATCAGGGCGGAGCGGTGGATGTCGCCGTTCGTCGCGAGTTGCGCTCGCACGACCGGCAGCACGAACTTGGGGATGCGTTCCGAGCCTTCCACGACGAGACGCGCGAGGGTGTCCTCGATGGCGGGATTCGCGAAGCGTGCGATGAGCTCGTGTCGGTAGGCGGCCAAGTCGACCCCGGGGACGGGGCGGAGCGTGGGCGTGGCTTCCTCGGTCATATAGCCCAGCAGGAAGGGCACGAAGCGTGAGTCCTGGCCGACCTCGTGCGCGAAGGTGTACCCGGCGAGCAGGCCGAGGTGCCCCATCGCCTGATGGGAGGCGTTGAGCAGCCGGAGTTTCATCAGCTCGTACGGTTCGACGTCACGCACGACCTGCACGCCGACCCGTTCGAGTGGGGGGCGGCCCAGGGTGAAGGTGTCCTCGAGCGCCCACTGGCTGAAGGATTCCGCGACGACGGGCCACGCGTCGTGCACGCCGAACTCGCGCTCGACGGCCTGCCGGGTCTGGTCGGTGGTGACGGGCGTGATGCGGTCCACCATGGAGGAGGGGAACGCGACGTGCCGCGCGATCCACTCGCCGAGCTCGGGGTCCTTGAGGCGCGCGAAGGCAGTGAGGGCGTGGCGGGTGACGTGACCGTTGCCCTGGATGTTGTCGCAGGACACGACGGTGAAGGGGGGGACGTCGTGGTCGCGGCGGCGTCTGAGGCCCTCGGTGATGAGGCCGAAGACGGTGCGGGGCGTGGCGCCGGGGGTGAGGTCGCGTTTCAGGTCGGAGGTGTTCGCCTCGAACTCGCCGGTGGCGTCGTTCACGCCGTACCCGCCCTCGGTGATGGTGAGCGTCACGACGCGCGTGGCGGGCGCGGCGAGCTTCCTGACGACGGCGTCCGGATCGTCGGGCGCGAAGAGGTACTCGTGGACGGCGCCGATGACGCGGGCGCCCGATGTGCCGTCGGGCGCGCGGGTGACGAGGGTGTAGAGGTGATCCTGCGCCTTCAGCACGTCACGCATGCGGGCATCGCCGGGCAGCACGCCAACACCGCAGATGCCCCAATCGGTATGACCGGCGTCGAGGAGCTCCTCGACGTACATGGCCTGGTGCGCGCGGTGGAAGCCGCCAACGCCGAAGTGCACGATACCCGTGGTGAGCTGACGCGGGTCGTAACGGGGTACGGCGACGCGCGGGTCGAGTTGGTGGAGGTTGGCGGCGTTGAGGCGGACCGTCATGAGGACTCCTGGCGTGTGGGTGAGCGGCGGGCGGAGCGTTACTTGACCGCGCCGAAGCTGAGGCCGCGGATGAGCTGACGCTGCGCGATCCAGCCGAATACGAGGACGGGCAGGACGGTGAGGGTGGCGGCGGCGCTGAGCTGCGCCCAGAAGAGTCCCTGACTCGTCTTGAACTGACCGATGAAGACGCTCAGCGGGGCGGCGGCGCTCGACGTGAGGTTCAGGGCGAAGAAGACCTCGTTCCACGCGAAGATGAGCGCGAGCAGCGCGGTCGCGGAGATGCCAGGCATGGACAGCGGCAGCGCGATGCGGAAGAATTCCTGACCGACCGAGGCGCCGTCCACCTTCGCGGCCTCGTAGATGGCCGCGGGAATCTCAGTCAGGTAGGAGTGCATCATCCACACGACGAGCGGCAGGTTCATGGTGGTGTACATCAGGATGAGTCCGGGCAGGGTGTCGAGCAGGTGCAGGTTGCGGAACAGCAGGAACAGCGGCACGATCACGCCGACGGCGGGCATGAACTTGGTCGAGAGCATCCACGTGAGGACGCCCTGCGCGCGCCGCGTCGGGTACACCGCGAGCGCGAACGCGGCGGGCAGGCCCAGCACGAAGGCCAGCAGGGTGGAGCCGAGCGCGGCCACCAGCGAGTTCGTGAGGGCGGGCAGGTAGGCGCCCCATGCCCGGTGGAAGTTGTCGAGGGTCGGTGTGAACAGCACGACGGGTGGGGTGGCGAAGGCCTGCGCCTCGGTCTTGAAGGCCGCGAGGATCATCCAGGCGAGCGGGAAGAGGAACACGGCCGTGATGAGGTACGTCAGGAGCGTGAGGAGCCAGCGGCGCGTGTGGAAGCCCCGTCGGGCGCGCACGGCGGGGGACGTGGAGGTCGTGGTCATGTCATCCTTCCCGGTTCCGGGTGGCGGTGCGGCCGATGAGGCGCAGCAGGTACACCGCGAGGACGTTGGTGAAGATCACGGTGAGGACCCCGGCGGCGCTGGCGAGGCCGATGTTGTACTCCGCGAAGGCCTTCTGGTAGATGAAGTACGGCAGGTTGGTCGTGGCGATGCCCGGCCCGCCGGAGGTCGAACCGTAGATCTCGCCGTACACCTGCAGCAGCGCGATGGTCTCCATCAGCACGACCACCTGGATGGCCTGCGTCCAGTGCGGCAGGACGATGTGCCGGAACTCCTGCATGGGTGAGGCGCCGTCGAGTCGGGCAGCTTCCATCTGGTCTTCTGGGAGGCTCTGCAGGCCGGTGAGCAGGATCAGCGCCGCGAAGGGCGTCCATTCCCAGGCGATCATCAGGATCACGGACAGCATGGGGTACTGACCGAGCCAGTCGACGGGGGTCCCACCGACGCTCTGCGCGAGCCACGCGAGGAGGCCCGAGGTGGGGCTCAGCAGCATGTTCTTCCACACGACCGCCGTGACGACCGGCATCACGAGGAAGGAGCTGATCAGCAGGGTGCGCAGCAGCGCGCGACCGAAAAAGTCGCGGTTGAGCAGCGTCGCCAGCACCGCGCCGATGACGAGGGTGATCAGCAGGGTCCCGCCCGCCAGCACGACCGTGTTGATCAGGATGCGCAGGTTCTGGGGGTCGCTGAGCAGGTTGCGGTAGTTCTCGAGGCCGACGAAGGGTCGGCTGGACGGATCCACGAGGTTGTACCGGAAGAACGAGTAGTACACCGTCATGAAGAACGGCACCTGCGTGGTCACGATCAGGTACAGCATGGCGGGCCAGATCAGCGCGACGGGGGTGAGTCTGAGCTGCCGCCGGGGGGCGGGGGGCGCGTTGGTGGTCGTCACGGGGACGGTGGTCATGGGTTCTCCTGAGCGGCCGCAGGGACCGGAAGTGGCGGCACCGCCTTCCGGCCCCTGCGCGTGAGGCGTGGTGAGCGCGCTTGGGGCGTTACTTCTGGTAGCCGCCTTCCTTGGCGGTGCGGTTCGCGGCGTCCTGTCCCTGCTTGAGGGCCTGGTCGATGGTGAGCTGGCCGCTCAGCGCGCCCGCCATGTACTGACCCACCTGTGTGCCGAGCGCCTGGAACTGCGGGATGGAGACGTACTGGATGCCCGTGTAGGGGACGGGGTCCTTGGTGGGTTTGGTGACGTCGGCCCGGTTGATGCTGCTGAGGACGATGTTGCTGAACGCGCCCGCCGCCTTCTTGTAGCTGGGGTTGTTGTAGGTGCTGGTGCGCGTTCCGGGAGGCACGGCGGCCCACGTGCCCTTCGTTTTGGCGACGAGGTCGATGTATTCGGGGCTGGTGGCCCAGGTCAGGAACTTGAAGGCGGCGTCCTCGTTCTTGGTGCTCTTGGGGATCGCGAGGTTCCATGACCAGAACCAGTTGCTTCCGCGGGGCGTGCCGGGTCCGACGGGCGCGTTGGCGAAGCCGACGGACTTGACGATCTTGGAGGAGCCGGGGTCGGAGAGGAAGCCTGCCGCGACGGTCGCGTCCACCCACATGCCGCACTTGCCCTGGCTCATCAGGGTGAGGTTTTCGGTGAAGCCGTTGCTCGTCGCTCCTGGAGGGCCGTACTTCTTGAGGGTGTTCACGTAGAAGGTGAGGGCGCTCTTCCAGGCGGGCGTGTTGAGCTGGGCCTGCCAGTTCTGGTTGAACCAGCGTCCTCCAAAGGTGTTGACCATGGTGGTGATGAACGCCATGTTCTCACCCCAGCCGGGCAGGCCGCGCAGGCAGATGCCGTACACGCCGCCTGTGGGGTTGTGGATCTTCGCGGCGAACCCCTGGAGTTGCTGCCAGGTGGGGTTCTGGGGCATGGTCAGCCCCGCCTTCTTGAAGAGGTCCTTGTTGTAGAAGGTCATGCTGCTCTCGGCGTAGAAGGGCACGGCGTACAGCTGACCGCCGACGGTGAGGGCGTTGCGTACGCTGGGGAGGACGTCGTTGAGCTTGTAGGTGTCGGCGATGCCGGGGTTCTTTTGGAAGAGGGGCGTCAACGGTTCGAGCCATCCGTTCTTCGCCCAGATGGGCACCTCGTACACACCGACCGTGGCGATGTCGAAGGTGCCCGCGCCGCTCGCGACGTCGAGGGTGATCTTCTGCCGGAGTTCGTTTTCGGGCAGCACGACCCATTTCACGTTGATGTCCGGGTACTTCTTGTTGAACTCGGAGGTGAGTCCCTGCATCGTGACCATGTCGGGGTTGTTCACCGTGGCGATGGTGATGGTGGTGGCGGCGAACGCGTGGGTGGCGGTGAGGGTGGCGGTCAGGGCGGTCAGGGCGAGCAGGGTGCGTTTCATGGTGCTCCTTTGGCCACGTGGCCATCTCGAGGGACGAACGACCGAGGTTCCGAGCGACAGATGGCCACGTGGCCATCGAGGAGCACAACCGACGAGCAGAAGACCGGAGACAGAAGCGAACCACCCCGTGTACGATGAGCAACCCGCCGACCGCACACAAGGCTGAATTGACGACTTGCCCCCATCGTAAGCACAGTTCCCTCAACCTGTCTAGTCCCCTCCCGGTGTACACTGGCCACGTGGCCACGATCAACGACGTCGCCCGTCTCGCCGGAGTCTCCCCGACCACCGCCAAACGCGCCCTGCGCGAACCCGAACTGCTCCACCCCGACACCCTGAAAAAAGTGCAGGACGCCGTCCGGACCCTGCACTACGAACCCGACCAGCGCGCCGGCGCCCTGCGCGGCGGTCAGAGCCGCACCGTCGGCCTCATCGTCGCCAGCATCGTCGAACCCTTCTTCGCCGAACTCGCCCGCTGCATCGGCCGCACCCTCCACGCCGCCGGCTACAGCCTCATCCTCAGCGAGAACGAATACAGCAGCGAACGTGACCTTGACGAACTCAAACTCATGTACGGCCAGCGCGTCTCCGCCATGATCGTCCGCCCCGGCTACGGCGAGAAGAGCCGGGACCACCTCCTGCGCCTCCGCGAACGCGGCGTGTACATCGTCGAGGTCGACTACCACCTGCCCGACGCGCCCTTCGACTACATCACCCTCGACCACCGCGGAAGCATCCGCATGGCCGTGAACTACCTCCGCGACCTCGGGCACACCCGCATCGCCGCGCTCGGCACCTACCACCCCCTCATTCACCCCGAACTGCGCTCCAGAACCTTCCCCGAAGCTATGCACGCCCTCGGCCTCACCGTTCCCGAAACGTACCAACGCGTCATGCTCCTCAACGAGGACACCGCCTACGACCTCACCCGTCACCTCATGACCCTCCCCACGCCCCCGACCGCGCTGCTCGCGCTCAACGGCACCCAGGCCGCCGGCGCCTACCGCGCCCTGCGCGAACTCGGCCTGCGTCCACCGCAGGACGTCTCCCTGCTCACCGTGGACAACTACTCATGGACCGCCCTCGTCGATCCACCCATCAGCGTCATCGAACAACCGGTCGAACGCATGGGCACCGAAGCCGCCCGGCTCGTCATCCGCGCCCTCGAGGAAGGACCGGGCGACCAGCCCACCCAGCTCGAACTTCCCGGCCGCCTCATCCGCCGCGGCAGCTGCGCGGCACCGACGACACGCTCGATCTCCACCCTCTGAACCCAACCCTTCGGCGGCAGGAAACCAATCGATTCCCACCGCGGCCACCCGAGCGACACGAACGCACACGCCCCCTCGCCGCCACGAACACCACGACCAGAGCGCCCAGCACCAGAGAAGTCCCCGCGTGCGGGAGCGCCCGATCGACGACCCGACGATCACCCCTCCCGGACTCGAACCGCCCCGGCCGCCCGGGCCGGCGCGTCCGCCTCTCACCTTAGCTACTCCGTGAGGTGCTGGGGCGACGCAGGGACGTCCGCGACGACCGCTGTTCATGCCCAGAGGAATGCATGCGACGCGGAAATTGCCACGCCGGCGCCTCGTGCAGGTCCCACCGCAGCCTCAGGCGTTCACGAGGCGCACTTCAGGACTTAGGGCGAGGCGTGACGACAGGCTCTTCGAGTGATCAAAGGCGCATACTGAGGTACGACCACCTCACCGGGAGCCCCGGTTCCCGCCCACCCCAGGAGGGAGGTGTCCGCATGCGCCTCGGATTCGGCCCTCGGGCCGCCGCCACTGCTCGGCGGTTCATCAGTCCCCGGTCGTGAACCGCCCAGGACCGTCGCACCGTCATCCCAGGAAACTGACCGCCGTTCAGGAGGTTCGCTCATGCTGAACCGAACGTCACGTCGCGCCGTCGTTTCGTTGCCCGTTGCCGCGCTGCTGCTTGCCGCCTGCGCGCAACAGGCCACCACCAACCCCAATGATCCCGCCACGTACACCGTACTCGTCGGAGGCAGCGCCGGCACGGACCCGGGCGCCGCGGCAGGCGCGCAGGGCCGCTGGCAACTCAACAAGTACTACCCCAGCACCCTCACCGTCAACGAGGGCGACACGGTCGTATGGGCGCAGTCCACCGCCGAGCCGCACACGGTGACGTTCCTCGACGCGAACCAGGCACCTCCGGCGCTGATCGTCCCCGAGAACGACTCCAGCATGGCCCGCATCGTCATCAACCCGCTCGCCTCCCGTCCCGCCGGAGCCAGCACCTACAACGGCACCGGATTCCACAACTCCGGCTGGATGACCCTCCAAGCGCCCGACCCCAGGGAGTACCGCCTGACCTTCACCAAGGCCGGCACGTACCACTACCTGTGCCTGCTGCACGGCGCGAAAGCCCCGGACGGCACCCTGATCGGCATGGCCGGCACCGTCGTCGTCAACCCCAAGGGAACGGCCCGCGCCCAGACGCCCGCACAGGTCCAGACCGCTGCTGCCGCGCAGGTCACGACCGATCAGGCCGCCGCAGTCGCGCTGGACGCCACAGCCATGCAGCGCCCCGCCGATACGCCCAACGCGGGCGGCGGCACCAACCATCACGTCAACGTCGGCTACAGCCAAACGGACTACGACCTGATGCGGTTCGTGCCCACCAACCTGACCATCAAGGTCGGGGACACCGTGACCTTCACCAACCGCAGCGAACACGCGCCGCACACCGTCACCTTCCCCGCCGGGACACCCGAACCGGCCTTTGAGCTGCGGGAGCAGACCTCGGCGGGCACGCTGCTGGTCATCAACCCGCTCGTGCTCGGCCCGGCAGGTGGCACCAGCTTCTCCGGCGGCGCGTACACCAACTCGGGCGTCCTGAGCGGCGCGATGGATCAGGGTGTGCACGAGTACCGCCTCACCTTCACCAAGGCGGGCACGTACGAGTACGTCTGCGCGGTGCACGCGATGATCGGGATGCGCGGCACCATCACCGTCACTCAGTAGGACTCATGGCGTCCGACGCCCGGCCGCCCGTTCTGGGCGGCTGAGGTGGAAGAGAGGGAGCCTCATGAACCGATCGGCGCCTGTACAGGTGTTGGGCCTCGCTGCCGTCCTCGTGGCCTGCGCGTCGCCTCCTTCCACTCCGCCCGTCACACCCGTCGCCATCAGCAACTTCACGTTTAGTCCGCCGGACGTGACGATCAAGACCGGAGCGACCGTGACGTGGACAAACGACGACGCGGCCACGCACACCGTCACCTCCGACACGGCCGAAGGGCAGGACGCGTTCGACTCGGGCCCGCTGGCGAAGGGTGCGTCGTACTCGCGCACCTTCGCGCGAACGGGTGACTTCACGTACCACTGCAACATCCACCCACAGATGACCGCGACGGTGCATGTCCGGTCACCCTGAAGCTCCCAGCCTCGACGCCCGAATGACCGTTCGGAGGAACCCGACATGCCCCTGCACAAGTCTTCACGAACGTCCCGGCTCCGGCCGTTGCTGGTCGCGGTCGCGCTCCTCATCGTGGGCTGCGGCGCTCCTCAGCCCTCACGGGGGCAGGTGACCGACGACCCGTTCGCCGCGAACCTGATCGTTCCGGAGGTGCTGGTTCCCGATGGGACGTCGAACGGGTCGCCGCTGTACCATCTGCCCCTCCGATCGGCGTCCCTGCCGCTGAGCGCGAACGGACCGCTCACGGCGCTCTCCACGTTCGGGGGGACGTTCCCCGGGCCGACCTTCAGTGTCCGCGCCGACGAGCGGATCTTCGTGCGCTACGAGAACGACTTGTCGAGCATCTCGCCGCTTGCGCCGCTACCGGGAACACCGCCGGACGGGGTGGGGATGCCGATGTCCATTCCGGGTCACACGGTGCATCTGCACGGCGCGGACGTGATGGGCAGCAGCGACGGCGACCCGCAGCGCGGCCTCTCGCGGGGGCAGTCGGTCACCTTCGAGTACGACAACGAGCAGCGGGCGTCGATGCAGTGGTACCACGACCACATCCTCGGTGACACTCGCGAGGGCGTGTACGCCGGGCTCAGCGGGCTGTACTTCATCCGTTCGGCCGAGGAGGACCGTCTCGGCCTACCGTCAGGGGAGCGTGAGGTGCCGCTGGTCCTTCAGGACCGCACCTTTGCCGCGGACGGCGCGCGCCTCGCGTATCCGCGGACGTGGCAGCGCGAGGTGTTCGGGGACAAGGCGCTGGTGAACGGCCGCGTCACCCCGCACCTCGACGTGGACCCCGTTCGGTACCGCCTGCGGGTGTTGAACGCCAGCAACGCGCGCTTCTACCACCTGGCGCTGTCCACAGGCGAGGCGTTCACCCTGATCGGCACGGACGGCGGGCTGCTCGACCGAGGGGTCGTGGTGCGTGACGTCACGCTCGCACCGGCTGAGCGGGCGGACCTCGTGGTGGACTTCTCTCGCGACGCGGGCGCGCGGGTGGTGCTGCGCAACGACGCGCCCGCCCCGTACCCCCGGCAGGATCCGGGCGTGCCGCAACTGCCGGAGTTGATGCAGTTCCGGGTGCGGTCCTCAGGTGGAGCTGACACGAGTGTCGTCCCGGCCGTGCTGTCGGGCTTCACGCGTCTCGATCCCGCGAGCGCCTCGCGGTCACGGCTGCTGGTGCTGCGCGCCTTCAAGAACGCCGAGGGACAGACGACGCAGTTCCAGATCCTCAACCCGGCCCTCGGTGAGGACGTCACGGCGGCGACACCCGAAAGCGCGCGAGGAGCGTTCCTGTCCGACCCGATGGACGTGTCGTCCACGCCGAACGATCTGCTGCGCGAGACGATCACGCCTGGCAGCACGGAAGTATGGACGTTCGTGAACACGACCGACGTCACGCACCCGATGCACCTGCACCTGAAGCCGTTTCAGGTGCTTGACCGGCGGCTCGTGGACGTACGTCACCTGCTGAGCGCGGGGGAGGTGCGGTACCTCGCGCCGGCGGAGCATCCGACGGACCCGGCGGACACGCATTTTGATCCGGGGATGCTTGGCTGGAAGGACACGGTGCGGGTGGATCCGGGGTACGCGCTGCGGGTGGTCGTGCGGTTCGATACGCGCAACACGGGTGAGTTCATGCTGCACTGTCACATTCTGGAACACGAGGACAACGACATGATGCGCGCCTATCACGTCCGGTGAGCTTGGCAGCGGTTCGCGTGCTGTTCCGAGAGGCGTACCGGAGGCGCTGCTGCCGCAGGCGTCACGTGCGGACGCCTGAAGGCCGAGCTTCGCCGCATGGCGGCGCGAGCGCCTCACGACCCGTATCAGCTTCACCGAGCCCAACCTCAGCTTTGAAGTCCTCGATCATCGTCCGACCCCAGCGCCCGCGACCCTTCGGGTGTACCTCGCCTGTGAATCCCGTCCACCATTTTTCGCCCTGCTCGACCACATGAGGTCCACCAGCGATGCAGACGAAGTCTCGATCGACTTTCCCATCGAGGAGCACACGCTTCACAGTACGGCCGATCGGCTCCGCGAGCACTTGGGGCGCTGCCCGGTCCGGGCCGGCCCGCCACGTGTTCCCCCGACGTCCTGACCAGACGCGCGAGCATCGAGCGGATCATCGCGAGGTACACCAGCATCTCCGTCGTCCCGGGTAGAGCTTCGGAATGTCGACCCAGACGGCGATTCTTCACGAGCAAAGCGAGCGTCCGCTCAAGCACCCAGCGTCTCGGCATCACGTTGAACGTCGTGTCGAGGCCCAGCGTCTCCAGCAGTTCAGGGTCGTCCCGTCCCAGTTGCCGCCACCACGGATACACCACTTCCAGCACCATACCGACCGTCGCGTGCACCCAACGCTGAAAGCCGCCTGTATAGCCCTGGTCCGCCCCGATTTCTGCCCAAGACGGCGCAGGTACAGGATGGCGCCCACGATCATGCGGCGGGGCCAGCGGCGGGTTCTGCCCTTGCCGGTGGGCGGTGAGAGGAGGGGGTCGAGGAGGGCCCATTCAGCGTCCGTGCGATTGGTGTCGTACCCGCGTCGTTTCGTGCCCTGGCGAGAGGCTCATGGGGGTGAGGCCCGTCTCCTGGTGGGTCTCGCGGCTCGCGGTTTCGTCGAGCGGCTCGCCGGGATTCGTGGGGCCGATCAGTACCTACTCGATTCCTACTTTTATACAAGCCGATGTTTTGGGTTCCGCTCGAAGCCCACCTTCCTCCCAGCTTTCGCGACGGCTCGAGCAGGGGAGATGCCGCGCTCACCACCGTCTCGGCTTGCCGGGATGCGGCTCATCAACCCCTCCCGCGCTCCCACGTGGGAGCCGCCCGGTGTCAGCTGCTCACCCGGCCCTCATCACGAACACCGGTTCAGATCGAGGTGGAAGAAGACCGTGCGATCAGTCAGCTCACCGCACTCCCGCAGCAAAAGACCGCGCGTGACGGCGTGACATGTTCCACCCGGCGTCACACCCGATCTGGGCGCTCTCGCGCCACGAGGTCGAGGTCAGGCATGAGCGCGATTGCTTCTGCTGCCGCGATCTGCACCGTGGCCTCGTCAGGTCGCTGCCGCACGGTACACCCGTTCACCTGGCCTGAGCACCCGCCAAAGCGACCTCACCTGCCCCGCTCATCAGCGGCCGGAATCTCACACGATTGTCTCGTATCCCCTCGAAGGAGTTTCGGGTTCCCCGCGGTTCGTTCGACGTCACACAACGCTCGTCTCCAACAGCTATCGCAGCGAAGTGCCAGCCTGAACATGTACCTGCGACACCCACGACGGCTCACCCTGCCCCAGAACATCCCTCAGGATTGTCCCGCATACGCGAACTCAGCGCCGTTCAGGGAGCGATCACGACGAGCGCGGTCGCTCCCTGAACGCGTTTCGAGCGCGTGAGAGGGGCGTCCGGAACGTGCAGGGCGCCCGCGCGGGCAGCGCGGTGAGGGAGTCCCGGCAGCCTGGGCCCGAGCCGGTTCCGGGGAGAGCAGACCGAAGCGAGCACCGACGTGCCCGCCGTGACCCGGCTCCCAGGAGGCGAGGAGGTCCGGATGACCCGCGTCCCTCGACATGCCGACGCTCCCGCGGCCGCGTGGTGAGGGCGTTCCGGTGGCGTGGAGGTGACACTTCACGCGTTTCGTCGTGCCTGGCGATCGTAACGCTGACCTGCCATACGCCGACCTACCATTGTGGCCTACCATCGTTACCGTTTATAAAAGTATAGATTCGCCGTGATTCCAACGCTCATCCACACCCCCTCACGGAGAACCCCCGCCCAAGAAGACCTCGAGTCATCCACCCGGAAAAACACCGCGTACCAACATCGACGAGCGGGGGGACCGGGGGAACACGAGTGACAGGTAGCGCCTCGTCGCGTCGGAGGCGCCACTCGTCATTCACGAACTCCGCCCGGAATGCGGGAGTCACGTCCCATCCATCACCGCGCCCGGCCGTTCTTCCTCATCCCGAAGGGCGCCCTGACACGGGACGTCGGACGTCGCTGGCGTTCGGCATCAGCTCGAACCGCGGCAGGAGCCGGAAATCCACCCCGGTCATCCCGACCCCCCGGAGGCGGGCGCCGATCGGCATCGTCGGGTTCGGCCGCCCGGGACGGTGGACGTCCACCTCGCGGGGCTGGCCGCCGTGAGGCACCTCCCCGCACGCTCACTCGACGTCCTCGGCAGCGTGAATCGCGGACTTGCGGGCCTGGTCGTCCATCTTGGCGTACACGGCGCTCGTCGTGACGCTCGCGTGTCCCAGCACGTCCGCCACGACGTGCAGGTCCCGCGTGGCGCGGTACAGGCGCGTGCCGGCCGTGCGGCGCAGCGCGTGCACGCCGGTGAGGGTGTCGTCCAGTCCGAGCGCGTGTCCGTAGGCGGAGACGACGTCGTACAGCCCTCGGTTCGTGAGGCGACGTCCGCGTGAGGCCGGCTGGAAGGACAGGAGCAGCGCGTCCGGATCCACGTGCCCCTGGAGCGCGAGGGCCTCGCGGCACGCGAGCCACGCGCGCAGCGCGGCGAGGGCCCTCGGTGGGACGTCGACGGTTCGCTGCTTTCTTCCCTTGCCGTGCCGGACGCGCAGACGGGCGCCGTGGACGTCGAGGTCCCGCACGTCGAGCCGCACCATCTCGTCGAGGCGCAGGCCGAGCCGGGCGCCGAGCACGAAGATGCCGAGGTAGCGAGTGGTACGCTCGGGCGTATCGTGGGTGCGGGCGGGCAGGGCGAGCAGTTCGTCGAGGACCTTCGTGGGCAGCGCGCCCTTGCGTTCGTGCGCGGCGGTGCGGGAGCGGGGCGCGCGCACCCCCTTGGTGGGGTCGTCCGTGAGGACGCCTGCCCAGACGAGCGCGCGGGTGAGGGCGCGGACGCCGTACAGGTACGTGCGGGCGCTGTCGGGGCTGAGCTTCTCGGTCGGGACGCGGCCGTGAACGGTGCGGGGTCGGCGGGGCCGGGTGCGGAGGTGCACGAGGTACCGTTCGATGTCCTCGTTCGTGAGGCGGTTGAGGGCGAGCGTCTGCTCCTCGGACCAGCACCAAGCGAGAAAGTCGCGGACGCCGAGGTGGTAGCCTCGCAGGGTGCGGGGGCTGGTGTCGGCGCCGGAGACGCCCTTGTGGTGCTGGTGGTAGGTGACGAGGTCGCACAGGGCGTCGACGTCGTGGTCGTGGAGGACCTGGAGCGCTCG
Source organism: Deinococcus pimensis DSM 21231 (assembly GCF_000519345.1). Lineage (GTDB taxonomy): Bacteria > Deinococcota > Deinococci > Deinococcales > Deinococcaceae > Deinococcus_A > Deinococcus_A pimensis. Next base: position 178,330 of record NZ_KI912671.1, read on the forward strand.
CGCTCGGCGGTGGTCGGGTTGGCTCCAGCGGCTGGTGAGGACGAGCGTCACGCTTCGAGGTTAACTGATGCTTACGGTAATAAGCAACAGCAAGAGAGCCGAAGCGGGAGAGGATGCCTGACGCCACCCCGCGGGAGGGCCGGTCGATCGGCGGAAGGAGCGTGGTGCCCTGAGCCGGTCGGGGCCTGAGCGTCGATGAGCGTCGATGAGGTCGGGTGCGTCTCCTGTCGCGTCTGGGGGCGTGCTGGTGTCCTGTGGCTGCCGCAACTCTTCATGAGAATAAGGTGAGGCGCTGGGAGCGACGAGAAGGCACTTCCGACACGATCCGAGGGTTCCCGTACCCACCCCGGCGCCGACGGCACTGGCGTTCCGGGAACCACCCGGCTACCCTGGAAGCATGTTCGATCTTCCCGGTCAGGTCGAGGTGCTCGTCTTCGTCTGCGCCGCCCCCGAAGGCCTCCTCGCCGCGCGGTTCGAGCTCGAGGACGACCGCACCTACCACCCCGAGGACGTGACCGTCCTGACCGACATCCCACCGCGCGGCGACGGACAGACCCTCACCGTCACCTGCACACGCCTGCCCGACCACGCCGAGTTCCGCGAGATGGCCGCCTCCGCCGCCACCCGGGCCGCCCGCGTGGAGGTCACGCCCGCCGGGCAGTGGCTCAAGCTCCTCATCCCGTTCTGAGCCCGGTGAGAGGGCGGCAACACGTCCCCCCTGCCCGCCGGACACGGGCCGCCGCAAGGTCACGGGAGAGCCGCACCCCACCATGCAGCTCCCCGTGCCGGCGAGCGCAGAAACCCGGGCCAGGCTGCCCGACGTCGCTCCTCGAAGACGACCGGAGCCAGGAAGCCCGGGTTGAGCGCTGTCCGTGACGGCTGAAAAACTCGACCCCCTGGACCGCCTGTCAATACCTCAGCCGTGCGAATCCATCTGAGGGGTGACCCGAACCCAGGTCACCGACGACCTGTAAAACCTCACCGCGCCCCTCCCCCCAAGGGTGGACGCCCTCGCGTTCCTGCCCGCCGTGGGCTCGAAGGCGTCGCAAACGTGCTCCGCACCGGCATCCCCTGGGCGGACCTCCCCACGAACTCGGGCTCGGCAGCGGCACGACCTGGCGTCGGGGCGTCCCGAGCCGTTGCTGGCGTCGCTCGCGGGACCGGCAGGCAGCACGGATCGAGGACGACCACGGAGCACACGGCCCCTGCTCGTCGACGGTCAGGGGACGCCCCTCGCGGTGCGGCCGTCCCCCGCGAACACCCATGACCGCCTGCTCTTGAAAGCACTCCTCGACGTCGCCTTCGCTCACGGGACGAGGGTCGCCGCGACCTCCATGAGGCGTTCACGAGGCGGGCATGCCGCGCCGACCTTCCCGCCTCGTGTGAGAAGCGCGCTGCGTCTGCCTTTACGGACCGAGGTGCCGAACCGCCAAGAGGTGTTCCTCCCGCCCGGACAGATGAAGCGCGCATGACGAGGTGAAGCGCGCACAGGGCCCGTGCAGGCCACGGGCCAGCCCGTACTCGGTGAGTTCTTCGTGCCGAACCCGTGAGGCGCGTATTCACCGGCCATGCACCCGGAATCACGCCGTACTTGTCACGCTACCCGTGCGCCCTCAGGCCGAATTCCACCACGCACTGCACGCTCCGGGCGCAAGGAGCCTTCATGCCTCGATTCACGCCTCATGCACTCCTGCCTCTCACGCTGCCCCTGCTGCTCCTCGCTTGCGGGCAGAACCCGACGCCCGCGGCCGTCCAGGAGGACCTCGGGCCCTACGCGAACGGCGCCTCGTACCCCTGGAGCTACACGCAACCGGCAGGCACGGTCACGCCCCTCGTCCTGGATCCCGGCGCGAACAACCTCTACTACGAACCCATCCTCAGCGCCACGAACGGCTGGGGACCCATCGAGGTCAACCGCAGCAACGGCGAGCAGCAGGTGGGCGACGGCAGGCCCCTCACCGTGGCGGGCAAGACGTACGACGTAGGGTACGGCGTGCACGCGGACAGCGAACTCCGCTGGAGTCTCAAATCCACGCTGGCTGGAGTGATGTGCAACAAGCTCGACGGGTATGTCGGCATGGACGACGAGGTGGGCGACCGGGGCAGCGTCACCTTCCAGATCTGGTTGGACGGCGCCAAGGTGTGGGACTCGGGTGTGATGACGGGCAAGGATGGCGCGAGGTTTTACTCGGTGGACACGACCGGCAAGACCGACCTGCGTCTGGTCGTCACCAACGGCGGGGACAACTTCTACTACGATCACGCCGACTGGATCCAGCCCACCGTCCACTGCGCGCAGGGCAGCACGACCACCCCGCCGCCCGCCCCGGGCGGACCGTCCGGCACCATCGACCCCACCTTCCACACCATCAACGCGGGGTTCACTCGAGTCAGCACGACCGCTGTTCAACCCGACGGCAAGATCATCGTCGCCGGCACCATTCTTACCGCCGGGGGACTCGACGTCGCCTTCGCGCGCTACAACCCGGACGGCACGCCCGACACGGGCTTCGGGCAGGCTGGCCGCACCACCCTTCATCTCGGGTCCAGCAGTGGTCCGCTCCGCGTCTCACTCCTGCCGGACGGCCGGATCGTTGCCGTCGCGAGCAGTGACTACACCCGGAACCCCGTGCCCGACTACGACCAGTTCGCCATCATCCGGCTCCTGCCCGACGGGTCCCCCGACCCGACCGCGAACACACCCAACCCAGGTGACGCGAAGGGCGCCATCCTTATTTCGAGCCTGCCGAGTGCCGTCAACGCTCTGTACGACGCGGTCGCGCAATCGGATGGGAAGATCATCGTGGTCGGCGAGTCGTTCCATCCATCCTCCCCCACCACCGACATGTCGAAGGACCTGTTCGTCGCCCGGTTGATGCCTGACGGCGCACTCGACCCGACCTTCGGGCAGGGCGGCACCGTCATCGTCCCCGCCAGCGACGGCAGCGGCGACCCCGACTTCGTCAGCCAGAAGATCACCGGCACGCGCGTGCTGCTCTACCCGGACGGGCGCGTGCTGGTCGGCGCGGTCGACAAGTACACCCAGTCGGGCTACAACACCAGCAGTCAGCTCGTCGTGCGGCTCCTGCCGAACGGCACGCTCGATTCCACCCTCGACGGGGACGGTATGGTCACGACCCTCAACGCGCGGTATCAGCTCCTCCAATTGTCCGATCTGGCGCTGCTGCCCGACGGGAGGTTCCTCGTGCTGGGACGCTCGACGAACAGTGCGCTGCCCTGCGAGCTGAGACGCTTCAACCCTGACGGCTCGCCCGCGTTCGACGCGACGCATTTCGGCCTCATTCCAGGTCCGACAGGCGAGGGCACGCACTGCAACAACGCGCGCATGGCGGTGCAGGCGGACGGGAAGGTGCTGTTCACCAGCACGGAAACCGCTGACTCGACGGACTCGACGCTGGTGGGTCGGCTCAACGCGGACGGGACGCTCGACAAGACCTTCGGGGGTGGCTTCGTGAAGGTCCCGAACGCGAACGAGGTGCTCGTGCAGCCGAACGGGCGCATCGTGGTCGGCACGACCGTCGTGACGGGATTGAATCCGTAGCGTCGCGGGCGTCTGACGTGCGGTAGAGGGGCCACTCTTGCTGGAGTGACCCCTTTTTACCCTTGCGGATCAGGCGCGCCATGATTGGGAACGCGTGCTCACGGAACTGAGGGTATGGATCGGCGGTCTTACGACGCCATTGGTCTTGACTTAGACCGCGTATCAATAGCTCAGCCAGATGGTTCACGCTGAGGGATGGTCCGAACCTAAGTGAGCGACGGACTGTGGCATCTCATCGCACCCTTCCTGCCACACGAGCCACCCAAACCCAACGGCGGACGCCCTCGCGTTCCTGCACGCCGTGTGCTCGGAGGCATCGTCTACCTGCTCCGCACTGGCATCCCCTGGGCAGAGCTTCCCCTCGAACTCGGGTTCGGCAGCGGCATGACCTGGCGTCGGGGCGTCCCGAGCCGTTGCTGGCGCCGCTTGCGGGACTGGCACGCAGCAGGGGTGTTCGAGCGGCTCCACCACGTGCTGCTCGAGGGGCTCACTCAGGCCGGTCTGCTCGACTGGACCCGCGCCAGTCTTGACAGCGCCACTGTCCCCGCGGCAATGGGGGCTCGCTGACCGGGCCGAATCCCACGGATCGAGGACGCTCAGGAAGCAAACGTCACCTGATCGTCGACGGTCAGGGTACGCCCCTCGCCGTATTGCTGTCCCCCGCGAACACCCATGACAGCCTGCTGTTCGAAGCGCTCCTCGACGCCGTCCCGCTGGTTCCTGACGGACGCCGGGGGCACCCGAGGAAGCGACCGGTCAAGCTCCACGCCGCTAAAGCCTACGACAGCCGCCGCTGCCGACGAGCATGTCACCGAACGTGGCATCAGAGTCAGGATCGCCCGGCGAGGCGTGGAGTCCAGTGAGCGCCTGGGACGGCACCGTTGGGTGGTAGAGCGCACCCTCTCGTGGTTGAGCCGGTTCCGTCGCCTGCGGGTTCGGTACGAGGTGCGCGACGACATCCACCTCGGGTTCACCTGGTTGGCGTGTTGCCTGATCGTGCTGCGTCGACACACCCGCCTTGCGTGAGGGGCGCCCTTTGTTTCTCTTCACTTCTGAAGGAGACGGGCCGAAGCATGGTGTTCCTCCCGTGAGGACAGATGAAGCTCGCATGACGAGGTGAAGCGCGACGAGCACGTGGCACGCCCGAGGTTCTGGCCGTACTCCGTGAGTTCTTCATGCCGGACCCGTGAGGCGGGTATTCACCGGGCCTGCACCGGGCGTCATGCCGCGTCTGTCACGCTACCCGTGCGCCTTCAGGCCGGATTCCACAACGCACTGCACGCGGTCTAAGCGCAAGGAGCTTTCATGTCGCGACTCACGTACAGAACATTCCTTCCCCTCACGCTTCCGTTGCTCCTCCTCGCCTGCGGACAGACCACATCTCCGGCCGCTTCACAGGACGACCTCGGGCCGTACGCGAACGGCGCTTCGTACCCCTGGAGCTACACCCAGCAGCCCGGCAACGTCACCCCGCTCGTGCTCGACCCGGGTGCGAACAACCTGTACTACGAACCCATCCTCAGCGCCACGAACGGCTGGGGACCCATCGAGATCAACACCAGCAACGGTGAACAGAACAAGGGTGACGGCCGCAAGCTCAGCGTGGGCGGCAAGACCTACGACGTGGGCTACGGCGTGCACGCCGACAGCGAACTCCGCTGGAGCCTCAGGAGCACCCTCGCGGGCGTGACGTGCAACAAGCTCGACGGGTACGTGGGCGTGGACGACGAGGTGGGCGACCGGGGCAGCGTCACCTTCCAGATCTGGTTGGACGGCGCCAAGGTGTGGGACTCGGGTGTGATGACGGGCAAGGATGGCGCGAGGTTTTACTCGGTGGACACGACCGGCAAGACCGACCTGCGTCTGGTCGTCACCAACGGTGGGGACAACTTCTACTACGATCACGCCGACTGGATCCAGCCCACCGTCCACTGCCAGCAGGGCACTGTCACGCCACCCCCCGCGACGGGCGCGCCCGGCACCCTCGACACCTCGTACGGCACGAATGGCAGCGTACCCGTACCTGGCCTCCTGGCGGCCCTCGCAGGAGACGGCACCAACCTGATCCTCGGCGCCGGGAAGATCACGCGGCTCTCTCCGGACGGCGCGGTGCTCGGCACGACACCCCTTCCGCTCCAAAACGGTGAGAGCTTGTCCAGTCTCGTCGTCCAGCCCGACGGGAAGGTCGTGCTGGTCGGTGCGCGCACGCTGAGCGCCGACGGCTCGGACGTCCTCGTGATCCGCCTCAACCCGGACCTCACGCCCGACACGTCCTTTGGTGACGCGGGCCGCGTGGTGTTGAACCTGTCCGTGCCGGCCAATGGCGGCGGGTCCACCGACAGGGCCACCGCCGTGACGCTCACGTCCGACGGGAAGATCGTCGTGGTGGGGACCGCCATTCAACCCATCGGCGTTTCCGCCTACGACCAGCAGGGCCTCTTCGTTCTGAGGCTCGGCGCGAACGGATCGAGGGACTCGACGTTCGGCACGAACGGTGTGATCTACCGGCAACTGGAGGACGTCCTGCCCGGGAGCAACTACTCCACGAACGAAGAGCCGGGCTCCGTGGCGGTCCTGGCCGATGGGCGGATCGTGGTGGCGGGAACGAGCAACCTCTCGACCACCGCGACGGCCGCGTGGGCCCTTCGTTACCTCCCGAACGGCACCGTCGACACGACCTATGGTCAGAATGGCGTGTGGACACCGGCGGTGACTCCGTCACCCCAGGGTTGCGGCGGTGCGTTCGCGGGACCGACGACAGTCACACCCACCGGCGAGGTGGTCGTCGCGTCGTCGTTCTACCGCGCGAACGGCGTGGAGATTGATCGGATCAGCGCGGACGGCCGGGCCGCCCTCAAGCGTTGCTTCGAGTTCGGCCCGACGGCAGGTGCCGGGCCGCTCAGCATTCCCACTGCAGTGGAGGTCACGCCGACCGGGCAGGTGCTCGTCGGCGGCCGGTATCAGCCCTCGGGGTACGAGTCCCTGGCGCTCGTGCGGTTCGGTGCGGACCTCATGCTCGACACGACCTTCGGGAAGAACGGCGTGACGCTGATCACGCCTGAGCAGTACGCCGACGTGGGCGATCTGCTCGTGCAGCCCGGCGGGCGCTACCTCATGACGACCTTCGGGTACGACAACGGCGGCGCGACGTACCGCATCAACCCCTGAGGACGCAGCGTTGGGGCGACGCGCTCGGTGGAGCGCGTCGCTTCCTGTTGCGCCTCGCGCTGGCGGGCAGGCGAGACGAGCGTCGATCGGGCCGACAGGTCGTGGATGACTGCCCCGGGCGTGAGTGTGGCGCTGGCGAGTGTAGCTGGGGCTGGGCTCGGGCGCGGTGTGCGGCACTAGGCGATGCCAGCCGATGGCCCGGTATTGATAGGGGGTCTTTCGACGACAGGCGATATTCGCGCGTCGTGCCGCTGCTTCGGATCCGTGGCGCGGCGGGTTTGCAGGTCTTTTGTAGGTCCGGATCTATTTATGACGGTCGCTTTTCCTCTGGTGAATCGTCCTTTGGATTTGTATCGTAACACGATGTCAGGGGAGGAGGACACTGGCGGGTGAACCACCACTCCCCACACCCGAAGGAGAACCCGTGAAACCCCTGTACATCGCCACCCCCTCCGGCCAGCTGCTCAACGCCCACCACATCGAAACCATCGACGTGCAGGGCAGCGGCACCCAGGAGCAGCTCCGCCACCAGGTCCAGGCCAGGAGCGTCAGCGGCGACCATCACGTCCTCGCCGTCTTCAAGGGCGAGGACTCCCACCAGCACGCCCGGCAGTTCATCCGGGACCTCCTCGACCGCCTCGACGCCGACGTCCTCGATCCACGCACGCCCCCAGGCGAGCGCCGCGCCACCTGAACGGGCCCTCCCCTCACACCCCGCGCACCCCCCGAAAGGAGACCTCATGGACCTCGCAGGCTTCTTCGTCCCCACCGCCGGAGAGGTCGGGCTGCTCGAACAGGTCACCCACTACACCCTGTTCGCCACGATGCTCGCCTTCCTCGCCGCCAGCGTCTTCTTCCTGACCACCCAGAACCGCGTCGTGCCCGAACACCGCGCCAGCATGGTCCTCCACGCGATCATCTGCCTCGTCGCGGGCGTCTCCTACTTCTTCATCCAGGACCACTACCGCCACTACCTCCAGGTCATCGCGACGGTCGGCGACCCCGCCGAGCGGCTCAACCTCACCCGCGAGGCCTACGTCGCGATCGGCCAGACCCGCTACATGGACTGGACCGTCACCACGCCCCTGCTGCTGCTCGCGAACGTCCTGATCCTGCGCGTCCGCACCCGCTACGTGCTCGCGCCCGTCACGGTCATGCTGCTCGCGGACGTCCTGATGATCTTCACCGGCTACCTCGGCGAGAACCAGATCACCGACGGCGGCACCATCCTCGCCGGACCCCGCCTCGTGTGGGGCACGGTCAGCACCGTCTTCTACCTCATCGCCGTGTATATCCTCTTCACCCGCTTCCGCGCGTACCAGCGCGCCGCGCAGCGGGAGGAGGAACGCGCCTTCAAGACGATGGCGCTCGCGACCGTCACCACCTGGGGCGTCTACCCCGTCGGGTACCTGCTCGCCCTGATCACCGACTTCGACCTGAACTGGGTGCACGTGGCGTTCAGCGTCGCGGACGTCGTGAACAAGATCGGAATCGGCCTCGTGGCCTTCTGGGCCGCCGCGACCGTCTACGAGCAGCGCCACCCCTCGCAGGACAACCCCCTCGTCCGCGAGCAGCACCCCGACGTCGGCTGAGCGTCCGACGACCACGCGCCACCACGCCCCGTCACGCCGTCCTGCGCCGCCGCTCCCGCCACGGCGCCTTTCGGTTGCGGTCGAAACGATGAACGAAGGGCACGCCTGCCCCGCGGCCCTGCCCGGTACGCTACCCGCATGCTCATGAACCTGCTGCTCGTGTTCGTGCCCCTGTCGCTCGTGCTGGAGTACGTCGTCCGCGCCCCACCCCTGTGGGTGTTCGTCACCGCCGTCATCGGCATCGTGCCCCTCGCGGACTGGATGCGAAAGGGCACCGAGGGCATCGCGGGCGTCGCGGGTCCCACCATCGGCGGTCTGCTCAGCGTCACCTTCGGCAACCTCGCCGAGCTCATCCTCGCGATCTTCGTGCTCATCGCGGGCAACACCGCCGTCGTCAAGGCGCAGATCACCGGCAGCATCATCGGCAACGCCCTGCTCGGCCTCGGCCTCGCCGTGCTCGCCGGCAGCTTCGGACGCGCGCGGCAGACGTTCAACAAGCAGGGCGCGCAGCAGCTCGCCAGCATGCTGGTCCTGCTCGTCCTCGCGCTCGTGCTGCCCGCCATCTACGACTACACCGAACGCACCGGCGCCTTCAGAGCGCCCGACGCCGGGGTGCTGGCGAACCTCGACGAGTACCTCAGCCTCGGCGTGGCCGTCGTGCTGATCCTCGTGTACCTCCTCAATCTCGTCTACACCCTCGTCACGCACCGCGACGTGTTCAGCCTCGAGGACGACGCCGAGAGCCACGGTCCCGCGTGGCCGCTGAGCCGCTCCGTGCTCGTCCTCGTCGCCGCGACCGTCCTCGTCGCCGTCGAGGCGGAACTCGTGTCAGGCGCGCTGGAGGCCACCTCGCGGGCGCTCGGGCTCAGCCCGTTCTTCCTCGGCATCGTCGTGCTCGCCATCGTCGGGAACTTCGCGGAGTACGTGGGCGCCACGTACTTCGCGCGGCGCGGCCGGATCGGTCTCGCCGTCAGCATCGCCGTGGGCGGCACCATCCAGGTGGCGCTCCTCACCGCGCCCCTGCTGGTGATCGTGTCGTACTTCATCGGGCACCCCATGAACCTCGTGTTCGGCAGTCCGCTGGAGCTCTTCGCGATCATCGCGGTGCCATTGATCGTCAACAGCATCACCCGTGACGGGGAGACCACGTGGTTCGAGGGCGTCCTGCTGATCACGGTGTACGTCCTGCTGGCCCTCGCGTTCTTCTTCGCCACCCCGAGCGCCGAGGGTGAGGCTTCGATACCTGCCCCCGCGGCGCACGCGTCCCTCCGTCAGACCCTCACGACCCTGCCGGGCGGGTGACTGCCCGGCAGGTCCCCTCACCCTCCGGAAGTGCGGGCGCGTCACGGACGCGGAGCCTTCCGGAGCGTTCTGCCGTCGCGGGCACCCCTCACGTCGTATCGGCAGGCCAGCGGAGCCCCTTCCCCTCTCACCATCACGGCCTCCTGGAGGCGCACGATAGAGGTCTCCGCTGCGTTCGAGCCCGCGCTCACCGGTGACCGCCCAGCGCCCTCCCTTCGTGACGGCCACCCGTCGCACGTCCTTCACGCTGCCGCCGCAGGGCGGTCGAACGGAGGCGCCTCATGCACGACCTTCCGACCCTCGGCCTCTTCGGGTCACGTCCGCCAGTGGGTAAGCCCCGCTGACGCCGGACGCCCCGCACCTCACGCCACATGGGCGACAGGCGCAGGAACGCCCACGCCTTCGAGCGACGTGAGCCGCGCCTCGCGACGGACGCCGCGGGCATGAGCAGCGTCATGGCAGGTCCGGCGCCCGGCACACCCGGGTCGGTCGGGACGTCGCGGGCGTTCGCGCTCAATGCGCCCCGCATCACGCAGTCCTGGGGCAGATCGACAGAGGAGGAACGGCCATGCACCCTTCCAGTACCTTCGACCGGAACGTCGTCCTCGCGGCGTTGCTCGTCGGCATGCTCGCCGCGTGCGGTGAGACCACGCGTCCCGCGCGGGACGCGGCCGCCGCGACGACGCTCTCCCAGGTCGTCCCGGCCGCGCCGACGCGGCTCGTCACCGGCCTTCAGGGGGCGTTCGGCAGCGCCGTCGGCCCCGGCGGGGCGCTGTACGTCACCGAACCCGCCGCGGGCCGCATCCTGCGGATCGACCCGAGGACCGGTGCCGTCACGACCTTCGCGAGCGGCTTCCCCACCCCGATCCTCTCGATCGGCGGGGTCACGGACGTCGCGTTCCGCGGCTCGACCGCGTACGCGCTCGTCACCCTGGTCGGCGCGGACGTCGGTGGGCACGACGCGGTGGGTCTGTACCGCGTGGACGGCCCGACCAGCCACACGCTCGTCGCGGACATCGGCGCGTTCTCGCTCGCGCATCCACCCGTCCCGCGGTTCTTCATCCCGAGCGGGGTGCAGTACGCGCTGGAGCCGTTCCGTGGGGAGTTCCTCGTGACGGACGGGCATCACAACCGCGTGTTGCGCGTGACGAGAAGCGGTGACGTCTCGGAGCTCGTCACCTTCGGCAACATCGTCCCGACGGGCCTCGCCGTGCGTGGTGACTCGGTTTTCATGGCGGAGGCGGGACCGATCCCGCATCTGCCCGAGACGGGCCGCATCGTCGAGTTCGACGGGCGTGGGCGCGTCACGAGGACGGTCGCGTCGGGCGCGCGGCTTCTCGTGGACGTGGAGTTCGGGCGGGGCCGCACGCTGTTCGCGCTGTCGCAGGGCGTGTGGACCGGACCTGCCGAGGGCTTTCCCGCCACGCCCGGCACGGGGTCGCTTGTGCGGGTGAACGACGACGGCACCTTCACGACCCTGGCGTCCGGATTGGACCGGCCGACGTCGCTGGAAGTGATCGGGAACACCGCGTACGTCGTGACGCTCGGCGGCGAGGTGTGGACCGTGGACGACGTCGCGGGGCCACCGTTCGGTCGGGCTCCCTGAAGGATCGACGCTCGTCCGCTCGCCACGGCCCTTCCCAGGAGGTCGACGATGAACACGAGGATGCTGACTGCCCTGAGCGCGTCGTTCGCTCTGACCGCGCTGGCGCAGCCCACCAATACCATGCCCGCCGCGGCGCCCGCTCCGCAGGCGCGGTTCTCGGGCAGGTTCGAGTCGCTCGCCGTCCCAGCGGGGTTCACCAACATGGTGGTCGTGGTGGACTTCCCTCCGGGCGCGGTGTTCCCGCTGCACAAGCACGGCGGGCCCCTGCTGGGTCTCGTCCTCAGTGGCACCTTGACGGTGCATCAGAATGGCAGGACGACCACGTACGCCGCCGGGCAGAGCTTCACCGAACCGCTCGGGCAGGTGCACGACGTCGCCAACTCCACGGACCGGACCGTGACGGTCGTGCTGAGCTATCTGCTCCCCAGGGGCGCTCAGCCGGACATCCTCGTGAAGCAGTGACCGACCGACGCGGCCCGGCTGGGGGCGCGTCGCGTGGCGTCACCGCGCCCTCCCGGGTTCGTGTTCCTGCCCGTCGTATCGACTTCGCCACCTTCGCGAAGGAGGTCCCGATGAAGCTTCGTGCGGTCGTCCCGCTCGTCCTGACCTTGACGTTCGGCGCCTTCGCCGCGCCGATCGAGTTGCGCGCGTCCGACGGCGTGAGGCTCCACGGGGAGCACACGCCCGTGAAGCGTCCCAGGGGGGTGCTGCTGCTCGTGCACAGCCGCTACGACGGCCTTCACGCGTTCGACGCGGCCGCGCGGCGTTTCGCGGAGCTCGGCTACGCCAGCGTCGCGCTCGATCAGCGGCTCGGCATGCCCGACATGGGCGTCCCGAACGTCACGGCCGGGCGAGTCCCGCAGGGCCGCTACACCTTCGCGGACGTCCTGCTCGACCTCGAAGCGGCCTACATCTTCGCGCGCCGCACGTACCCCGGGGCGCGGCTGTTCGCGATGGGTGAGTACGACGGCGCGTCCCTGCTGTTCCCCTTCGCGGCGCGTCACGCGGACCTCGCGGGGCTGATCGCGTGGAACCCGGCGCCCGAGGCGTTCCTGGAGGGCCTGTCGATGCTGCCCGCCGTGCGGAAGGTGAAGACCCGGGTGCTGCTGATCTCGGAGAAGCCGCTCGATGCGGACGAGGGGCCACGTCAGGTGTACGACGCGCTGCCGCCCGCGCGGCGGACGCTGTTCGTGTCGAAGCTGGTGTCGGGCGTGGACGGCGCGCGCAACCTCAGCGAGGAGGACAACCTCGTGCCGGGCAGCGCGCGGGCGTACTGGCAGCCCATCGTCGCGTTCCTCAGGTGAAGCCCGTCACGGGAGGGGGGCGAGGAGCCGGAGACGAGAGGCGAAGAGCAGGATGGTCGGGTGCGGAGGGCGTGGTCTGGGTGTGGGAGTCCCGGGGAGCTGAGGGGCGGACGGGGCTCAGGACTCCGGTGCTGCACACGAGCTTTTGGTGATTTGTTGACGGGAATTTGTCGGCAAGAACAGGACGTTCGCCTGACAAGGTCACAGGAAGATGAGCGTTTTATCGCAGTCCTGTTCAAAGCGTTAACAAAAAGTTAAAGCGGTGGGGGTAGGGTCAGGCACCATGAACCGCCCTCGACCCCTCCTGCTGCTTCTCGGCGGCGCCCTCCTCCTCAACGCCTGCGGCAACGCCCCCGTCGCCACCACACCCACCCCCATCACCCAACCCGCCGAGCCCGCCAGCCTCACCGTCACCCACAGCGGCGACACCACCCTCAAGGCAGGCGGCGGCACGGACGTCATCGTCACCATCACACGAGGCGGCGGCCTCACCGGCGACGTCACCCTCACCCTCACCGGCGCCCCCACCGGAATCACCGCCGCCGCCACCACCGTCAGCGCTTCCGCCACGACCGCCACCCTCCGCGTCGACGTCGCCAGCGCCGTCACCCCCGGCACGTACGACCTCAAGATCCGCGCGACGAACGCCACCACCACCGCCGACGCCGCCCTCACCCTCACCGTTCAGGCCGCGACGCCCGAGTACACTCCCGGCCGCCTCAGCGGCACCGTCACACCGCCGGAGCAGGCCGACACGGTCCGCGCCGTCATCACGAACCCCACCCTGAGCGCAACGATCACGACGCCCGGCACCCTCACGAACGGCATGTTCGACGTCGCCCTCCCCACCGACCTCACCACCCTCGCTCCCGTCCTCACCGCCGCGTCGAGCCTATACGCCCCGGGACCGTTCGACCGGGACTGCACCACCGACGTCGTCAGCAGCGACGACGACGCGCGCGTCGCCCTGGCCAGCGACGTCGAACTGCGGCGAGACGACCTCAAGGTCGGCACGGCCAGCCACGTCGTCACGACGAACGGCACCTTCGCCCTCACCCGGTGGATCTTCGTGGATCGCGCCCTCGACCTGACCGGCACGCGAAGCTGCGTCACCCTCGGCAAGGACGTCGTGACGTACGACCTCCACCTCGACAGGGGCTGGAACCTCGTCGTCACCACCTTCACCCTCGACGGCACCACCGCGCGATCGAGCTTCACGAACGCCGCGGACATCGCCCCGAACGGCTGGCAGGCGCGGCCCAGCCTCACGGTCGTCGCGGACCGCGGCCTCACCGCGCCGCGGGGCACGAGCGTCACCAGCAGCGTGTCCGTGAACGTCAACGAGCAGATCCAGGACGCCGGCTCCGCCCGCACCTTCACCGTGCGCGGCGTGACCGTCGACCCGGACGCATCCATCAGCGTCATCCCGTCGTCCGTCACGGTCACGACGCCCGGCGCGACACTGCCCCTCACCGTCGACGTCGCGAACGGCACGCCCGACGGCGCGTACGACGTCACGTTCGACATCTCCGACGGCACCCGCGCGCGGCGCGGCACGATCAAGGTGTTCGTCGGAGACGTCCCGGACGGCCTGACCCTGTCGGGTCCCCTGACCCGCTTCGGCGGCGTCACGGCGGACTTCACGAACCGCACGGTCTCTTGGACGTCCTACCTGTCGAGCGGGAGCGTCCAGGTCAGGTACCGCGGCGTCGTCGACGCGGGCGGCACCTTCCAGCTCTCGTTTCCAGGACCGAAGGACGTCCCGGCGGGGCTCGACACCCTCGGCGTGGCGCTCGCGAAGCAGGTGAACTGCACCACGCAGAGCCTGCTGGACGGCGCCACCCTGTCCACGGACGCCCGCGCGGTCGTGGTGTCCATGCTGGCGCTCGACGCGACGTCCACGGAGCGGACGACGACCGTGCGCGCGTACGGCGCGACGCCGGACGGCGGCGTCGATGGCGCGGCGCAGCCGATCTGGGTGTACGCGGACCAGGACGTGACCGTGAACGCGGCGCCCTCCTCGTCGTGCGCGTTCGCCGCGTCCGACGTGCCGCTCCACGCGGGCTGGAACGCGCTGAGCGTCATCTCGTCGACGGACGCGTCGAACACCGTCGTGCGGACCCTGACGCTCAGGTCCGATGCGGACGGCCTGTTCTGGAAGTACTGACCAGTGCGGAAGCCGAGCCACTCACGTCAGGTCGATCGTGGGTGGCTCGGCCGGTTCCTGGGCTGAAGGCAGGGGGCGGGCGGGCTGCCGCGACCTTCGAAGCGCCGCGTCGGGATGGCTGGCATCATGACGCTCGTCGGCGTGAAGTGCAGGTGGTCCACGGGGTGCGTCAGCACCCAGTCGTGCGCGACGCGCGTCTTGAGCGTCATGAGGTCGTCCGGCACGACGTGCACGTCCAGATCCTGACGTACCCATCGTGCGGACCTTCCTGAAGTGGGTCGGCGGTACGTGCCCTTCCCCGTCGGTGAGGCCGTCAGCTCCGCCCGCTCGTCGCCGCGCCGCGCCGCGCCTCCACGGTGCGGCGCCGCCCCTGGGGCGGCGCCTGCTCCTGCGTGTGTTGCCGGTCGCTTACGGCAGGCGGACGCCGACGTTGTCCTGCACGGTGAGGCTGTCGAGCGTTCCCATGCCGTCCTCGTCGAACGCGCTCGTGAGTCCCGCGTTGCTCACGGTGTTGCCCGTGAAGTTCAGGACGCTGAGGTGTCCGGTCGCGCCCTGAACGGCGGAGAGGCTCAGGCCCTGGTCGTCGCCGGTGGGGCCGCCGCCGCTGAACAGGTGGAGGGTGTTCGCGGTGACGGTCGCGGTGGCCTGGACCGCGGTGAACGCGGCGGTACCGGAGCTCGTCAGGGTGTTGTCCTTGACGGTCGCGGCGCCCCAGCCGAGCGACATCGCCGTCGTGGACGTGCGTCCGCCCAGCGTGACGATGGTGTTGCCGGTGACCGTGACGGTCTGCGGGGCGTCGGAGCTCGCGAAGGTGTCGGCCATGAGCTTGAAGCTGGCGAAGGTGCGGGTGTCGAGGGTGGGGTGGGTGTCGCGGATGGTGATGGTGTTGTCGGTGAGGACGCAGGTGTTCGCGTGGTTGCAGCGCGCTTCTACGCGGGGGCTGTTGTTGCCGGTGACGTCGACGGTGTTCTTCGACCAGGCGAAGTCATCCCTCGCGGTTTCGGCGTACAGTTTTCCGTCGAGCTTGAAGGTGTTGTTGCTGACGTCGAGGCGTCCCGGCGTGTGGTTGCCCGCGACGTCGGTGTAGAGCCACAGGATGCCCTGGCTGGGCGTGTCGAGCTTGCTGCTGTCGCCGGAGATGACCTCGATGTGGGGGTTGTCCTTGACGACGACCTGCCCACTGCCGGAGTGGACGTCCATGCGGTAGTCCGACTTGAGGGTGGTGTTGTTCTGCACCGTGACCGTACCGAGGTGGTTGTTGTAGATGTTGAGCGTGCCGAGGTTCACGCCGTCCGGTCCGTCGCCCGCGGACACTTCCTTGTTTCCGGTGAGGGTGACGTGGTTCACGGGGATGGCATTGTTGTAGGTGGTGCCGGCGGTGAGGTCGAGGGTGTCGTCGGCGTGGATGAGCGTGTTGTCCTGGATGTTCAGGTTGCCCGCGGCGGAGGTGATGCCCAGGCTGGAGGTGAACGCGGCGCCCCTGCTCGGCGCGCTGACGTTGACGCTGCTGCCGGTGATGTCGACGTCGCCGAGGGTGCTGCTGATCTGCAGGCCGTTGGAGCACCACGCGCTGCACAGACCGAAGGCGTCGACGGTGAGCTTGCCGCCGTGCACCTCGACGTCGTCCAGTGACGTCCTGACGTTCATCCTGCCGTTGGAGGTGAGGGTGCTGCGATTGATCCGGATCTTGCCGAGCGTCGCGATGTCCAGCGTGGCGCCCCACTGGGCGGCGGGGTTCTGTTCGAGCACGTTGAGGTCGCTGTCCTCGACGGTGAGGTTGGTCGCGGTGAGCTCGGCGTTCTGGTGCAGGTCGGCGCGGCTGTGCGTGAAGGTGAGGTCCGTGCTGATGACGTTGCTCCGGAAGGATCCGGTGGTGCTGGTCGAGCCGATCAGGGCGACGTGATCGAACGAGAGGCTGCTGGGTGCCCGGGTGGTCACGCTTTGCGTGTGGATCGTGGCGTCGGCGGCGGACGGGGAGGTGAGCAGCGCTCGCGAGGTTCCTCCGGCGGCCGCCGCTGGGTTCGAGGTGCGGGCCGCGCCGAGGGGGGACTGTGTGCTGGCGTGGCTGACGTCGGTTCGTGACGCGGTGACGTCGAACTGGTCGCCGACGAAGGTGAGGCGCTTCATCTCGACGTGCGCGTCGCCGTTGACGACGAAGCGGACGTTGCCGTTCACCCTGGTCTGGTCCGGTCCGGCGCCGTGGAGGGTCTTGTTGTCGATGACGAGCGTGGCGCCGGCGCTGGTGTACTCGCGGGCGCCGAGGATCAGCGCGGCGTGGTCGGGCAGCGCGTCGAGCGCGGTCTGGATGTCGTTGGTGGTGCTGGCCGCGGGGTTGAGCTTCGCGCCCACGAACAGTGGCGTGGGGACGGTGAGGGTCTTGCCGTTCACGGTGAGGGTGACCTGGTTGTCGCCCCAGGCGGCGGTGTCGGGTACGGTGAAGGTGACGTCGGTGTCGGTCCAGGTGACGTTGGTGGCGTCGGCGTCGCCGACCTTGACGTGGTCGCCGGTGGCGAGGTGGGCGCCGTGGAGGGTGATGGGTTCGCCGCGGGCGGCGGGGTTCAGGGTGTCGGCGTCGAGGGTCGCGTCGGGTGCGGGCGGCGTGGGCGGTGGGGGCGGGTCGGAGTGGCCGCAGGCGGACAGCAGCGCGGCGGTGAGGACGAGGGTGAGTGTGGGGGTGTGGCGGCGTGGGTGCATGAGGGTCTCCTTGTGTGCGCGGTCTGGGCGTGCGGGGAGGTCGGCGTCGTTGACGACCTCCCCGTCCCTGAGGTTGACGTGAGCAAGGTAAACGGTTCCTCATGATTGGTTCGTGATCGCCCCGCGCCGACGTGACGGCGGCGCTCGCGAACGTGCACAGCCCGGGGCGGCAGGAACGGCCGTCCGGCCCGGCTGTCCCCGAAGGGAGCGTCGGAGCGTGTTCGGTCAAGCGTGCGGACGTCGCCGGTACCGCCGCGCAACCGAATCAGGAGAACGAGATCATCGGCGACGGTGCGGCCACCGCGCGGCCTGGATCGTCGTCCTGCGGGCCGGGCGTGAGGCCGAGGGCGGGACGTTCCGCCGAAGCGCACGTGCGCCGCGCGGCCCGCCCTCGTCCTGATACGGTGTGCACACCATGAAGAACCTGAACCTGCTGTTCGCCGCCACGCTCCTCCTCGCGGGCTGCGCGGGCCCCGGCGCGCCTCGACCCGAGACGCCTCAGGCGCTCGGCGCGCTCGGCGAGACCGTCACGCTCACCGGCCTCCTCACGGGCGCGACCGCGCAGGAAACGAAGCTCGGCCTGCTCCTCCAGAACCGCAGTCTCACCCGCGCCCCCACCGAATTCGTTCCCGCCGGAGTCGTCCACGACGACGGCACCTTCCGGCTCGACCTGCCCGGCGCGGACGTCATGACGCCCTACCTCAACAGCCTCTCCGAAGCGAAACTCGACCGGACGGACTGCTCGACGTTCACGCTGAACTACGAACCGGACGACTTCAAGCTCAAGACCGCCTTCGGCCTCGCCACGAAGACCGCCGATTCCACGGCGCTGCTCGACCGCTTCTACTACGGCATGCTCTCCGGCACGTCCAGAACCACCGAGCTTCCGCGTGACACGCAGATCCTGAACTTCACGTTCGTCGACCGTGACGTCCGCGTGACCGGTGAGACCCTGTGCACGTACACGACCGACACGCGAACCTACCAGGGCCGCTTCACGTACGACGAGACCCTGCGCAAAGGCTGGAACGCGGTGACCCGCACCACCCGGGAGACGGACGCGACCGTCGACGTGACGGTCAGGACGACGACGCTGCCCACCCAGACGAACCTCGCCTGGACGGCCGACGGCAGCTGGACGGTCCATTGAGCGGCCCCGCATTTAGGTGACCCCGGTGCGGGTTTCCGTTGCCTTCCCGCTGACGCACAATGCCCGTATGTCGAATCAACCGAAACCACGCTCGTCCCTGCGCGACAACCTGCGCTTTTGGCTGCTCCAGGGCCAGCCCAAGGAACGAGAGGGCTTCTACGAGGACGAGCAGCAGGCGCACACGCAGCACCACACGCAACCCTGGTGGAAGGTCATGTGCCTCACCGGCGTCGACTACTTCAGCACGCTGGGGTATCAGCCGGGCATCGCCGCGCTCGCCGCGATCACCGCCGGCACCCTCGCGCTCTCCCCCGTCGCGACGCTCGTGCTGGTCCTCGTCACGCTCTTCGGCGCGCTGCCGATGTACCGCAGCGTCGCCGGGGAAAGTCCGCACGGCGACGGCAGCATCAGCATGCTCGAACGCCTCCTGCGGCGCTGGCAGAGCAAGCTGCTGGTGCTGATCCTGCTCGGCTTCGTCGCGACGGGCTTCATCATCACGATCACGCTCAGCGCGGCGGACGCGGCCGCGCACGTCGTGGAGAACCCGTTTCTCCACCCGATCGTCGACGGGTGGAACGTCCCGATCACGCTGACGCTGATCCTGCTGCTCGGCGGAGTGTTCCTGCTGGGATTCAGCGAGGCGATCGGCATCGCCGTCGTGCTCGTCGTCGTGTACCTCGGCCTGAACCTCGTGGTGGTGGGAGACGCCCTGCGCGAGGTCGTCACGCACCCCACGCTGCTGTCGAACTGGGCGCGGTCGCTCCTGTCCACGTACGTCAGTCCGCTCGCGGTGATCGGCGCGGCCCTGCTGGTCTTCCCCCGCCTCGCGCTGGGCCTGTCGGGCTTCGAGACGGGCGTCGTCGTGATGCCCCTCGTGAAGGGCGACGCGGGCGACACGGAAGCGCACCCGAAGGGCCGCATCAAGAGCGCCCGCCTGCTCCTCACCACCGCCGCGCTCATCATGAGCGTCCTGCTGATCGGCTCGTCCTTCGCGACCACCCTCCTGATTCCCGCCGCGCAGTTCCAGCCGGGCGGCGAGGCGAACGGACGCGCGCTGGCGTACCTCGCGCACGAACGGCTCGGGGAGGTGTTCGGCACCGCGTACGACGTCAGCACCATCCTGATCCTGTGGTTCGCGGGCGCGAGCGCCATGGCGGGCCTCTTGAACATCGTGCCGCGCTACCTGCCGAGGTACGGCATGGCGCCCGACTGGGCGCGCGCGACGCGGCCGCTCGTGCTGATCTACACCTTCGTGTGCGTGCTGATCACCCTGATCTTCCGCGCGGACGTCAACGCGCAGGCCGCGGCGTACGCGACAGGCGTCCTCGTCCTGATCGGCAGCGCGAGCGTCGCCGTGACGCTCTCCGCCGTCCGTAGACGCGCCCGCGTCGAGATCTTCTGGTTCGGACTGGTCAGCCTGATCTTCGGCTACACCCTGATCGTCACGTTCATCGACGACCTCAGCGGCCTGCGGCTCGGGGCCTTCTTCATCCTCGCGATCATCGTGGTGTCCGTCGTCTCGCGCGTGCTGCGGTCCTTCGAGCTCCGCACCGAACGGGTCGAACTCGACGCGGAGGCGCGACGACTGCTCAACCGGGCCGCGGCTTCCGGCGAGCTCCGATTCATCGCGAACGAACTCAACGCGGGCGACGTCGCGGAGTACGCCGAGAAGGAACACGAGGTCCGCACGGACACGCACCTGCCGAACGGCGTGCCGTTCCTGTTCCTAGAAGTGCGCGTCGCGGACCCCAGCGAGTTCGCGGACGTGCTGGAGGTCCGAGGGGTGGAGGTGGGCGGATACCGGATCCTGCGACTGGAGTCGAGCGCGGTGCCCAACGCGATCGCGTCGTTCCTGCTGCACGTGCGTGACACGTACGGCGTGCAGCCGCACGTGTACTTCGAGTGGATCGAGGAGAGTCCGGTCACGGCGGCGGTGCGGTTCCTGGTGTTGGGCGAGGGGGACATCGCGCCGCTCACGCACGAGGTGCTGCGCCGCGCGGTGCGGAACCCGGAACTGCGGCCCGTCGTGCACGTCGGCGGGTAGACTCGGAGGATCAGTCCTCGTCCCGAAAGTCGCCGAACGGCCGGTCCCGCAGGGTCAGGAACGTCAGCAGCCGCGCGGTCAGCGCGAACAGCGGGAACGAGCGCCACGAGCCCGATCAGCCGGACCACCCTGCCCACGGCGAAGCTCGCCCCTGCGGTCATCGACAGAACGACCGTGAGCAGCACCAGGCGTGAAGGCGACACCCTCCCAGGGTAAGCCTGACGTGCGGCGAGGTCGCCAACACTGCCGGTATGAGCAGGTTGGAGGACACGCGGCCCCCGTGGCAGGTGACGCTCGGGAACGTCGTCTTCGAGAGCGACACCCGCGCGGGCCGCGGAGACTGCCTTCACCCTGGCGTTCACCGTGGAGTACTTCCTGCGGCTCGTGTCGGCGCGGCGCTGGTGGCGCTACGCGCTGAGCCCGCTCGGATTCGTCGACCTCGTCGCGATCCTGCCCGCGTACCTCGTGCTGTTCCTGCCGGGCGCGCAGTACCTCCTCGTGATCCGCGCGCTGCGCCTGCTGCGGACCTTCCGGATTCTCAAGCTCACGTGCTACCTCAGCGAGGCGAACCTGCTCACGAGCGCGCTGCGCGCGAGCAGCGCGAAGATCGTGGTGTTCCTCGCGACGGCCTGCCCGCACGTACCTCCAGACGATGATCACCCTCGCGTCCGCCTCGCTCGGTCTGATCGCGGCGCTCGCGTGGAACGAAGCGATCCGCACCACCATCCGCGTGGTGTTCAACACGGGTGACAGTCTCGCCGGCCTGTACACCAACGCGATCCTCGCGACCGTCCTCGCGGTGGTGGTGCTCGCCGACCTCGCGCGGCTCGCCGCTCGTGTCGGCGGGGACGCCGCGATCGCGCGTGAAGTGGAAGGATGACCGCTTCGTGGTGGACGCGTCGAGGACCCCGCCGATCCGGTCGAGCAGATCAAGCCCGCGTGGTGAGGCGGCCGTTCTGCTCGGCCCGTCCGGGCGCTTTCGACGACACCTCCGTCCGCAGAACCCCGCGTTCCCGCGGCTCGCGTGCGACACGCCGCTTCTCGGGTTCGGCGTCGGTGACGTCGTCCTCCAGCGCTTGACGCACGAGCACAATGTGTCCGGACACGTGGCGAAAGGTTCGTCGCGCCCGGCGTCACCACCAGCCGCGCCGTTTGAAGTACCAGCCGAGCGCCACGGCCACCGTGACGAAGCTCGCCCACGCCATGAGGTACCCGTACCGCCAGTGCAGTTCCGGCATGAACCGGTAGTTCATGCCCCACACGCCCGCGAGGAACGTGAGCGGCAGGAAGATCGCGGAGACCACCGTCAGGGTCTTCACGACGTCGTTCACGCGCGCCTGCTGCACGCTCAGGTTGACGTTGAGGACGTTCGAGAGTACCTCACGGGTGCTGTCGAGGCTTTCGTAGACGCGGCTGAGGTTGTCCACGACGTCCCGGAAGTACAGCGCGATCTCCTGCGCCTGCCCCTGCACCGCCGCGCTGGGCGCGCCTCCCTGGCCGGCGTTGCCCGCGGTGACGAGCGCGTGCCGGGAGAACGCCGCGATCGCCTCACGAGCGTTGCTGGCGAGGCGACGGACGTTCATGATCAGGTGCTGGTACCGGAAGATCTGCTGCGCGAGGTCCTCGGTGCGGCGCTCGGTGAACATCGCTTCCTCCAGGCTGAGGGTGCGGTCCTGGAGGGCGTCGGTGAACTCGAAGAAGGTGTCGGTGCCGTAGCTGAGCAGAGTGTAGATCAGGCGTTCCTCGCTGCCGTGCGAGAGTCCTTCGAATTCATGCCAGGTCTTGTCGAGGTAGTCGACGTCGTGGAGGCGGATGGTGAGCAGGGTGTCCGTCCTGGGGTACCAGAAGAGGCTGACGCGTTCGGTGTCGTCAGTACACGCGTCGGGCTGGTCGAGGGTGCGGAACACGAGGAAGATGTGTTCGGGGTACAGCTCGAAGCGGCTCCACTGGCCGTGCGTGAGGGCGTCTTCGAGGGCGAGGGGGTTGAGGGCGAAGGCATGCTCGAGCTGCTCGACCTCGTCGGGGGTGGGGGCCTGCACGTCCACCCAGATGCTGGGCTGACCGCCCTGCCAGTGGACGGGTTCGGTGTCGAGCAGACTCATCGCGCGGATCATGCGCTCAGTGTAAGGACCGGTGCGGAGGGCCCTTGACCTCCGGCCGAGGGTCGGCCTCGTGTTGCCGCTCGGTCCTCAGAGGATTTTCTGACTCTGAGTGCGTCTTGATCGTGGTGGTTGTCCGTCCGGGTCTACCTCGGATCGACAACCTGGACCATCACCTCGCCGTCCGCTCCGCCCTCGAACGTACCAGCAGCACGACCAGCAACCCCACCACCGCTCCCAGCAGCGTCTCCACCACCCGCGCCCACACCAGTTCCCCCACGGAGCCCGGAGACGCGAGCCGCGCCATCATGAGCGCCAACGGCGTCACGAACACCAGCCCCACGCTGTAGTTCCGAGCGATGAACAACTCCGCGAGGAATTGCAACCCCACGATCCACAACACCGACGCCAGCGGCGACCACGACACATGCAACAGCACGGCCGCTCCCCCCGCACCACCCAGGGTGCCCAGCACGCGCTGCACTGCCCGCTGCACCCGCCCACGCTGGTCCTGCATGGAGATCGGCGCGACCGCCGCGACCATCGCCCACGGACTGTGCCCCACCCCCGACACCATCCCTGCCACGCCACCCGCGAACGCCGCCACGACATGCCGCAGGCCGTGCCAGCTCAACTCCGACTCCGGGAGCGGCGCTGACACCGGCACCGACAGTTCCTCCGGCCTGAGGCGTCCGGACAGCAGTGCGCCCAGCACGCCCAGCAGCACGCTCAGGGCGGCCGTCACGCCCGCCACGGCCATCGCCTCGCCGAACGGCGCGGGTGTCCGGACGCTCGCGACCGTCACCACCGCGAAGGTGAAGAACAACGACCCGGCGGGCCGGAGCCCCAACGCCGCCGCCAGCACCGCGCCCACCGCCGACACCACCGCGCCCGCCAGCACCACCCCCCACGGGGAGACGCCCGCGTCCGCCAGCACCACGCCCAACGCCACGCACGCGAGCAGCAACGAAGCGGCCTGCGCCTGGTGCCGTACGCGCGCCCCGAGCGGCTCGTGTCGCGCGTACACTCCCGTGAACGCCGCGAAGGACGCGTACACCGCCAGGTCCGGGCGACCCAGCGTGACGAGCAGCCCGAGCGGAACGGCGACGCCCAGCGCGATCCGCGCGGCCGGCAGGTGATCGTGCCGCGCGGGCGCGAAGCGCAGCAGGTCACGCAGGAACGTCACCGGAACCCACCCGAACCACGTGCGTGCCACGTCCACGCGTCCAGCGGCACGGCCCGCGCACCCGCTGCTCGCCCCCACGGCGCATCAGTCATCGTCCGTCCAGCGTACCGCCGGAGCCGACGGCAGCGCGGCTCCCGACCGGAACCGTTCCACGTCGTGATGACGGCTGCCGTTCGCCACCCACCGCCCTGGCATGTTCGACGAGACGCGCGGCTCCCCCACATGCGCCTTCACCCAGTCGGTCACGTGCCCGAGCTCCTCCTCGCTTCGGGAAGGCAGCACGAGCTGCGACGCCCTGCCGACCGCCTGGACGTGCACCCCTCCCGAATTCCAGCCCGGCGGGGCGACCTCCATCGTCCTGATCATCACCTCGGCGGGGACGTCGACGTCCACGACGTGCGCGTGGGTCGCGACCAACAGCAGTCCCGTCGAGACGACCCGGGGCAGCCAGCGGGCGTTCACCCGCAGGTGCGCCCGCACCAGCTCCGCCGGGTACCGTTCGCTGAGCGTCCGTGCGAGCCGCAGCGTCGCCTCGCGGGAGGCGTCCGGCAGCACCAGCTCCACGTGGTCGTCCGTCAGGTCCACGTGCGTGACCTCCGGGGTGGGCAGACAGGCCATCAGCGTGGAGGCGCTGACGCCGGGCGTGCTCACGCTGATGAGGTTGAGGGTCTTGCGGATCACGTGGGCTCACCTCGACAGGAGGACGGGACGGCGCGCGCGTGGCGTGTTCGTCATGATACGGACCTGCTCGCGCGCGCGGGTCGACTCTCCACCCTTCCCACGGGCAGCGCCACGGTGACGGTCGTACCGACGCCCGGCGCGCTCTCGATCATGACGCGTCCACCGTGCGCCTCCACGACGCTCCGCACGATCGTCAGGCCGAGGCCGCTGCCGCCCGCCACGCGCGCCTCGTCCGCGCGGTATTGCCGGTCGAACACGAAGGCCAGCTGCGCCTCCGCGATGCCGACGCCCGTGTCGCGGACCGAGAGGACCGCGCGTGCGTCCTCGTGTCGGACGTCCACGTGCACGTTTCCACCCTCGGGCGTGTACGCCAGCGCGTTGTCCAGCAGGTTCCGCAGCACCCGCGTCACCTGCCGCGCGTCCACCTTCGCGACGAGCGCGCCCTTCGGCACGGACACACCCAGCGTCACACCCCTGCCCTTCGCCGCGTCCTGTACGCTGCTGACCGCCTCACGCGCGAGCACGCTCAGGTCCTCCTCGCGCGGGTCCAGCCTGAGCTCGCCCGCGTCCGCGAGCGACAGGAAGCGCAGGTCCCCCACGAGGGCCGACACGTGCCGCGTCTCCCGCTGGAGTCGCGCGAGACGCTCGGGCGTCACCCGGAACGTGCCGTCCAGCATGCCTTCCAGCGTGCCGGACATGACGCTCAGCGGGTGTTGAGGTCATGCGCGAGGTTCGCCGTGAGCTGCCGCTGCGCCCGCTGGTTCCGCGCGACCGATTCGTGCATCTCGTGGAACGCCGAGAGCACCTCCCCGAACTCGTCCGTCCGACCCCGAGGGGCCATCCCGGGCGCCTCCCCACGCCGCATCCGCCGGATGCCCTGACCGAGGTCATCCAGCGGCGCGAGCAGGACCCGCGCGAGCAGCACGCCCAGCGTGACCGCCGCGAGCACCGAGCCGAGCATCGCCCACACGATCGCCCCCGTCGTGCGCGTCAAGAACGTCCGGCCCTGCGGATCCGGCGCCTGCGGGATGAAGGTTGGGGCGACGTACGCGACCAGTCGCCCACCATGCACGACGGGCAGCGCGCTCGCCGCCCGCTCCCCGGCCAGGACCGTCCCGGCGGGCATGCCCGGCAGCGTGTACAGCCCTGCCCGCCCGCCGTCGCCGCCCCCTGAGCGCCGTCCTGATCGACCTCGTCCTGAACACCTTCACCTTCGTCGCGTTCCTCCTCGCGATGCAGCCGCACGGAACCGGCATTCCCGTGCACGAGTGGGGCAGCGCGCTGCTCGCCGTCGCGATCGTCGCGCACCTCGTCCTGCACTGGGAGTGGATCGTCGGCATCTCCCGCAAGCTCATGGGACCCCTTCCGTTGGAGACCCGGCTGAACTGCCTCCTGAACGTCGCGTTCTTCGTGGACATGACGCTGATCATCTTCAGCGGGCTGATGATCTCCAGGGCGGTGCTGCCCGCGCTGGGCCTGAGCGTGGACGAGCACGCCGGCCCCTGGCGGCGGCTGCACGGCGTCTCGGCGGACGCGGGCGTGGTGATCCTCGCGCTGCACGTCGCGATGCATCGCAGGTGGATCGTGGGCGCCCTGCGCAGGTACGTGTGGGGCCGCTTCACCCGCCCCGCGAAGGGCACGCGCTGATCGCGCCTTTCGTGAAGGACGACGCGCCTCCCCACGAATGGCTTGTCAGAAAGGGATGGTCACCCTCTCGCCGGATGATGCGTCCCGACAGGTGCGAGGGGCGCCCTTGACCTTCCCGCCACTGGAACCCGTAGCGTGCGAGGCATGCAGGCCCGCTTGACCATCTCCCGCTTCGCCGTTCTCACAGGACTGTCCGCCAAGACCCTCCGGTACTACGACGACATCGACCTGCTCCGCCCCGACCACGTCGATCTACTCAGCGGGTATCGCCTCTACAGCGTCGCGCAGCTTCAGCGCGCCGTGCATATCCGGCGCTGGCGGGAACTGGGCCTGCCGCTCGACGAGATTCGAACGCTGCTCGACCAGCCCATGCTCGCCCGGGAGGTGCTCGCGCGTCACGAACACCGGCTCATCCGTGAGATTCACCAGCGTCAAGCGTCCCTCGCGCACCTGCGCCGCCTGTTGAAGGAGGACCCTATGGAGTACCGCGTCGAACACCTCGCCCCACGTCAGATCCTCACGATCCGGACGCGGCTCGTGCCGCCACACTACGAGGTCATTCCCGAGGCGCTCCGGGACCTCGTGGCGTACCAGAAGGCCCGAGGGTACACGAACACCGCGCCGAGTTTTTTCGTGCATCACAACGACGACGAGGGCGAAGGCAGCCTCGTGGAGATCTGCGTGCCCGTCGAGGGTGTGGTGGCGCCGCAAGGTCGGGTCGAGGTGCGGACCTTCGAGGGCGGTCCGGCCTTCGTCGGGCGGTTCGTCGGTCCGTACGACCGGACGGGCGCGGCGTATTCGGTCGTGGTGGAGGAAGCGCTGCGGCGCGGGCTGCGCCTCACGGGCGTCACGGCGGAGTTCTATGTCAGAAGCATCCCGGACACACCGAACCCCGAGGAGTACGAGACAGACATCGCGTTCTTTCTTGACGAGACGAATGCGGAGAGTACTTCCGTCTGACCTTCGAGTGAGGACCTCTGGTCGTCGGGCTGGCCGATGGTGGTCCGGACTGCGCGGAGCAAGGGAAACGACAGATCGTTCCTGACAAGCCACTGATGGAGCGTCAATTTCGGTCTGTCAGTGAATTGCTCAGCTGATGCAGGTGGACGATAGCCCGATCAAGTAAGGGAAGTGAGGCAGTTCGATTTGTGACGGTTTGGTGGAACACAGGGGACGACCAATCCGCATCCCGGATGATATAAATGTGGAATTGCTCGTCGCCATACCAACCAACATCCAGAATGAAGCCTCCCTGGTACTCGACCTGCAGCAAATCCTCTTTCCGCCAGCCCTCGTCGTCGAGGTCCTTCCAGGCAGATTCAGCGTAGGTGATGTGCCCGTCTTGGAGGTTGATCGAGCCAAGTGGAGTTTCGAGCAACGTCATACATGCACCTTACCTTCTCGAATTGCTTTGACAAACAAAACTTGACAGCTACTAAGAGCCTGTTTCACGACCGCCATACACTGCCGAGCGCTGTTGAGAGGCCAATGAGCCGTGGGAACATTCCTGGCGGTAGCATCAGACGTGCGTGTGACCCAGATTCCTTCTACCTCGTCACCTGATAGGTCCCCATGATCGTCGAGAAGCTTCTCCCCGTCCTCGGGGGCGACTGGCACCGGATCGCTGCCGCTGTGGGTGACCAGGTCGTCGCGGGTGCTCGTACCGAAGATGGGCTGGTCGAAGGAAGTCGCTACGTGTTCCTTCCCAACGGCATCGACCTGGTGCTCGAAGACGAGAAGGTCGCGTCTATCGTCTTCTATGTCCGGCGTGACGGCGACGTCGAGTACCGGGACGTCGTGCTGCCCTTTGGACTCACGACCTCCATGTGCCGCGCGGAGGTCACCGAGCTCCTTGGCCGACCCACTCGGACGATGGATCCCGCTCAAGAGATCCCTGGGCTCTTCTTCGCGAAGCCCTTCGACATGTTCGACATCGGGGAGTATCGAGTTCACGTGGACTACGCAGCGCTGGAGGATGGTGCCCTCCCGATCACCGTTCACTTCTCCCGCCCATCTGTTGCACTCAACTGAAGTCCACGCGGGAACAGCGTCACGCCCTGCGTTCATGACCTCGCCGTAGCGTCATTGGATGGTCGAAACCCTTGTCCCCGACCGTCTCTGGCACACGATCCAACCACTTCTGCCCGTCACGCCCAGACCTAAAGGCGGCGGGCAGTTCGCCTGCCCTCGTGCCGCTCTCGCTGGGATCATCTACGTGCTCAAGGAAGGCATCCGCTGGAATGCTCTGCCCAAGGGCTACGGGTTCCCCAGTGGCGTCACCTGTTGGCGACGGCTCCGTGACTGGCAGGCCGCGGGTGTATGGCAAGCGCTTCACCACGTGCTGCTCAACCAACTGCACGCCCTCGGGCTCGTCGACCTGAGCCGTTCGTCTCTCGACTCGGCCAGCGTCCGCGCCCTCAAAGGGGGGATCTCACCGGTCGCAATCCGACTGACCGAGGCAAGCTGGGCACCAAGCGCCACCTCATCGTGGACCGACAAGGTCTTCCTCTGGCGGTGCTTCTGACGGGCGCCAACACGCACGACAGCCTGATGTTCGACCCCCTCCTCGACGCGGTTCCACCGCTCAGGACGGGTCAGCGCGGGCGACCACGACAGCGGCCTGACGCAGTGCATGCCGACAAGGCCTTCGACTACCCGAGGTGCCGACGTTCCTGCCGTAAGCGGCACATCAAGGCTCGCATTGCACGTCGTGGCGTGGAGTCGAGCGAGCGACTCGGACGTCACCGTTGGGTCGTGAAACGAACCCTGTCGTGGCTCAATGGCTTTCGACGGCTTCGGTTGCGTGCTGAACGCAGTGCATCAGCCTTCTTGGCGCTTCACTTGTTAGGGTGCGCGTTGATCTGCTATCGGACGCTGTGCCGTCTTGACGGGTAGACCGGGCAGGTGCGCCAAGTGGACCGGTTTAAGCAGCACGAATTCGATCACGGCGAACAAACAGCAACGGTATGGTGCGAGCATGCGCCCAGCCCTCGTGATCCTGTTCGTGTTGCTCAATCTGGCGTTCGCGGGGGGCGCCGGCCCTCCTCTCAGTTCCTCCTCGGCCGCGTCTCCCCGCCCGGCCAAGGTGCCTGCCGTGCCCGGGGGAACCTCCCAATCCCAAATTTCACCCGGAATCGACCTTGTCAGCACAGGTGAGGTCGGACGGTACGTCGTCATCCTGGGCGAGTTCGGCAACACTCGAAGTGGCAGGCGGCAGCTTCGCATCATCGTGCGTTCAACTGTCAACAGGCAGACCGTGTGGCACCGCGACCTTGATGGGAGGTTTCTTGGGGCCGCGACCGGACCGCGGCGTGGTTGGCAGGTCATCGGGAACGTCTTGTGGGTGGGACGGATCTCCAACGCGGTGGACTGGACGAACGACATCGTCGGCTTCCGACTGTTGGACGGCCGCCAGTTGTGGGCGACGACGGCGACCGGCCTTCCGCTGGCCGGCAGTCACAGCGAACTGCTGTTTCGTCAGCGGAGAGCGACCGGCCTGGAGCGTGATCCGTCCATCATCCGGCTGTTGATCGTCCGCGCGGACACAGGCGCGCTGCGGTCCTTGGAGTTGGTGATTCCACCGCGTGCCGGGTGTGGGCAAATTGATGACGAACTGCTGGTGGAGAAGTGGCTTGAACACGCGGATGCGCGGCAGTTCGTGGCGCAGCGGTCCGATCGTTGTGGCTTTTTCACTGTAAGTTACGACTGGCATGGATTGTCCGATCAAGTACCGGTGGTCCGCTCCGTCAGGCCGTAGAGATTTAGCGCTTGATCGAGTCATATAGAGGCAACGCCGAACCGTGCGGGTGTGTTGTACTCGACATCTCTGATCGGTCGTGAAACAGGCTCTACGAGCCTGTTTCACGACCTGTCACTCTGCTTGCCGTGCCGTGCGGCAAGCCCTCCACCTGCCCGGTCGGTGACGCGCCAAGTCGCGAAACATCGCGTGACCCTCGGCGTTCATGAGCATCACGACGTCACGAGGATCACGGATGTTACACTCGCCTGAACCGGAGTCCCCGATCCTCTCGAAGGTCGTTCCCGCGCGAGCTTTCCCTGCCGGTACGCCGACCATCCCCGATCCGTCGAAGCCTTCCCGACGCCTCACGCCGCCGTCAGGAGGAATCCATGTCCGATGACGTCCCGACACGTCCCAAGGTCTTCCTTGACCTCGCCATCTCCCTCGACGGCTACCTCAGTGGACCCGACGGCGAGGACGGCGGTCTGCACGACTGGTACTTCGCTGAGCAGGGCGCGGCTGACGAGATCAAGCGCGAGCTGCTCGACCGGATCGGCGCGATGATCCTGGGACGCACAGCCTTCGGGACCGACCCAAACGGCTTCGACACCGAGTATCACGTGCCACACTTCATCCTGACCCACGCCACGCTTCCCAGCGTGGAGCGCGGTGGAGCCACGTTCCACTTCGTCACGGGAGGCGTAGATCACGCCCTGAGTTTGGCGCTCGCCGCAGCCGGAGACAAGGACGTGTGCGTCGCGGGAGGCGCGCTGACCGCTCGACAGTTCCTGAGCGCCGGGCTCCTCGACGAACTTCAGCTTCACGTCGCCCCGGTGTTGCTGGGTGGCGGCCTGCGCCTGTTCGAGCAGGCCGGGGAACGCACGCACCTGGAACGTGTGCGCGTCGTCGAATCTCGGCATGCAACACACGTCACCTACCAGGTCTTGAGGAAGGACGAGCCGACTGGCCCGCAGGTTCCTTCCTGACACGTCAAGCTTGACGCTCCTTCATCTGCCGCATGTCGTTGCGGCGAGCTGCAACTCGACGACGGCCGTTCCGCAGCAGCAAGGCGGGAGAGGCCGTGAAACATGGTCTAAGCGACCCGCCGGGGGGAGGTGCGCGTGGGCGTCTACGTGACGTTCCACCTCGGCGCCCCAGACGGGCTGTTCGCGCATTTCCTGTGCGCCCCGCTCGGCGCGTACCTCGCGTGGCTGGAAGCGAGCGTCGAGGCGTTCCCGGAGGACTTCCTCCCGGGCGCCGTGGACGTCCTGCGTGACCTCGTGCGGCGCGGCCGCCCCGCGCTGGAAGAGGCGGCCGCGCGCCGCCCGGACGTCCTTGACGACCTGCTGACCTGGTACTACCCGGACTTCGCGCTCCGCGAGCCGGCGGCGAGGCTGGAGAGCGCCTCGCCGACGATGCTGCCTGACCGCTTCTTCGAGACGCTCGAAAGCGTGCTGCGCGCGCGAAGCTCGATCGACGCGGCGGACCTGATGGCGTACCTCCCGACGGGCCGTGGAATCATCACCGGCGCGCCCCGCCACGCCCGGCTGACCGACCAGGACCCCGGACGGCTGTCCTTCTGGACGCTCGAGGAAGCGCGCCTCCTGCGAACGCTGCTGGACGGCCCGAGTGAAGCGGAGCATCTGACGCTCGACCCGGACCGTGCGGCGCTCCCGGCGGTGCACGAGGCGGTGACCCTGGCGGACGAGCGCGGCACGGGCCTGATCATCCCGGTCGGCTGACCGACCGGCCGCGCCGCAGGAGCCCTTGCCGTTCACGCGTCCGAGCGGGAGAATGACCGACCATGGGCCTCAACGCCAACGACGTCGACGTCGCCGCCATCGACCGGAAGCGGGAACAGGTCGGCCTCGCCGGACTCACCGAGGCCGAGCGGACCCTGTCGCTCGTCACCTGGACGGAGTACGAGGTCATCCTCGGCGGCCTCCGCGGCTTCTACCACAACTCCGCCGGAGACCACGCGGCCGAGGCGGTGCTGGCCTTCGAACGCCTCAGCGCCCGCCAGGTCGCCCGAGCACTTCGCGACGCGAACGCCGCGTTCCCGGACGGCGCGCCCCATCCCGAAAGCGACCTCCGCTTCGACCAGCTCGAACGCCTCGACGGGCCGGACGGCACCCTGCTCGACGACCTCACCGACGCCTACCACGCCGCCTCCGGGGAGCTCAGCTGCCTGACGGACCGCTTCATCGTCGAGCACGCGGCCGACCTCCCCTTCAGGATTTGAAGGCGAACTCCCGGCAGGACGTCGTGCGAGGCCAGGGCCCGCGCGGCCCGGCGTCACGCCCGAGGACCGGACGGTCTCCCGGTACCCAGGGCCGCGCGGAGCGTCTCGCCGTCACGCACGTTCTCCAGGCCCTGCACGACCTCGTGCAGCCGCGCAGGTTGATAGGTCCCCTGTGCCCGGATCAGGTGCGACGTCACCACGTCAACCCACGCACCCGACGTTTCTGGCTCGTACCGCGCCGGTCCGCGGCACCCGGGGGCTCAAGCCGCAGCTTCCCCCCGCATCGACTCGTGGGCGGCGCGCCGACCCACCCCACCTCCCGAGCGGCGGCGGTCACAACGCTCGCTGACCTCACCGGGCGGGTAGGCCACTTCGCAGCACACGTCTACAAACGTGAAGCGGCCGCGTTCCGTCCCATCCAAGACAACGACCGACCACGCGACGACGTGGCGCGGGTGGCCCTGCGGGAAAGGGCCACCCGCGCGGACGAGGTCACTTCCGCAGCGTCTGCGTGCCGATCAGCAGGTGCAGCTGCACCCCGGCGTTCGTCACCGACGTCATCGTCATGCGGCCTACACTCCGTAGACTCAGTGTCGCGTCCCCCCCGAGCTTCTGTCGGGTCTCGTCGGGCAGTCCGAACGCGCCGTCATCCCGCGCGTAGCACGCGACCGTCCTGCTCACGCCGTTCAGTGTCGTGGCGAGGATCAGCTGCACCAGCGTGTCCGCCGACCCTTTCGCCGTCCACGTGAAGGGACTCGTCGCCGTCACGGCGTCCGTGGGCGTCGTGAGCGTCACGGGCGCGGGAGGTTCGGGCAGCGTGACCGTCAGGGCGGGCACGGCCTTCGAGCCGGGAACTTCGAGCGCGAGGCTCCCACGTGGGCTGGCGAGCATCGTCTCCGCGTCCGTGACGTACTGCACGTCCCCACCCGTGTTGTCACGCGTGAGCTCCGCGTAGGGCCGCCCGTCCGAGGTGAGGGTGAGGTGATGTCCGGCGTCCACACTGGAGGTCGGGGCAGCCGCACTCTGGGTGGTCTGGGCGGCGCCGGTGACGAAGCAGCGGTCCGCGAGGTCGGCGGCGCGAAGCGTCTCGGCGGGGGTGGCGTCGAAAGACGCGCTGACGGTGGTGAAGTCCAGGTCACCGATCTGGGTGCGGGTCAGGTTGAGCACGCCGGACGTGGCGGCGGGTTTCTGCGCGGTGGGCTGCACCTCGGCGCTCGGGGCGGGCGTGAAGGAACCGCAGCCGGCGAGCAGCAGGGGCAGGGTCAGGGTGGCGGTCAGGAGCGTCTGGTGCGTTCTGCGCGTCTTGTTCTTCATGGTCGTCCTCGGGGTGGTGGGACGCCCGGGTGGGCGTCCCGGGTGAAGGTCAGCGCCAGTACTCCAGCAGTCCGTCGCGTCCGTCGTTGCGGCCGAAGAAGCAGTGGCGGGTGAAGGTTCTGGCGACGCTCAGCGCGCGGCGCGCGTCGGTCTCGGTGTCGAACAGGTGGGTCAGGGTGCTTCCGGCGGTGAGCTGCCAGCCGTTTGCGCCGAGATCGGTGAGCGTGAGCACGTTCGGGTCGTACAGGTCGCAGTCCTCGTTGGGGAAGACCGGGACGCGGTATCCCGGGTCGATGCCGACGAAGTACTGCATCCGGTAGTCCTGCGGGTTGGCGCGGGTGTTGTCCTTGCCGATCATGCAGGTGGTGCTGAAGGTGTTCACGAGCGCGGCGAGGTTCAGGGCGGTGTCCCGTGAGTCGACGACGAGGTCGACGGTGCCGGAGGCGTTGGTGACGCGCCAGTTGTACGTGTCGATCTCGCGGTAGGTGACGCTGCGGTCCTCGGTGCAGCCGGGCAGGGTCTCGGTGCGGACTGCGAAACCGCCGGGCACATCGGTGCGGGTGAGTTCGCGGCCGTCGGCGGCGTACATCACGACGGTGATGTGGTCGACGGGTGAGATGGCGGGGCCGTCCACCTCGAAGGTGACCTTGCCGGAGCCCTGCGCGGCCGTGTAGGTGTCGGAGTTCGGCGTGACGGGGTTGGAGACGGTCGTGGTCGGCCAGGGCGTGAGCAGGGCCTTGAAGTACACGCCGCCGGTTTCGCCGGTGGTGTAGTTCACGTCGAGGCTGTAGGGCGTTCGGAAGGTCACGCCGCCGGCCGGCACCGTGAAGGTCGCGCTGACGGTGCTCGGCGCGGGTGGCGGGGGCGTCTCGGTGGTGGGCTCGCAGACGGTCGCGCCGGTCTGACGCATGAACAGCCTGCGGTACGCGGCGCAGTTGTCCTTGCGGGCGAAAATCATTTGGTTCGGGTCGTTGATGTGCCACTGTTCCTTGCCGTCGAGGGTGGCGATGTAGCCGAGCAGGACGTTGGGTTCGGTGAGCGTCTCGGTGGGGTCGCGGCCCAGCGCGTCACGCAGGAGCGCGTTGACGTCGCTTCTGCCGAGCAGGAGCAGCTTCACCATTTCGACGGAGTTGTACGCGGCAGGGACGCGTTCGACGGCGTACAGTTCGTCGGGGTTCTCGTAGCCGGTGTCAGTGAGGTGCAGTTCGTTCCGGTTGAAGTCGCGCATGCTGACGAGGTGTCCGGTGCCCGCGCGGTTGTAGTCGGGGTTGTTGAGGAAGTAGTCGAACTTCTTCTCGGGGAAGTTGAGGTCCTCGACGAGTTCCTGCGCCTTGAGTCCGAGGCTCGTTTCGAGGAGGAAGTCGAAGAGGTTCTCGGCCATCGCCTTGAGGGCTTCCTTGGCGCCTTCGATGCCGATGGCCTCCACGACCGAGTCGATGATTTCCTGCACCTGGAGGACGCCGAGCCCGACCCAGTCGGGCAGGCCGCGCATGCTGGTGAGGTGCTTCCAGGCGTATTCGTTGACGATCTCCTTCGCGGAGGTGAGGTCGGCCTTGCTGAAGCGGTCGCCGTCCTGGGGGGCGCTGAAGAACATCGCGACGGCGAGGCGGTGGCTCATGTCGGGCAGAGCGTCGAGGCCCGCGCGGATGTCCTTCACCCAGTTCTTCTTGTACTCGGTGGGCAGGTAGTTCAGCGCGACGTACGCGGCCTTCTCGACGTTCAGCGCGGCCGCCTCGGCGTACAGCACGGCGGCGCTGCACGAGAAGTCGGTGAGCTTGCACTTCTTGGCGGCGACGGTCTTCTGCTGGATCTGTCGGTCGAAGGCCTTGACGGTGTCCCGGTACGTCTGGATCTCCTTGTTGAGTCGGTTGAACAGCCGCGAGAAGATGCCGGGGATGCTGTAGTGGGTGTTCTCCCCGCCGAGGAGGTTCCACTGTTCGAGTTCGCTGCCGCTGCGGGCGAGGACGAGGTTGTCGGTGATGAAGCCCTGCAGGCCGTCGATGCTGGCGTCCCACGACTGGGGCTGCGGTCCTCGCTTGTTGAGGTAGCCTTCGAGCGTCACGTGTTTCGCGGCGTTCTCGGGGATGAGTTCACCGCCGGGCCGGTCGTAGTTGTACGCGTCGCCGGTGAAGTGGTTGACGAAGGTGTGGGCGAACATGTCCTCGGCGGCGTGCGTGAGGAAGCCGGTCACGAAGGCCTTCTCGCGGGTGGCGCCCGTAACGGAGGCGCCGTCCGCGCCGAAGGCGGCGTTATAAAGGTGACGGAGCCACTTGTCGGTGCCGGGACCGCCGTGGTTGATGTCGTTGTCGCTCTCGCCCGCGGTCTGTTCTCCGGCGGGGTGGATGATCATCTGGCCGGTGATGATGTCGGGGTAGGCGTCCGGGCCGAAGGTGCCGGCGTGGTAGTTCGCGCGGTACGCTCGCAGCGCGTCGAGGAGGTCGGGCCGGACGGGGTAGGTGCCGATCAGGATCCGGTGACCGGCCGCGTCGAGCTTGTAGCCGCCCGTGTCGAAGTTCGTCTCGTAGAAGCTGACGCGTCCGTCGTCGAGGGCGTCCTGCAGGGCGAGGTCGGCGAGGCCGACGTGCGTGACGGGTTTCCAAGCGAGCGCGGTGGGGGCGCTCAGGGCGAGGAGGGCCGCGACGGTGAGGCTGCGGGGAAGTCGTCGGGTGTGGCGGCGAGCGCGGGTGGACATACGGGGACCTCCGGGCGCGGCGTGGGGCCGCGCGACGCGCGCAGGTTAGAAGACTAAGCATGGCGTGAGGATGACATGGTGGTGTACACCCGCACCTTCCCGGCGAACGACAACCGTTCAGACCTCCCGCACCCAGCACCCCGAGCGGTACCACCACGGCAGCACCAGCGCCCGAGCGTAGTTGTCCAGTGCGATCGCGAGCCACACTCCGGGCAGACTCCACCCGAGCCGCACGCCCAGCAGGTACACCCCCAGCGCCGGACGTGGCCCGTCGTGACCTGGGCGGCTGGACCGCGGGAGATCGTCGCGGTGCCTACGGTAGGGCCCGCTTCGCTTCCAAACATTGGAGGCGTGGACGGCGATCCTCTTCGGACCATCGTGGAAGTCCGGGCGCTGCTCGGGCAGCCCTCGCTGAATCAGCAGGAGGGGGCCTCGCTGCGTCAGGGACTCCGGGACCTCGTGGTGGCGCTGACCGGACGGGAGGTGCGTGACGAGGAGGTGCAGGTGATTCTGCACGACCCAGGGGTGTTCGACGAACACCTGAGGTCCTGGTACCGGGAGCAGCTGGTGACGCTGGAGCTGATCACGAAACCCCTGGGTGTGGAGGACGCCTTGGGGGATGTGGAAGGCGCGTCCGCATGGACACGCTCACGAGGCGGCGGGAAGTGAGCTTGGCAAGGGTCAGGAGCTTCGATGTGACTGGCCGGTCCGACGGCTGCTCGCTGGACGTCGGTGGCCGCCACGGTGGGCTCGAGGGTTAAGCCAGGTGGTGACGACGAGCCAGGGCGCTTCGCCCTTGATGCGCCTCGGGTGTGCCACGTCGAACGTCACGCGGAGGAGGTGACGTGCAGCACGAGGAGCTCGTGCGAAAGGGAAGGGACGTTGCGGTTCATCTGCGCGGTCAGCAGCGCCCGCAGCGTCCGTTCGGCGGGGTCGTCACGCATGGCGTTTCTCCAAGGCGGCCGCCCGAACGCGCCGCACGGCGGCGCGTTCGGGGGTGCTCCTCATCGGTTCACTCGTTTCTCGGGGGCGCGCGTGAGGTCGAAGCTCATCACGTGCTGCGGTCCGTTGGGTCCACCGTGGAACAGCGGTCCGGCGTCCGTGAAGCCGACCGCGAGGTACAGCGCGCGGGCGTGGACGTTGCGGCAGTTCACGGTGAGGTTCAGGCGCTGCACGTCCGGACGCCGCGCGCGGAGATCCTGGATCAGGGCGTGCATGGCCGCGCGGCCGTACCCTCGGCCCTGGTGGCGCGTGTCGATCAGGAAGCTGCGCAGGCCACAGCTCGGCTGGGGGAAGGCGCGTTCGGCGATCCCCAGCGGATGAAAGTCCAGGTGGTAGAAGCCGACCACCTCACCGTCGTGCAGGACGGCGTGCGCTTCCGAGCATGGGTCCGCCTCGATGTCGGTGAGGTCGTCCCGTGGCGCGACGACGAATCCCGCCTGCCCTTCGGCGACGGTGAGGGTCAGCACGGCCTGCCGGGTGACGTCGTCCACCCGCGTCACCCACAGGCGGGGTGGACGGCGTTCGTGTGACGGGCGGGCGCGTCGGGTCGAAGGGGAATCGAGGTGCATGGTCGGCTCCGCGAAGGCGTGAGGTGGCGCCCGCCCGTGCGAACGGTGGACCCGGCCCTCAGCACGACGGACGGGAGGCACGGTCGGGCAGGTGGGTCGGGGTTCAGGGCTTCGCGAAGGGATCGCGGAGCAGTTCCGGCGGGGCGCTCACCGGGCTGTCGAGGGTGCCGAGGAACGCCTCGATCCGGTCGAGGTCCGCGTCCGAAAGGTGCAGCGGTTTCAGTTCCGAGTGCCCCTCGGGCGCGTCTGGCGCGTCGTTGTAGTGCCGCAGCACGTCCTTGAGGGTGGCCTTCTGCCCGGCGTGCATGTACGGCGCGGTCCGCGCGACGTTCCGCAGGCTCGGCACCTTGAAGGCGCGTTCGAGTTCGTGCCCGTCCACCTTGAGAAAGCGCAGCTCGGTGCAGTCCTCACGCCGCGCGTCGCTGTACGCGCTCAGGCAGTTGAACTCGTCCTCACGCACCTGCTTGGCCCCGTTCGCGCGGCCCAGGTCGCGCGGCAACCCTGGTGCGGCGGGAATGCCGGTGTTGTGGAACTCCTGGTTGGTCAGCAGCGCGCCGTTGTGGCAGTTGGTGCAACCCGCCTTTCCGATGAAGAGGCGCAGCCCGGCCGCCTCGTCACGCGTGAACGCCTGTCGCATCGCGTCCTCGTCGTTCGCGAGGACGGCGCGGACGTACCGGTCGAACTTCGATTCGCCCGGGTTGAGGCGCCGCTCGTAGGCCGCGATGGCCTTGCCGAGGTTGACGAACACCCGGTCGACCTGCTGCCGCCGCGCCGGGTTGAGGCGATCCCAGTTCGCGTGGATCACCGGGTCTTTCACGGGGCCGGCGTGGTCGGGCAGTCCGGTGAGGTCGGGCAGCGGTCCGAAGATCGCTTCGTACTCCGCGCGGTAGTGTCGGGCGAGGAGCTTGACGAGCATGGTCCGGTCCGCGCCGTGCTCCACCGCGCTTTCCAGCGGGCCGAGCGCCTGCGCCCACTGGGAGTCCTTGCGGCCGTCCCAGAACAGGAACGGTGAGTACGCCGTGCCGATCACGGTCATGGTCTTGCGGTCGGTGCGTCCCACCCCCCTGGCGAGCGGCAGGCCGTCGTTGAATGCCTGCTGGGGTTGGTGGCAGGAGGCGCAGGCGACCTTGCCGTTGGCGCTGAGCCGCGTGTCGAAGAAGAGCTTGTGACCGAGCTTCACGGCGCGAGGATCGTCCGCGTAGCGGTTGCTCCTGTCCTCGGGGAGGTTCGGGAGGCTCAGCAGGGAGAGGCTGCGCAGCGTGGCCTTCTGCTCGGTCGTCCAGCCGGGCTCGCGCGTGGCGGCCCACAGGCCGAGCCCGCCGAGCGTGACGACGGCGAGACCGGCGGTGACGCGCAGGGCGAGCGGGATGGGTCGCATGGTCGTCACCTCAGCGGAGCATCAGGTTGAAGCGGACGGTGTCCGTCTTGTTCTGGAAGGTCACCTTGTAGTCCATCACCCACCAGCCGCCCATCTGGTACTTGAGGCCTTCGACGAGGTAGTCGCCGTGCCCGAGGTACGTGTCCGCGACGGGGTGGGTGGGCAGACCGTGGCCGTGCTGGGGCATGTCGCCGTCCACGCTGATCAGGGCGTGCTCGATGGGTTCACCGCGCGGGGTTTCGAGGTGCAGCGTCCAGCTGTGCAGCCGGTTCACGGGGATCGGCGTGACGGACGGGCGGTAGGACGCCTTGAAGAGCCCCGCGTTGGAGGTGCGGGTGGTGCCGAGGTTGAGGTCGGCGGGAACGTGGTTCATCCGGACGACCATGGCGGCGCCTGCGAGCGCGACGGTGCCGGCGAGGACGCCCACGATGACGAGGGCCGCCTTGAGGCGCTTCGGAAAGGGGCGGCGTTCGGTGGGTGTGGTGTACATGGCGAACCTGCTTTCGGTCGGGCGGAGGGGAACGTTGACGACGGTCGTGAGGGTCGACGTCGGCTTGCCTTCACGGTAGGAGCCCCGGCGGTGGGGACGCATCGTCCCTTCGTTCAGTGGTCGCTCGTACAAAAGTTGGCCCCGACGGACGCCGCCGACGCGTGGGGCGCGGCGTGAGGGAGGACGAAGCCCGCCCTCACGTGGGCGCGGCGGGCCCGCCGGCGCGCACGGAGTGCACGTTCCGTCCGTCCGCGTGCTCCTTTACCCCCGGCGCACGGGCACGTCCGCAGCAAGGTGAGCCGAACGCGTCGTCAGGTGGTACGCTCTGCGGTCAGATGAACCTCACGGACGGTGAATACAAGCTGACCCTCGGTGGGGTCCGGCAGTGGGTCCGCGTGGACGGCGCGAGGCACGGCACGGTCCCGCTCGTGATCGTGCACGGCGGACCCGGCGGGAATCACTTCGTGTTCGAGCGGACCGCCGGACCGCTCCTCGCGCGTGAACGCACGGTGGTGTACCACGAGCAGCGCGGCTGCGGACGGTCCGACGCGCCCACGGACGAGCGCGCGTACGACGTCACGACCCTCGTGCGTGACCTCGACGAGCTCCGCGAAGCCCTCGGGGTGCGGGCGCTGGACCTGCTGGGCTACTCCTTCGGAGGTGGGCTCGTCCTCGCGTACGCGCACGCCCACCCCGGGCGCGTCCGCCGGGTGGTGGCGCAGGCGCCCGTGCTGGACCTGCATGACGCGCGAATCGTGGCGTGTCAGCTCGCGGGGTTCGCGCAGATCGTGACGGACGAGGTGCGTGCCCGGGTCGAGGGGGCCCTCGCGGCCGCCGCGCCGCCGGAGGTTCGGCTGGAGCGGGTGTGGTCGAGCGTCGATTCGGCGTCCGTGGATCGCTTCCTGTTCGAGGACCCCCGCTGGGCCGCGCGGAACCGGGCGTGGTGGCGGGAGAGCGGGCTCGTCAACACCGGCTTGACGCACTCTGTGGTGAAGGAACGGCCGCTGCTGTCGTGGTCGGCGTTGCGGGA
The DNA here is from genome assembly GCF_000519345.1 of Deinococcus pimensis DSM 21231. Taxonomy (GTDB): domain Bacteria; phylum Deinococcota; class Deinococci; order Deinococcales; family Deinococcaceae; genus Deinococcus_A; species Deinococcus_A pimensis. The sequence continues at coordinate 218,988 of NZ_KI912671.1, forward strand.
CGTGCGGGTCCCCGCGCTGGTGGTCGTGGGTCGGCACGACCGCAACGTCGGGGTGGGGTACGCGCGGGAGGTGAGCGAGACGCTGGAGCGCGCGGAACTCGTCGTGCTGGAGGAGGCGGCGCACTTCCCGGATGTGGAGGTGTCGGATGCGTACGCCGAGGTGGTGCTGCGCTTCCTCGCTGGGGCGACGTGAACGGCGCCCTTGGGCGTCCCGTCGGCGCGACCCACGAGGAGCAGCGCGGCGAGGACCGTGACGGCGGTGTGGGCGCCTTCCCACGGTCAGCCCGTTCTGCTGCGACGTCTCGACCCGGGGAGGCCGTGCGCGGCAGCGTCCACCACGGGCATCAGGGTCCCTGTCCTGTCCTGCGCCGGACGGCGTTCAGACTCGCATCGCCGTCTGCGGGAAGGGCTGATAGCGTGGGCGGGTGAACCTCGGAGAGCTCAAACGACTCCATGACGAACACGCCGCTTTGCGCGCCCTGCTGGACCTCGCGTTGACGGGGACGCGGGGCCTGCCGGGCTTCCTGCTCGACGCCGCTGGCGGAGCGGCGGACCCTGGTGGGCGCCGTGAAGGCGTACTCGGACGTGACGCCCGATGCGTGGCGGGAGCGGCTGACCCTGCACGAGGCGCGGTACGGTGTGCTGGAGCTGCCGCTGATCGGCGCTTCACACTGAGCGTGGCGAAGACGAAGAGCGAATTCGGAAGCGGTTGAAGCGCGCTCGGGCCGTGTCGCTTGATGACGTCTGCATCCCGCACGGTTGAATTTTCGCTGCCGGGATGGACGGCCAGATGAGCTGGTGGGGCGTGGTCAATCCCGGCTCGTGGTGGGCGGGGGCGTAGTTCATGGCGCTGTCACGCGAGGCGCTTCACTTTCACGTGGTGTTCACGCCCCTTGAGCTACCCTCGATCCAGGTCAGCGGGAGTCGACGTGAGCAAGGGGAGGGGCGTCGACACCCGCTGAACTTCTGTTTGGACGCGGCCCGGAACGAACACCTTCTGATCGGCCCCGGCTCAAACTCAAGGCCCGCCGGGGTCGTTTGCGCGCCCCGGAACAGATCGCCGCTTAGAGCGTGGTTCACGACCGCACGGCCCACACGATACCGAGGACACGGCCGCACCGTCCTCCCACCGCAGCAGCAGCGACCCGTCCACCTCGACACCCCCGGTACGACCACGCTCCGTCAGCCCTCCGCCTCGACCCGACCCGACGCAGACGAATGCGTCCCCCACCCTGACCGAGCCCCACCAGCAGCCGTGTCCGGACCTGACGCGCTCCTGGCCCTCACTCCGCACGGTACGCTGAACCCATGTGGCGCGAACGTCCTTCCCCAACCCCGAATCGTGCGCCGCAAGCGCCGCTCCGTCCACGCGTCCGCACCGCACTCAACGCGGGTCGGGTGAGCGTCCGAGCGACCTGGCGAGCAGCCTCGTCCGCGTGACGGGCGTCGCGCTCGGCCTGCTCGCCGCGTTCAGCTGGGGCGTCGCGGACTTCCTCGCCCGCTTCGCCGCGCGCGCGTTCGGCGCGTACCGAGCGCAGTTCTACTCTACCTTCGTGGGCTTCGCCGCGCTCACCGTGGCGCTCCTCGCGACCGGCGAGTTCGCCCGCTTCAGCACGTACGATTCGCCCGGCGTGTGGGGTTGGGCGGTCGTCTGCGCGGCCCTGATCAGCGGCGCGTCGCTCGCGTTCTTTCAGGCCTTCGGTCAGGGCGCGCTCGCGCTGGTCTCCCCCATCGTCGCGAGTTACGGCGCCGTCACGGCCACGCTCGCCTGGTGGAGCGGTGAGGTCCTCACGCCGCGGACCGGTGCCGCGTTGGGGTGCGTGCTGACGGGCATTGTGCTGGCCGCCGTGCCGGGCCGCGCGGCGCCGACGACGCGAGGATCGGGGCCGCTGTCACCCGGGGTGGCGTGGGCGGTCGGCGCGGCGTGGGTGTACGGTCTGGCCTTCTACCTGCTCGGGGCGCACGTCACGCCGGACCTGGGTGGGCTCACGCCCATCTGGATCTCCCGTCTGCTGGGTCCCTTCGTGCTCGCGCTGATCGCCAGGGTGAGCCACGAACCGCTGGTGCCGACGCCGCGTGGCCACGCCCTGTGGGCGCTGGTCGGCGTGGGGAGCCTGGGGACGCTTGCGTCGGTGGCGACGGCGCTCGGGCTGGGGCGTGGCGAGGACGCGGTCGTGACGGTGCTGGGGTCGATGTCGACGGTGGTGACGGTCCTGCTCGCGCTGGTGGTGCTGCGTGAACGGCTCGCATGGCATCAGTGGCTCGGCGCGCTCTTCACCCTCGTAGGGATCGTGCTCCTGGGGAGTTGACCGGGCGGCGAAGATCGGGAGGGGGTGACCCGCGACGCGTGCGGTCAAACTCACACGCGTCGAGCAGGAGCGGGTGTGGGTCTGGCGAACGTGAAGCGGCACGGTGGGCGGGTGTGGGCGGAAGGTAAGCCGGAGCGTGGCGCGACGTTCCTCCTCGAACTGCCTCGAGCCTGACGCCGGCGGGCGTCTCGGTGGAGTGTGCAGCGGGGCCCGGGGGGTGGGTGTGGCCTGTGCCCCACACCGCCTCCCGCCGCTCACGCCGCGATAGCACGACACGCAACAACCGACGCACCTCCGGCACCGTTAGCGGAATCAGGTGCTCAATCTCGACCGGCCCCCCTTTTTCTCCTTCGCCGCCACCACGGTCAGAAAAGCATGCGCCAGCATCGCCAACGTGATGTGCCGGTACCACCCCACCCAAGAGCGCACCTCGTACTGATCGAGCCCGACCTCCCCCTTGGCGCTCTCGAACGCCACCTCGACCGCCCAGCGCGCGCCTGCGGCTCGCACGACGTTCTGCAAGGTCACGGCATGCGGCGCGAACACCACGAAGTACGCCACGTCGCTTTGGTCTTCAAGGGATCGCCGCGCCAGCACGTACCGCTCGAAGCCCTCGGGCAGGATCGGCCCCAGCCCCGCCTGCACCAGCGGTTCCATCAGCTCGGTCACGCCCACCCAGGCCCACTGGTACAGCCGCTCACCCTTGCTGCCCAGACCGGCAGACAGCGTGTGCCACGCCTCTTCCTCGAAGGCCGCCACGATGTCTGTCACGTGGACCTGCGCCGGACCACGCTCGGTGATCGCCCAGACGTGGAAGTTCGACGCAGTCGCCAGCACGTGGGGTTGCTGCCGCGCCTCAAGGGACGAGCGGACCTGGTACGCCGAGTACACCGCGTCCCCCAGCACCCAGGCGGCCTGCACACCGCCTTCGAAGGCGCGGGTCAGCATGGCGAGCGCCAGGTCCGGTTTGGTCGCGGCCCCCACCTCGTCGGGGATGTGCGCTTCCCGACGACGCGGCAGGTCTTGAATCCACTCCTTGGGCAGGAACAGCTCGCGGTCGATCAGAGCTGTTCCGTCAGGCGTGGCGTACGCGAGGAACACCCCGATCTGGCAGTTCTCGATGCGTCCGGCGGTGCCGCTGTACTCAGGCGTGCAGAGACGCGTGATCGCTCATCTCCGAAGCGGCCACGGTGTGCCAGAAGGGCCGCCTGCGCCCTGGTGCGGGGTCGACCGGCGTGCGGGGGGTGTGCGGAGGCTCGGTCATCGGCTTCACTGTCGCGCCTGCCGCTGAGCGTTGTTGAGGACTCGTGCGGAGCCCGGGTCCTATCGGGAAGTGCGAGGTGGAGCTTGACGCGTCAGGAACGCTGTGTTCTTCGCGCTCGTGGCGTTCGGTTCGGCTACTCGGGTTCTACAGGAGTCACGCGTGGTCGCTGAACACCGCCCCCGCATACTCAGGCCAAGCAGGAGAGCGGAACCGCCGCTCCCACCTCAAGCCCCCGCTCGACGCTCCGCGTCACGAAAGGAAACCCTCGCACTGCATGACCCCCTCCGGACGACCTCCGGCGCTCTTAGCGTCGGAAGTCGTATTAATGGGCTCGCCATCTTAAGGACAGAGGACGGGCATGTCATGAATCGCAGATCCCATCAAAGCAAACCCCGCGGGTTCTAAACAATCTCCACGCAGCTCTTGAACGATCACGCGACAGACTCATACCAGGTGGATGAACCACCTGAACCTCAAGGAGACCCATCATGACCAACGTCAGGAAGATCGTCACCCCCGTCCTCGCCGTTCTCCTCGTCGGCACCACCCTCGCGGGCGCGCAGACCCGCACCGCGCCGCAGACGAAGACCCAGGCGACCACCCAGACCCAGCAGGGTCAGACGCAGCAGCGGCCCGCCCGCGCGCCGCTCACGGTGAAGTTCTACGCCGGGAATCCCCTCAGGGGTGGCAAGCTGCTCTCCAGCGCCACCGTCCAGCCGCTACCGCGCGGCGACACCACCACGCCGAGCAACCCCTTCGCGAAGGCGCCCGCGGGCGCCACGTACGTTACCGTCAGCCGCGGGCCGGACACGCAGGTCATGACCCTCAAGGACGCGCAGGCGAATCCCTTCCCGGGTGGTCGCGACGGGCGCGGTCCTGGCGGACGCGGCGGTCCGGACGGCGACGCCGGACGCGTGGCGCCGCAGGGCCAGACGCAGCCGCAGGGTCAGGGTCAACTCCAGGGTCAGCCGCGCACCGCACCGAACGGTGGAGCGCTCCGTGACGACCGCGGGGGCAACCCCGACGTGGCGGGCCTGCGTCTGCGCGGCCTGCGGGACGCGAGCAGCGTGACCTTCTACGCTGGTGATCCCCTCGCGGGCGGCAAGGCGCAGACCACCATCAAGCTCGGCGGCACCCTCACGGCGCAGCAGCAGCAGGCCCTGACGACCGCGGCGAGCAAGGCGAAGTTCGCGGTGATCGAACGGTCCGGGGGGACGACGATCGTGGACCTCACCGCGCGAAGGGCGATGAACCGCTGACCTCTCCGTGGCCACACGGTCACGAGGATGAAAGGCCTCGCCGCGCAGCCGGGCACCTGGTGAAGGGGGGCGACCGTGTCGCCCCCCTTCGAGCATACGTAACCTCGGTTCACGACAGATGCCCGTTCCTGCGCGGAGCCACGGGAAGACCCGGACCGTGCCCGCGAACGACGAGGGGCCCTCCGCGTCTACTCAGGACCCCTACAAGTCCCTCCCGCATGCTGAACACGCTCACGCCATCCTGCCCTCAGGTCACCCGACCTCACCGTTGCGCCCTCTCCTCTCTTCCCCGCGCGAACGGCACGAAAGGACCTCATGACCACCTCCAAGCACCGTCTGCTCCTGCCCGGTCTGATTGCCGCTTCCCTCACGGGCGCCTCCCTGTACGCCTTCTCGCTCGCGAGCGCGGCCAGCACCAGCCAGGCCGCCACGACGACCGCCGACGCGCAGACCACCAAGGTCGTCAACGCCGCGAACGCCTTCCTCGCCACCCTCACCCCAGCGCAGAAGCAAAAGGTCATGTTCGCCTGGACCGACAGCGCGCAGCGTGTTCGCTGGAGCAACTTCCCCACCGGCATCTTCCAGCGGGCCGGCCTGCGCTACGGCGACCTCACGAGCACGCAGCGGACTGCACTGATGACGCTGCTCGGCGCGGTCCTCAGCCCCGAAGGCCTCAAGATGGTCCGCGAGCAGATGCAGGCCGACGACGTCCTGAAGGCCGAAAGCGCCAACCAGAGCGGTGGGGGTGCTCCGGGCGGGGGGACGCCCCCGAACGGTGGAACACCTCCCCAGGGCGGCACTCCCCCGAACGGCCCGCAGGGCAGCGGACGCGGACCCGGCGGGTTGATCTTCGGCAGCGACGAATACTACGTCAGCTTCCTCGGCACGCCCAGCACCACGGGCGCGTGGACCTTGCAGTACGGCGGGCACCACCTTGCCATCAACGCGACCGTGACGGGCGCGAACATCACCCTCGCGCCCAGCCTCACCGGTGGGCAGCCCATCAGGACCACCGTGAACGGCAAGAGCGTCACGGTCGTCACGCAGGTGCCTGAAGAAGTCAAGGACGCGTACGCGCTGCTCTCGGGCCTCACGGCCACGCAGAAGGCGCAGGCGGTGCGCAGCACGAGCCGGATCGACCTCGTCCTCGGCCCCGGACAGGACGGCAAGACCCTTCAGCCCGAGGGCCTGCCGGGCAGCGCGCTGACCGCCGCGCAGAAGAAGCAGCTCCTGACCCTGATCCGCGACCGCGTCGAGATCCTCAACGCGAACGACGCCGCTCCGAAACTCGCCGCGATCGAGAAGAACCTCGACAGGACGTACTTCGCGTGGTTCGGCCCGACGACGGGTGACGGCGCCGGGAACGCGTACTGGCGCGTGACGGGCCCCACCCTCACGATCGAGTTCAGCCCGCAGCAGATGGGCGGCGACGCGTCGAACCACCTGCACAACATGTACCGCGAGCCCGGCAACGACTACGGTCAGGCGCAGACGAAGTGAAGGAGGGGTCGGGCAGCCGCGGGCATGACGGCCCCGACCTCCACGTCGGCGCTCACGAGGGTGAGCGCCGACGCGTTTCGATCTACCTGGGTTCTGCACACCTCACACCGCTGGGATGAACACGTCCCCGCGATACTTCCCGCAGTCGTCGAACGATACCCCCGAGCGCGTACGCGTTCGAACCGCCCCGTCGAGTCCGCTCGTCACGCGAGGTCCTCCATGAAGCTCAAGTTCGTTCTGCCCGTCCTGCTCCTGACCGCCTGCCTGAGTGCCCGCGGCGGCACGAGCGCCTCCACCGAGTACCGCGACCCGACGGACGAGCACGGCGCCGCGGACGTCCAGTGAGGACCTGATGATGACGATGCGCCCGCGAATCCTGCTTGCCGTCCTGTTCGCCCTGAGTTCCTCACCCGCGTTCGCGCATCCCGTGGACGAGGTGGTGCAGGGGGCGTACCTCACCCTCGCGCCCGGCGGGGTGAGCCTCGAACTGGACGTGACGCCCGGCGAGAAGGTCGCGGACTCGGTGATCATGTCCCTCGACCCGAACGGGGACGGGAAGGTCACCGACTCGGAGGCGAAGGGCTACGCGCGGAAGGTGCTCGCGGGGTCCACCCTCACCCTCGACGGAAAAGCGACGTCCTGGACGCTGGACCGCGTGGAGGTACCGGACGTCGCCCTGCTGCGGGTGGGTGGGGGCATCCTCAAGATCCACGCCACGGCGAAGCGCGCGGACCGGGCGGGCACGCGGACGCTGTCGTACGTGAACAGGTACGCGCCCGCGAAGACGCAGCCGACGGCGAACGTGTTTCTGCAACCCAGGAGCGGCTGGACCTTCGGCGTGACGAAGCAGACCCGCAGCAACGACGGTCGTTCCCTGACCGTGACGTACACGCAGGGACGCTCGTGAGCCCTGCGTGGCGGCGTCTGACGCTGCTCGTGGCCGTCCTGTTGACCTTCGCGTCGTCCGCGCTGGCCCACTCGATCACCTTCAGTCACGTGAACGTGCGGCTCGACGCGTCCGGCACGAAGGTCACGGCGCAGCTTCCCGTGGCGGCGCTGCTGCACGAGCAGCCGTCACCCCTGCCGAAGGGCACGACCGAAGCGAGTCTGTCGAAGACGCCGCTGCCCGCGGACGTGCGGGCGTCGTTGACGGACCTGCTCACGGCGCGGCTCCTGCTCTCGTCGGGTGAGTCGGCCCTGCCGCTCACCGTGACGAGCGTGCAGCCGTCCGGGGCGGACGTGACCCTCACCTTGACCGCGCCGAGCGTGACAGGGGCGCTGAAGGTGGACGCGAACCTGTTCCCGGAGGACACGCTGCACAAGGTGTTCGTGGAGGTCTACCGCGCGGACGCCCTCGTGGGGCAGTACGCGCTGGACACGCAGAACCCGACGCTGACGCTCGCCGCGCCCGCGCAGTCCCTCGGGCAGGTCGTCGTGACGTTCATCCGCGAGGGCGTCCACCACATCTTCATCGGGCCGGATCACATCCTGTTCGTGCTGGCGCTGATCCTGCTGGGCGGGCGGGTGGGGACGCAGCTCAAGGTGATCACGGCGTTCACGGTGGCGCACAGCGTCACGCTGGTGCTGGCGACGCTGGGGATCGTGGCGCTCCCGTCCCGGCTGGTGGAGAGCGTGATCGCCCTGAGCATCGTCGTGGTGGGGCTGCATGATCTGGTGGCGTTGCGGCGCGGGCAGGTCGTGGGGCGGGATCCGAGGGCGGTGTTCGCGTTCGCATTCGGCCTCGTTCACGGATTCGGGTTCGCGAGCGTGCTGTCGGAGCTCTCGTTGCCGCGTGAGGCGCTGGGGTGGTCGCTGGCGGCGTTCAACGTGGGCGTGGAGGTGGGGCAGGTGGTGATCGTGCTGCTCGCCGCGCCGGTGCTGCTGCTGCTTCGTCGGGTGGCGCCGCCGCGTGTTTCGCAGGGGGTTCTGGTGGCGGCGGCGGGGGTGGTCGTGCTCACGGGCGGCGTGTGGTTCGTCCAGCGCGCCTTGGGCTTGTGATGGACAGGCTCCAGCTTCTGGCATCAAGAAAATCCCCTGCCTTCGGGCGCAAAGACGCATGTCGCTGTCGCGTTGAGGACCGGTCCTGTCCGCCTGCAGCCATCAGGAGTGCCGCCCCTTCCCGCGAGGTCGCGGACGTGGCCTCGTCATGCTCTGCACCCGCAACTCCTCGAAGAAGCGGGTCATGCGCTGCCGGGCTGGGAGCGGCATGTCCTTGATCGGTGTTCCCGGCGTCACTTCCCGAAGTTCTTCCGCCGTGGCGAACAGTTCGGGCAGCGCCCGACGGTACTTCGGGGCTCTTCAGAGGACGGCATGGGTACACTGAGGGTCACGTTGAACGCCCACCTGTTCCTCCAGCAGATCAACCACAACGGGTTCAACCGCGTGATCCTGGAACGCCTCCCCCGGCTGAATTTGCCACAAGCGCACCTCGTGGCCGGTTGCCTGTTCCAGACCATCTGGAATGTCCAGGCGGGGCTGGCGCCTCATCACGGCATCATGGACTACGACGTGTTCTATTTCGACGAGCATGACGTGTCATACGAAGCGGAGGATCACGCGATCCGTCGCGCTGCTGCGCTGTTCGCGGATCTGCCGGTCCGAGTCGAGTTGAGGAATCAGGCGCGTGTACATCTGTGGTACGAACAGCGCTTCGGTCGCCCGTGTCCACAGCTGTCCTCGACGCGTGCGGGCATTGACCGATTTCTGATTCTCGCGACATGCGTCGGCATCACTTCAGGGCCAGGGGGTGCCCACGAGGTCTACGCCCCTCATGGCTTCTCAGACCTGGTGGGCGGCATGCTGCGGCCGAACCCCGTTCATGGCGACCGAGCGTTGTTCGAGGCGAAGGCGAGGAGCTACCAGGAGCGGTGGCCGTGGCTCCATCTCTGTGGCGTGAAGGCAGGTTGACGAGGTCGACGGAGCCGCCCGACCGACGGCCAGTGTCCGACACCCCTGAATCCTGACATGCAGGATCGGCCCAATCACGGCCTGATCAGAGCGCGTGTGCCACGGTGAATTTGCCACACGGTGATGAGCACTCTGGTGACCAGAACCCTGACGGCCAGCACCTTGTACGACGTCGCCCTTACCTGCGCCTGGCCCTGCGGTCGATGGGCACCGGTCAAGTCGGACATCGTCACGGTGCCCGAGAAGAGTGTGCGGCCGTCACTCAGCCCAACCGGGCAGACAGGGAGACAAGAGATGTACCAGGTTCAAGCAGGTGACACGCTGGAGAATCCCGTGACGGGTGAGCTCGTCAGCATCATCGAAGCGCCCAGCGACACGAACGGACGGCGGCTCATTGTCGAGGGCGTCATCCGCCCCGGCGGGGCGGTCGCGGGCGCGCACGTGCACCCCGACATCGACGAGACCTTCACCGTGCTCCGCGGTCGGATCGGCCTGCGGCTCGGACACCGGAAGCTCATCGCGCCGCTCGGAGAGCGGGTGCGTTGCCCGGCAGGCACCGTGCACGACTGGTGGAACGCGGGCGACGAGGACGCCGTGGTCCGCGTGGAGATCACGCCCGGCGACCGCTTCCTGCAGATGGCTGCCAACCTGTTCGGCCTCGCGCAGGACGGCAGAACGAACGCGAAGGGCATGCCGAACTTCCTGCAGCTCGTGGTGTTCGCCCAGGAATTCCAGGACGTCCTGACGTTCGTGGAGGGGCCGCCCCCGGCGGTCCTGAAGGCCGTCACGGCCGTCGTCGCTCCGGTCGCGCGGCTGCTGGGCTACCGGGGAAGCTACCCCAGGTACGTCCACCAGCCCCGCCTCACTCGCGCGGCGACCCCGTCCTCAGTGACTGCCCGCACCTGAAGCCACGACTCCCTTTCCGTACCAAGGAGACCTTGCCATGCGTACCCCCGCCCTGATCACCGTCACCCTGCTGCTGACCCTCACCGCCTGCGGCGGTGGAGGCGGCACCCCACCCACGGCCACCCCCCCGGTTCACGAAGCGCCCCAGTCGTCGCCCGTCGGAACTCCGGTGGGCACGCCGACCCGGCAGACCATCGGCGTGGCGGGCGGCAGCCTCAGCACGCCCGACGGGAAGGTCCGCCTCGACATCCCCGCCGGGGCCCTCTCCGCCGACCAGACCGTGAGCGTCCAGGAAATCAGCAATACCGCGCCCGCCGGTGCGGGCCGCGCGTACCGGCTCACCCCCGAAGGGCTGACGTTCGCCAAACCCGTGCGTCTGACCTTCGGCTACAGCGACGAGGACACCGTCGGTTCCGCGCCGCAGGCGCTGAGCGTCGGCTATCAGGATCACGCCGGCGTGTGGCGGATGTACCGCGAACCTACCCGTGACCTGACCGCCAGAACGATCTCGGTCGAGACGAACCACTTCAGCGACTGGTCGAAACTCCAGGGTATGCAGCTCCAGCCTCTGCAGGCCGAGGTGCGCGTCGGGCAGAGCGTGAACCTGGCGGTCGTGTCCTGCACGGACGACAGCGACCTCGACCCGGACGAACTCACCGTGCCCATGCCCGCCGGCTCTGCGTGCGGTCCGGCCGTGACGGCCTTCACCGCCAGGAACTGGTCCGTGAATGGCGCGGCGGGCGGCGGCGGCGGCGGCACGGTCGTGGACGCGGGAGGCAGGATGGGCAGAGCCGTCTACACCGCTCCGGCCACGAAACCCGCGCGCAATCCCGTCGCCGTCTCGGTCGCCGTCAACGATCTGAGCGAAGGCGACTTCACCCTGGTGTCGAACGTGACCATCAAGGACCCCGCCGCCGCCGGGCAGGGCACCCTCGATCTGGTGTACAGCGGCGCGAAGGACGGCACCGCCGAGTTCGAGACCACGCACGAGGAGTTCCTGGGGCAGTACACCTACACCGTGACCGGCGTGGACACCGCCACCCCCGACTTCACTCTGCTGAAGACGGGCGGCACCGGAAGTTACACCTACCGCTACGACCGGAAGTTCGACCGGACCGAACAGGTCTTCTGCAGCGACCTGCACCCCCGGGAGACCCTGATCGAGAAGAACACGGAAACCGTCCGTGACGGCGGCGAATCCACCCGCGACGACCGCGGCCTGCGCGTCCTGAAGGTGGGCGGCACGTACACCTTGCAGCTCACGCCTCACACCATCCCCTACAAGGGAACCGACGTCACCTGGCGGTTCTACAAGGGCGCCTGCAACCCGTTCTCCGACACGCCCGCCGACGGGTCCACCTCCACCTCCAATCGATGGGGCAACTTCGAGCCTCGCCTGCGTGACCTGCAGGGACAGATCGACCCGCAGGACCCCGATCACCTCCAGGGCAGCGCGACCTGGAAGGAGAGCTTCTCGGGTGTCGAAACGACCGTCCGGGCGACCTGGAACATCACGCGCGGCCCGTAGGGCGCTGAAAGGGCCTCAAGTCGACGGAGACGTTCAAAGGCGAGTCTCGCGCAGGGCAGTCAGCTCGTGATTTCACCGCGATCACCGTCTCGATGGTCGCTTTTCTACGTCCCGTACAGGGTCGAGCGGACCGGGACGCTGTTCCTCGACAGCGTGTACGACGAGAACGCCACGTGTCACGTCGCGTTCGGCGCGACGCGGGACCTGTACCTTCACGCTGCTCGATTCTCCCGCACGTCGGGAGCCCGCCGGGACCTCGTGTACCAGTCCCGGCGCGCGTCAGGAGACCTTCGGCCTCCGGGTTCCCCTTCCTGCTACCGGCCTCTGAACAGCACCTCGCCCGTGAGGTGCACGCTGATGCCGGAGTCCGGGTCGGTCTGCGTCACTTCACACGTGGTGGACTTCCCTTCGAACACGTCCGCGGTCCTTCCCTTCTCCGCGGCGCTCTGGAACAGGACCGCGCCACTCGCGTCCGTGACGATCGCGGTCAGCGCCAGCGGTACGCCCACGCCTCCGCCGTCCACGTGACCGGGATTCCAGATGAAGCTCGAAGGGACGTGCTCGCCGGCGCGGCCGCTGTTCACGGTGACCGTGACGGGCACGCCCGCGCATGACAGCGTCATGGTCGAACTGGTCGGCGCGCCGCTCGGCGCGGCCGACACGGCAGGTGAGACGACGAGGAACAGCAGTGCGGTGGCCGCGTTGACGCTCGGATTCTTCATATGGGCCTCCTCGCTCCACACCGGATGGTGTTGGGCGTCCCTTCGAGATGACGTTCACGACGTCACGGCAGGACGAGCGGCTTCAGCGGGGTGTCGACGTCACGCCGATCTGGGTCATCATCGTCATGACGTCCAGGTGATGCCTCACGAAGCGGATGCGGTCACCCTCAAGGTCGCACCACAGCACCGCCATCACCTCGATCCTGCGGCCGGTCGGTGGGATCGACCCGCCGGGCGTCTCGAGGTTCCCGGTGTGCGTGCCGGTCCAGACGACTTCCTGTACGAGGGTGTCTCCCTGCCGCAAGGAGCGTGTGACCGTGCCGCGCACGTCCGGTAGGGCCTCTCGCCAGCCCATGCAGAGTCGCGCGTACGCCTGCGCGCCCTGCACGGCCCGGCCCGTGGCGGGCTCCTCGTAGGTCATGTCGGGCGTGAGGGTACCGACGAACGCGGTCCAGTCCGCGCGGTTGAACGCGTCGACGAGCGCGGTGTCGGTGATGGTCGTTCTCGTGTCCATGACGGTCCTCCCCGAGTTGCCGTCGCTGTCCGCGTCGGTACCTTCACGGTAGGCGCGGTGTCGGGCACGGCACATCGGGAAGATTCGGTAGGCGCTTCACGTTCCAGGTGGGGAGAATCCGGTCGTCGTTCGTTCGTTCGCCCAGCGCGCGAGCGCCACGCGGTTGCGCAATTCCAGCTTTCCGAGCATGTTCGAGACGTGCTTTCCGACCGTTCCGGCGCTGATCCCGAGATCTCGCGCGATCCGTTTGTCCGTCGCGCCCAGCGCGAGCAGACGCAGCACGTCCCACTCGCGCGCCGACAGCGGGTCCGATCGGATCGCGCCGGGGACGTCCAATGCGTCGAGCCATTCCTGTACGTCGCGCCTGAGGTCCTCGTCCGGCATGCTCGCGCCCACCTCACGATGCGCCGCGTACGACGCCCCCAGCCGGGCGTACAGATCCACGTCGAGGGTCCGCGCGTGCGGCGCGAAGCACACGTCCCAAGGTTCGCCCGTCTGTTCGCGCGCGTGCTCGCTCCAGCCCACCATGCGCGCCGCGAGCGTGAGCCGACCCTCGTCACGCGCGCGGAACGCGAGCTGATGGACCAGCACGTAGTGGAGGAACACGTGTTCCTGCCGCAACGCCAGCGTCCACGCTTCGCGCGCGAGCGGTCGGCTGGACGCGTCCCGCCCCTGCACGTAGGCGCTCCAGGCACGCTGCGTGACCGCGAAGGCCACGCCGAGGTCGTACCCGGCGCGCGTGGCGACCTCGTGGGCACGTTCGAACGTCACCTCGGCCCGCTGAGGTCGGTCCTGCCGCAGGAAGGTCACGCCGGTGTTGACGAGGGTCACGGCGAGCCGCAGATCGTCCCCGGCACTCACGGCGTCCTCCTCGACCTGCCGGAAGAGATCGAGCGACTCGTCGCACTGCCCGAGTCCCGAGAGGAGCGACGCGAGCTCCGCGCGGACCTCCATGACGCCTTGTGGGTCGTTCTGTTCGAGGTACAGGTCGAGCGCTTCACGCAGGGCGCGGCCGGCCTCGTCGAAATGCCCGAGGGCGCGTTCGGCGGCGCCGAGGTCGCTCAGCACGGCGGCGCGCAGCGCCCGACTTTCCACTCCTGACGGCAGGGCCAGCGCGCGACGCATCCACCCGGCCTTGCGGGCGGTGGACGCGCGGCCCCAGTACACGTCGAGCGCATGCACCATCCGCAGCGCCTGCGCCGCGCACTCGCCGCGCACCAGCCAGTCGAGCGCGGCGTGCAGGTTCGCGTCGTCCAGCGCGAGCCGCGCGTGCCATTCGGGGCGCAGCAGCTCCCCGTGCCGTTCGGCACGTTCGGCGAGCGCGAGGAAGTGCCGGGCGTGCCGGTCACGGTACGTCGTCTCGTCGTGCGTGGCGAGCTGCTCGACGGCGTACGCGCGGACGGTGTCCAGGAGCTTCCAGCGTGAAGGCGCGTCCGACGTGACCGGCTGGAGCTGCACGAGGCTGTGCTCGACCAGCCGGGCCAGCGTTCCCTGAACGTTCGGTTGCCGGGTCAGCGCCTGGAGGGCGGTCAGGTCGAAGCTGCCCGTGCAGGTACCGCACGCGCCCAGCAGTGTCCGCTCGGGTTCGTCGAGCAACCGGAAGCTCCACGTGAGGGTGTCACGGACGGATCGACTGTGATGAGGACCGTCGTGCGGCCCGCCTTCGAGGACGTCGAGGGGTCGGTCGAGCCAGTCGAGCAGTCCGGCCGGTGAGACGGCGCGCAGACGAGCGGCGGCGAGTTCGATGGCGAGAGGGACGCCGTCGAGGCGTTCGCAGATGCGTTCGACGAGCGCTTCGTTGTCGGATGTGACGCTGAAGTCGGGGGCGACCTGTCGGGCGCGCGTTTCGAACAGGCGGACGGCGGCGCCGCGCATCCCACCGGTGAGGTCCAGCGGACCGAGTGGGAGCTCCTGTTCGCCGCGCAGATGGAGTGGGACGCGGCTCGTGACGATCACCCGCAGGTTCGGACAGCGGGCGAGCAGCCCGGCGACCTGGGGGGACGCGTCGAGCACGTGCTCGAAGTTGTCGAGGACGAGGAGCAGCGCGTGCGGTTCGATGGCACGGGCGATCCCGTCCGGTTCGGCGGTTTCGGCGTTCACCGCTCGCGCGACCGCGGCGAGTACATCTTGAGGATGACCGACGTCGGTGAGGTCGATCCAGACAGTGCCGAGGTCGTATTCAGGTGCGAGGGTGCGGGTGAGTTCGAGCGCGAAGTGGGTCTTGCCGATCCCGCCGGGACCACGGATGGTGAGGAGGCGGATCTGGGGACGGGTGAGCAGTTCGCTGGCGCTGAGCAGTTCCGCTTCACGACCGATCAGCGACGCGGGGGGAAGCGGTGGTCTGCTTCGTCCGTCGATGGCGCGTGCGGGCTTCATGATCCAGTGTAGGAGCGCCGGACAGTGGAGCGGTGAGGCGATGGGGGTGAGCAGGGAGGTCGAGCACTCGGAGGGGCGTCGCGCGAGCAAATGAGGTTCGTGAATGTCCTGTGCGACAAAGTCGGGGTTCACCAGGGTCGATGAAGTGCGCGTCGAACGGGGAGAGGGCTGCTTGACGGCGACTCGGCGAGAGGTTCGGGCCGCGTCCTTCATGGCGCGCTCCGAGCTTATGAAATCCCCTGACCCTGCGCACGTCTTGGTGGATGCCGTTGTTCAGTCGGGTCTACCTCAGATGCACAGTCAGGCCACGAAGCTGACCTCACTCGAAGCCATGCACGACCACCGTCACCGCCCCTTCCACAAAGCGTCAAGACGAGCCTTCCACGCTTTCGTGCGATTTGGGATCCTGAACGTGCGAGGCGGGCTGCGCAGCGCGGGCCGCCCTGCAAGGTTCGGCCTGTGGGAACTCCACGGGCGGAAGGTGCCGAGCGTCGTCTGTGTGCAACCCAAGGGGAGTACGGTGGTGCTGCACCTGACGAACGAGGCGCTGCCAGCGGGGTCAGTGTTGGGGTACGGATGGAACTCGACGCCGTCCTGCGACGTGACGATGAAGTGGACGCGGCGCTCCCTGCGTTCTGATCCGTGTCGAGCACACGACGCCGGGTCAGGGTGCCCACGCCTCCCTCTTGAGGTCCCGAAATGCGAGCCCGGGTACGACCTGATCAGGGCCGGTCCGCTTCCACTCGGTGCGTGACGACCGACCGAGCGTCGACGACAGCGCCCGGAGTGCGGGAAGATCCACGCCGCGCGCGGCGTCGCGGAACCCGCCGAACGAGCTCAGGCCGCTGTGGAGCCACGATTGACCCCGTGCCCACCTCGTCATCGCCCACGGCTGGCAGCCCAGCGGCGCAGAAGCGCGCGGATTCGCGCCCCCAGCACGAAGACGTCGAAGGGCGCGACCACCGCGTCGTCCGCACCAAGGTCCAGCGCGCGCACCGTGAGGGTCGAGTCGGTGCCGTCGGAGACGACGATCACGGGCGTGTCCGCCTCACGACTCAACAGGTCGAGGACACCGCCACTGGCGAGGTCCGCTGGGCTCAGGCCGAGCAGGATCAGGTCCGGCGCGACCTGCCGGACGTGACTCAGCAGGTCCGACCCGAGCGTGACCGAGAAGGTGCGGAACCCCTGCTCACCCAGGCGCAGCCTGATGAAGCGCGTGGCTCCACGCGGATCGTCGACGATGAGGATGGTCTGCATGAGCGTGGGCGGTGAGAGGCCGGGGACGCGTGGCACGGCGCTGTCCGCGCGTCCCCGGCGCGGCCTCGTCTACCGCACGGTGACGGCCAGACCCGTCACGCTCACCGTCAGGGTGTGCCACTGGTTGTACGCGTCCTTGATCGTCAGCGTCGTCTCGCCCGCGTTCACCGGCGTCACCGTCAGCGTGCTCCCGTCGATCACCGCGACGGCGACGTTCGGGTCGCCGCTGTTCACGAACGAGAAGCCGCCCGTGTACAGCTTCTCCGCGAGCAGGAAGGATTGCGGTTCGCTCGACGTGAAGTCGTGGCGGGTCAGGTCCGCTCCGCCCTGCGTGATCGTCAGGGGGTAGCGTCTCACGTTGAGGACCGCGGCGGTCTGAAGCAGGCCGGACTGCACGAACACGTACCGCTGACCGGCGCGGAGGTTCGGATCCACCTCGAAGGTGCCGACGCCGCCGGACTCCCCGGTCCTCGTGACGATCATGCCCGTGGCGGGCGTGACGGTCACGGCGTCCGACACGGCGTTCCCGTAGCGGTCCGTCACGCTGGTCGTGAGGGTGGACTTCTCGTCCAGATACACGGTGGAGGGGTCGAGGGTGGCGCTGAGGTTCGCGGCGGGCCCAGCCACCACCGTGACGGTCGCGCCGGCCGTGAGGCCCTGCGAGGACGCGCTGACGTTCACGCTGCCCGGCGTGGTCGGCGCGGCCGTGTTGCCGCTGAACGCGCCGTTCGTGTCGGTCCGTCCGAACGCCCCGCCGAACGACAGGCTGACGATCTTCCCGGACACGGCCACGTTCCGGCCGCGCGTGCTGAGGTACTGGGCGGTGGCGGTGTAGCGCTCACCGACCGTGACGGTGGCGGGCGTGACCGTGAGGCCCAGCCTGAGCGGCGTGACGCGCAGGGTGGTCGCGACCGGGAGGGGCGTGTCGTCGGTGCAGTCGTGCCCCGCGCGCGGCACCGTGAACGTCGCGGCGCGCGCGGTGAGGTCCGGGGTGGGCGTGGTCAGCGTGAAGGACGCGGCGCCGTCGGCGGGCGCGACGCCGAACCCTTCGGAGGTCGTGCAGAGCCCCGTGGCCGTCACGTCCGGATCGAGGATGAGGAAGCCGTCGGCGTCGAGCAGGCTGACGCGCGCGGCGTACGCGCCGCCGAGGTCGAGGTCGAGGGCGTCCGGTCCGTTTCCGGGACCGAGGTCGTCCTCGCGGTCGGTCAGGGCGAGC
This sequence comes from Deinococcus pimensis DSM 21231, assembly GCF_000519345.1. Classification (GTDB taxonomy): domain Bacteria; phylum Deinococcota; class Deinococci; order Deinococcales; family Deinococcaceae; genus Deinococcus_A; species Deinococcus_A pimensis. The sequence continues at coordinate 236,746 of NZ_KI912671.1, forward strand.
AGGGCGCTCGCGGGAACGCCGCTGAGGGTGAGGTTCACGCTGGTGTCCTGCCGCGCGGCGAACGTGACGGTCGTGGTGGCCCTGGACAGCACGTCGCCCGCGGCGTTGCTGGCGGCGAGGTCGGCGGTGAAGGTACCGGGGTCGACGGTGAGGGCGTACGTGCAGGTGAGGGTGGTGTTCTGAGGGTCGGGCGTGCATTCCGCGGCGGCGGAGGTGACGCTGAAGGTCTTGGCGAGGACGCTGGTGTCGCCGGTCCGCAGGCTCAGGGTGAGGGTCGCGGCGGCCTGCGTGGCCGCGTGCGGCACGACGACGCGCAGCGTGGCGGTGGTGGGCGTGACGGGCGGCGTGGTGGGTGGGTCCGCCGGTGGGGTGGTGGGCGGGAGGGTGCTGACCTCACCCGGGGTGGGGGCGGTGGGGGCGCCGCAGGCGCCGAGCAGCAGCGCGGCGAGGGTGAGGGGGAGGACGCGGGTGTTCATGGTTGCCCCTTGTTGCCGAGTCCGGCGCGGTTCTTGGGCCAGTTGGACTTGGCGAGTCCGGCGGAGAGCGAGGCGACGGCGTAGACCTTGCCGAAGCGGTCGAGGGTGTAGACGGTGCCGTCGGTCGTGATGGTGGGCGCGCCGGCGAGCGCGTTCGACGCCTGCGCGCTCCACTTCAGGTGACCGTCGGTGGGATCGACGGCGGCGAGGGTGGTGTCGTCGGAACCGACGTACACGGTGCCGTCGGCTCCGACGGCGGGTGCGTGCACGGCGCCGGAGGCGGTGTACGTCCACGCGACGCGGCTGGTGCCCGTCGGGTTGAGGGCGTACAGTTTGCTGCCGCCGCCGACGTAGATGGTGCCGTTCTCGGCGAGGGCGGGGCTGGAGTCGGTGTTGGCGCCGACGTTCACGCTCCACTTCACGCGGTTCGCGGCGCTCTGCGGGTCGAGGGCGTACAGGGTGCCGTCGCCGTGCACGACGTAGACGGTGCCGTCGCTCGCGATGGTGGGTGAGGCGGTGACCTGGGCGGTCGTGACGGTGGAGGGCGTGTACGTCCACTTCACGTGGTTCGTGGCGTTCGGGTCGAGCGCGACGACGGCGCCTCCGTGGAGGTTGACGTAGACGGTACCGTCGGGCGCGATGGACGGTGACGAGTACACCTCCGAGGTCGTGGTGCTCACCTCCGCCGTCCACTTCACGGGCTTCGCGGTGCTGGTCGGGTCGAGCGCGTAGACCGTCGCGTTCGTCAGGTAGTTGCCGATTCGGTTGACGTAGAGGGTGCCGTCGCGGGAGAGGGCGGGCGTTCCGATCCCTCGGAGTCCACCGACGTTCGTGCTCCACTTCACGCGGCTCGCGGCGTTCTGCGGATCGAGGGCGTAGACCGTGCTGCCGTTGGAGATGACGTAGGCGGTGCCGTCGTCCGCGACGCTGACGGACCCGCCGTAGCCCGTCGTGGTGGTGATGGGCAGATTCCATTTGAATCGGTCAGTGGTGCCGCCCGGATCGAGCGCCGTGAGGTGCCCGTCACCGACGAAGTACAGGGTGCCGTCCGGACCGACGGCGGGTGTGGCGGTGGTCGCGTCGGGCAGCTTGTAGGTCCACAGGACGCTGCCCTCGGCGTTGAGGGTGACGCTGCCCAGCGTCTCTGCCGCCGCGCAGGTCGTGCCGCGCGCGACGCGGACGGTGACGTTGGTCCCGGTGAAGTTCTTCGTGACGACGTGCAGGGAGAGCCCACCGTCATCGTTGGTGGTGAGGTCGGCGGTGAGGGCGGGGTCGTCCTCGCAGGCGAGCAGTTCGCCGGTGCGTTTGAGGTCGGCGGGGACGAGGGGGTCGCCGTTGGCACTCCTGAAGGTGAGGGGCCAGCTGAGGTCGGCGGTGCGTCCCACGGTGACGCCGTAGGGGGTGGTGAGCTGAACGCCGCTCTGGTCGGCGGGGGTGATGGTGGTGGTGTAGTCGGCGGTCTGGAGGCGCAGGTCGAGGGTGTTGCGGGTGCCGGCGGTGAGGGTGACGGTGGTGGTGGCGTCCGAGAGGAGGGTGCCGGTGCCGTTCGTGCCGCTCCATGTTCGGGCAGTGATCTGGTGGGAGCCGGGGGCGACGATCAGGGTGGTCGTGCAGACCCGGCCGTCCGTGGTGCTGGTGCAGGTGTCGGTGTTGACGGTGGTGGTGGCGTCGTCGAGGGTGAGGGTGAGGGAGCTCGTGGCGCTGGAGACGTACTGTGGCCGCACGCTCGCGTTCGTGACGCCGGGCACGAGGAGCGAGAGGGTGACGCGGGCGGTGGCGGCGCTGGGCGTGGCGGCCAGCGGGGCCGTGGGCGTTGCGGCGCAGCCGACGAGGGTGGTGAGGAGCAGGGCGCCCAGGGGAAGTGTTCGCATGTTCGGCCTCACCAGTCGACGTTCGCGACGAAGGCGTCGGCGTCTCCGGCGTTCGTGGCGCCGGGGAGGGCGCCGTAGGTCTCACCGCCGACGATCACGTGACCGTCGTCGTTGAGCGTGACCGCGTGTCCGGAGTCGTCGTCGGTCGTGCCGAACTGCCGCGCTTCGACCGTGCCTTGCCCTGTGAGCCTGACGAGCAGGACGTCAGTGCCGCCCCGACTCGTCTGATCGGGGAGCGCGCCGTGCGTGGAGCCGACGGCGATCGCGTTGCCCTGCGTGTCGACCGTGACCGCGTCGAGGCCGTCGGGGGCGGCGGTGCCGACCTGGTGGTACGCGAGGGAGCCGTCCGGCTGGGCTTCCACGAGGAAGGCGTCGCCGTTGCCGCCGCGGTTCTCGCCGGGCAGCGTGCCTTCCGTGGAGCCGACGATCACGACCCGGCCCGTGGCGGTCATGGTCGCGGCGGTGGCGACGTCGTTCCCGGAGGTGCCGAACTGCGTGTAGGTCGCCTGGCCCGCTGCGTCGAAGCGCGCGACGAACGCGTCGGTGTACCCGGCGGCGTGCTGCGTGGGCAGTGTGCCTTGCGTGGTTCCAGCGACGACGACGTGCCCGGACGGGTCGAGCATGACGCTCACGCCCGCGTCGTTGTCCGACGAGCCGAACTGCCACGTGGTGATCTCGCCGGTCGGGTCGATCTTCGAGACGAACGCGTCCGCGTTTCCGGCGGTCGTGTTGCCGTCGAAGGTGCCGGTGGTGATGCCCGTGAGGTACACGGTGCCGGCATGGTCGACGGTGACGCCGTAGGCTTCCTCGTAGCCGGTAGTGCCGAACTGTCGGTAGGTGGTCGTGCCGTCGGGGGTGACCTTGATGAGGTAGACGTCGCTGCTGCCGATCACCTTGCAGCCGGGCAGGGCGGCCTCGCCGCTGCCGACGAGGTAGACGTTGCCGTTCGTGTCGGTGGCGCTGGCGTACAGGTCGTCGTAGGCGGGCGTGCCGAACTGGGTGGTGTTCCAGGTGCCCTGGGTGGTGTACCGGGCGAGGAGGTAGTCGGAGTTCCCGGCGCTGGTCTGTCCTGGGAGGGTGCCTTCGGTGACGCCGGTGCAGGTGATGGTGCCGCTCGGGTCGTGGTGAAGCCCCGTGCAGGTGTCATAGGCTGCGGTGCCGAACTGCGTGAAGGCCGGGAGTGGCACGGCGGGGGTGACGGGGAGTGTCGGATTGACGGGAGTGGGGGCGTCGATGGGTGGGTCGATCCTGGGTGGGGCGTCGGTCGTGGGTGGCGTGGTTGTTGGGAGTGGGGTGGTACCGCAGGCGGCGAGGGCGAGGGCGAGGAGGAGGAGGAGGGGAAGGGCGCGCAGGAAGCGTGGTGAGGGCATGAGGCTCCTTGGAGGTGTGGAGGGATGGTCCTTCGTCCCCCAAAGCTACTCATCGGCTTTTAACTTTTTGTTAACGCTGGTGGCGGCGTCAGTCGAGCGGCTCATGCGACGTCGACCCTGAGAGGCCCAACCCTCTCCAACCCTCAGGAACGGGGCGCAGATCGGAAAACGCCGATCGTTGGAACGCTGTCTGCAAGGAATCTCCTGTACTGCCTGGAAGCACCCGAAGAATTCCCTTCTGTGGGTACGGCGCGCGCATGGCTTCTGCCCGGTCGGGTCAACCTCAGAGTTATACGGGGGCCAGTTCCTTCTGCCCGCTCAGCCGACCACTGGCCGTCGGCCTGCTTCACCAGCCGCGCCCGGTACAGTAGGGCATGACGATCTCCGACGAGCAGGACTTCGAAGGGATGACGCGCGCCGGACGTGTCGTCGCCGACACCCTGCGCATCCTCAGGGAAGCCGTCGCGCCCGGCGTCACGCCCGCCGACCTGGACGCGCTCGCCGGTGAGGTGTTCGCGCGGCACGGCGCCAGCAGCGCGCCCCGCGCCGTGTACGGCGCGCCGGTCAATGTCTTCGTCAGCGTCAACGACGACGTCGTGCACGGCCTGCCCACCACGCGCCCCCTCCGGGCCGGGGACGTCGTGAGCCTCGACGTCACCCCGCTCGTGGACGGGTTCGTCGCGGACGCGGCCCTCACGGTCGCGGTGCCGCCCGTCTCGCCCGGCGTTCGGCAGTTGATCGAGTGCGCGGAGGCGGCGTTCGACGCGGCGATGAAGGTGGTGCGCTCGGGCCGGCCCCTCAACGTGATCGGACGGGCAGTGGAGGCGGAAGTGGCCCGGCGCGGCTTCTCGCTGCTGCGCGAGTTGCAGGGGCACGGGGTGGGCCGCACCATCCACGAAGCGCCGGACGTGCCGAACTTCTACGTTGCGAGCTTGAAGAAGCCGCTCCGAGAGGGGTTGGTGCTCGCGGTCGAGCCGATGGTGTCGAGCGGACGGTCGTGGCGGACGCGCACGAAAGCGGACGGCTGGACGATCAGCACGCGTGACGGTGGGCTCGCGGCGCACTTCGAGCACACCGTGATGATCACCAAGGGACGCCCGCTGATCCTGACCGCCTGATGTGCCCTCCTCGGGATCGGCCGCTCGATGTCGTTGCTCGGCGGCGGTCGGTACGCTCCGGCATCGGCGAACGCGTCCGGCAGGACGGCGCGGACCCGATCCGGACGGACGTGGTCGTCGTTCCGTCGGTCCCGTACACATGAGATGACACGCCTCCGTCGTGAACGTCGACGAGCCTGACGGCGCGTCGAGCGGAGCACCCACGGGGAGGTGTTCGCCGCTCCACGACGCGAGCGGGACCCCCTACTTCACGCGTCGTGGCGCACGCACCTCGACGGGCACGCCGTCCGGACCTTCGCACACGAAGAAGAGGTTCGGCCCCGCCTCGCGTGGACCGCTCCTGATCGGCACGCCTGCGCCGGCCAGCCCGTCGTGCAGCGCCAGGACGTCCTCTGCGGCCGCGAGGATGAACCCGACGTGGAACTCCGGCGGGTATTCCGGTCGCTCGGACCGCCCCGCGAGGTTGCTGACGCTGAACTCGAAGCCCGAGTCGTCTCCGAAGAAGGCGATGTCTTCGCCGCGCTGGTACACGCACGTCAAGCCGAAGTGCGTCTCGAAGAACGCGCGCGCCGCCGTCACGTTCGACACCTGAAGGTCAAGGTGGTTCAGTCTCATGTCCGTGCTCCTCCTGGCGCTGCGCGTCCACCGTTCGTCCGCCGCCACGCCTCGTCCCCCAGCATGACCTTCCCGCCGCCGTCATGCGCCGCGACGGTCGCCCCTTCGAGGGCCGACTTCGCATGTTGGAGCCTGCGGAGTTCACCAGGCCTGACCGGCCACCTGCCTCGTCGTGACGTTGAGCCGGTTCCACAGGTTGATCAGCCCGATTGACAGGACGATCGAGGCGACCTCGTTCTGGTCGTAGTGCTTCGACACCTCGGTCCAGAGCTGATCCGGAACGGCGTCCGTGGAGTCCGCGAGCCGGGTGACGGCTTCGGTGAGGGCGAGCGCGGCACGCTCGGCGTCCGTGAAGAACGGCGCGTCGCGCCAGGCGGCGACAGCGAAGACGCGTTCGTCCGTCTCGCCTGCTCGTTTGAGGTCGCGGGCGTGGCTGTGGACGCAGACGCTGCACCCGTTGAGCTGGCTGGCGCGCAGGTTGATGAGGTCGCGAAGCCGTGTGGGAATGTGGCTCGTCGCGGCGCGTCCGGCGGCGATCAGCCCGTCCATGGCGCCGGGCAGCGAGACGGCGGGGTTGGTGATGCGTTCGTGCAGGGTCGGGCTGGTCATGGGTGTCTCCTTTGTGGCGCCTCGTCGTGGTTTGACGAAGGGGTGTGAGCGCGTGGACGGCTGGGAGCGGTGCGGGTGACGTTCAGGCGAGGCGCGTGAGGAGGAGGTCGAGCTGCTGGAGGAAACGGGACCAGCCTCGGGTGGCGCCTTCGAGGTTGGGGCGGTCCTGTGGTCGGAAGCCGGATTGCTCCAGGCGGAGGACGACGCCGGCGGAGTCGGGGGTGATCGTCCAGGTGACGGTGGTGTGCAGGGGACCGGCGGCGCCCGTCGTGGTCCAGCGGTAGCTGAGGCGGGTGTGGGGTTCGACGAGGAGGACTTCGCCCTCGGTGACGCCGTTCCAGTTGGGGACGCTCGGAGCGTGGAGGGTGAAGCGGTGGCCGACGATGGGCACGAAGTCGCCGGGCATGAGCCACTGGTCGAGGAGGGCGCCTTCGGTGAGGGCGCGCCAGACCTTGCGTGCCGGGTGAGGCAGGTGGCGTTCGATCACGATGGCCTGGGTGTCGGTGGGGGTGGTCATGCGTCCTGGTCCATGGTGTCGAGGAGGTGTTCGAGGGCGTGGAGGCGGTCCTGCCAGAAGGTGCTGTAGTGCTGGATCCAGTCGATGAGGGGGGCGAGGCCCTGGGGGTTGGCGGTGTAGTGGACGGTGCGGCCCTGGGGTCGGTCGTGGACGAGTCCGGCGTGTTTGAGGACGCTGAGGTGTTTGGAGACGGCGGCCTGGGAGACGCCGGCGCGGGCGGTGAGGGCGGTGACGTTGAGTTCGCCGTCGCGGAGGAGGTGTTCGAGGATGGCGCGGCGGGTGGGGTCGGCGAGGCTGCGGAGGACGTCGTTGGGCGCGTCGACCGACCGGGATTCATAACCCATAAGTTATATATAACTCTATCGTGATGAATGGTCAAGGGGAAGCAACCCACCGCACCTCGCCCCGACCCACCGCCGCCAACAGACAGGACCACCACACCGTCACGGCGGCGAACCCCACCCCTCAACCCCGACCTCCCGACGCGACACACGCGCCGTTCGAGACGCGTCCGTCGACGCGACGCCGCGACAACGCGGCCGCCGGCCGCCCCTATGATCGAGAAGTGCCCGACCCGCCCGACGTTCCCGCCCCAGCGCTCGACCTGGCCCAGCGACTCGCCACCCTGCCCGGCGTCGTCGCCGTCACCCTCGGCGGCTCGTACGCGAATGGCCGCGCGACCGCGTCCTCCGACGTCGACCTCGGCCTGTACTACGACGCCGCCACCTTCGACCTCACACCGCTCGACGAGCTCTGCCGGGACGTCGACGACGCGCCCGGCGCGCACGCCACGCCCCCCGGCGCGTGGGGAAGATGGGTGGACGGCGGCGCGTGGCTCACCCTCAAGGGGCAGCGTGTGGACGTCCTCTACCGCCGCGTCGACCGGGTCGAGCTCAGCGTCGAGGACGCCCTCGCCGGACGCGTCACGCTTCACACGCAGGTCGGTCATCCGCACGGCATCCACGGACATCACTACGCGGCGGAACTGGCGCTCGGCGTCGTCCTTCACGACCCCACCGGGCGCCTCGCCGAACTTCAGGCCCGCCTGAAGCCGTACCCGAGCGCCCTGCGGGACGCGCTGCAACGGCAGTACGCCTGGCAGGGCAGCTTCTGGCTCGAGGGCGCCCGCTCGTCGCTCGCGAGGGAGGACGTCAACCACGTGCAGGGCTGCGCGTACCAGGCGGTGATGGCGATGGTGCAGACCATATGCGCGCGCGGCGAGCGGTGGCTCACCAACGAGAAGGGCGCAGTGAGCGTCACCGCGACCGTGCCCGGCGCCCCCACGGCCTTCGAGCGGCGTGTCCGTGAGGCGCTGCTCACGCTGGACCTCGACGCCCTGCTGACGCTTGCCCTGGAGGTACGTGCGGAGGTGGAGCGGCCCGACGACGAAGCGACGCTCGCGAGCCCGTCCGGCCAGGAAGGTGATGCGTAGGTCAGGATGGCGCCCCTGCCAAGATCGGAGTCGACGATGCAGTGGACGGACAGCCGCCGCCCGTCGACGAGCACGCCCCTCCACCCGACATGACGGGCACGGCGATCCTCCCCTCCGTCGGACGCCGTTCAGGCGTACCCCTCGAGGCGTTCGGATATGCACCGCCGAGGCTGGAAAGGGCTGGTAGCGTGGGCGGGTGAACCTCGGAGAACTCAAGCGACTGCACGACGAACACGCCGCCCTGCGCGCCCTGCTGGACCTCGCGTTGACGGACGCGCCGGGCCTGCCAGGCTTCCTGCTCGACGCCGGGCAGCGCGACTGGTCTCGGCCGCGTGACGTGGGCGCGTTGGAGACGCAGTTGATGGACCTGCGGACGCTGGTGGGCGCCGTGAAGGAGTACGAAGACGTCGTGCCCGGAACGTGGCGGGAGCGGCGCGTTCAGTTCGAGGCGCGGTACGGTGTCCTGGAGTTGCCGTCGATCGGCGCGCCACACTGAGCACGACGAGGGACGACCTCGGAAGCGGACAACGCGTGGACGGCGAGGTGCGGGGGTCCGCTGTCTTGACGACGCAGATGATTGGCGCCGCCCCTGAATCCGAACGCTTCGAGCCGCGCCGTTCTTGAATGCCCGCTGCGTGATCCTGCGACTCGCGTCTCGGCAGGCCAGGAGAAGTCGACGTGTCGGCCGCTCGACGTTCAGCGCGCCTGACGTCACTCGGCGAGTGCCGTCGAACGCTTCGCCACGGTCGCTCGTCCGCCCTACTCAAGGAAGCGTGACGGCCTCCCCCTGCGCTGCCCGGAGCGCTTCTCGCGGTACATCCGCGCGTCCGCCTCGCACAGCAGCAGGTTCACCCTTCCGGAGCCGTCCACGCACCGCGCGCAGCCCGCACTCGCCGTCACGAGTACGGTCCCTTCCTCCAGCCGGATCTCCTCACGCACGGCGCGCAGCAACGTTCGCGCGAGCCGTTCGGGTTCCAGCGGGTCCAGCGGGGGCAGCAGCACGGCGAACTCGTCACCGCTGAGCCGCACCACTCTCCGGTCGGGTCCGGCGACGCGGGTGAGACGTGCGGCCACCTCGCGCAGCACCTCGTCGCCGGTCGCGTGCCCGTAGGTGTCGTTGACGCGTTTGAAGTCGTCGAGGTCGAGCACGACGAGCGCGCCGTGCCGGACGAACTCGGCGGCGTGCAGGGACCACCACGCGCGGTTCTTGAGGCCTGTGAGAGGGTCGTGCAGGGCGAGGTGCTGCCAGTGGTCCACGAGGGCGCGCAGCCGTTCGAGTTCCATCGCGAGGTTGACGTCGTCGGGGAGGTGGTTGCTCGTCGTCTTCACGGTCGCCCTCCGGGGAGTGTCGAGTGCGGCGCGGCTCAGCTGGCGAGGTCGATCGGCAACGTGCCGTGAAGGAGCGTGTTCAGTTCTGCCTTGAGTTCGTCGTCGGTGAGCGGCTTGACGAGGTAGGCGTCCGCGCCGAGGGTGAGGCTGCGCTGCCGGTCCGCTTCCCGGTCGGAGGTGCTGCACACGACGACGCGCAGGTGGCGGGTTCGGGGGTGGGCGCGCAGGGCGGCGAGGACGTCGTGACCGTGCAGAACGGGCATGTTGAGGTCGAGCAGCACGAGGTCGGGCAGCACCGCGTGATCGGCGGTGAGGTCGTGGAGTGCCTTCTCGGGGTCGTTGGTGTGGCCGACCTGCGCGTTGGGCGCGACCTGGTGCAGGGCGTGGCGGGTGAGTTCGACGTCGAGGTCGTGGTCGTCGATGATCAGCACACGAGTGGTGTGGTGAGTGAGGATCATGGAGGCTCCTGGTCGCGTGCTGCGGGGAGTAGGTCGTGATCGGTCCTTGTGGCGGTGAGAGAAAGTTAGCATCCCTTCAGCTGCGGAGCTGATCGTTTCCTGACGCGAGATTGACTCGATGAGAAGCGCTGCTCGAGTTCTGAGGAGCACTGCTCAGCACGCCCTCCGCTCGTGTGGAAGCTAAAGAAACCTTGATGTCGTGTTCTTTGTTGCCAACCGAGGAAAACTGGCTCCGCGACCCCTTCATCAAGCACACCAACACCCCCTGGCGAGCAGGCAGCACCAGCAAAGCACAGCTTCCTCGACCGTGGACACTCTCAGCCCCAGCGCTACGCTCCTGACGCCCGACGCCCCTCGGGAAGTCGTGACTTTTGCGTCGTCCCCGACGGTCACCCCGCGGGCTCGTCGAGCGGTCCCGCCCCCATCCGCCGCACCGCCTCGCGGAGCGCCGTGACGAGTTCGTCCGGGTCGCGGGTGCGGAACTCCCGCGCGGCCGTCCGGTCGCCTCCGGGGACGAGCGCGAGCATTCACTCCCCGCGCGGGTCGCCCTGAGGGGACCAGCCGACGTCCACGAGGTCGCCGCGGCGGTCCTCCACCTGGAGCCGGTCCTCCTTGAGCAGCTCCACGTCGTTCAGGGACCACGTCGCGGGCATCTCCTCGTGACGCACCACCCGCCCCTCGCCGAAGTCCACCTCGCGCCCGAAGATGACCAGCGTCGTCACGCGTTCCTCCCCGCGGTCAGGGCGAGCCGGAGTACGTCCGCGAGCGCCTCGAAGTACGCCGGGCACGCCCCGCTGGCGTCCGCGAGCACCTGGTCGTCGAGCGTGCCGAGCAGCGTGCGCAGACGGTACTCGGTGGAGGCGGCCGCGGCGCCGCGCAGCCACTTCCCGAGGGTCGAGGCGGCGACCGCGTCGAGCTTCACCGGATCGACCCCGGCGATCCCGGCGGGGCAGGGCGGGTACGGCGCCGAGGACCAGCGCTCGAAGGCCGCTTGCAGGTCGTGCATGGTGCAGGAGGTAGACCGGGCGGGTCAGTCTTGAGGGTCGGTCACGACGCGCCGTGCGTGACGAAGGTCCGCGCGGCGCCCGCGACGCGGTCGAACACCGCGCGGAGGTCCCTGCCGCGCTCGCGGACGAGGGCGTGCTGGTCCACCTGCACCTCGAGCAGCAGTTCCTCGTTCGGCCCGTCGGCCTCACCGACGGGCGTGAGGGTCAGGCGGCACTTGTGTCGCTCCAGCCAGACCAGCAGGGCGCGCTGCTCGTCGGTCAGCCCGTCCTGCCAGGCGGTCTCGTAGTCGGTTCGCATGCCTCAAGTACACGGCAGGACGGTGAACGTCACCGTCGTGTCCACGTGAAGGTCAGCGGTGTCGAAGAGGACGCGCGTGTCCGGCCGGTCAAGGCACGACCGGACGCATGAGCGCCCCCTCAAGAGGCCTTCACTCGACGTGATGCACGCCCGACGTGGCCTCCGCGTACGCTCGGATGTCCCGTTGCAATTCAAGCTCGTCCCTTCCCGCGCCCCGCAGGAGGTCAGCATGAAACCCAGCGTCCTCATCATCTCCGCCCTCGTCACCTTCACCTCGTGCGGACGGACGGGCGTCACCTCCACCGCCGTGACGCCGCTCGCGGCGGAACAAACGAGCTTCCCCTTCTCGTACGAGCAGTCGCCGGACTACATCGGCAACCCCTGCACGGGCGAGCAGGCCGTCGGGACGCTCACCGTCTCCGGCGTGACGACCCTCGTGACCGACGCGCAGGACGGCCTGCACTATCAGGTGGACGTCTCCACGTCCGCGACCTACCAGGGCGAGCGGGGCACGACGTTCACCTACGTCGGCGCCGGCCACTGGCATTTCAACCTGCCCAGTTCGGGCGCGCAGAACCGCGTGGAGCTCGTCAACGGCCGCGTCACCGCCAGCGACGGCACCCAGTTCCTCCTCAAGGAACGCTTCCACGTCGTGATCGACGCGAACGGCGTGACGAGGATCGAAGGGAACAACGACGAGAAGAACGCGCTGCGCTGCCAAGGACGCTGACGGACCGGGTGCGGGCCTCGTCCACTTGGACGGGAGGACGGGCGAGCAGCGACCCGGCGCGGCCTCGCCACTGACGGACGCCGAGCGCGCGCCGGCCCTGCACGCGCCGCCCGTCGCGGGTGACGACGAGCAGCATCAGGAGCGTGGTCGGGGCCGGGGCGAGCATGTACAGCCCGGTGGGCCGTCCGGGCACGAGCAGGCCGAGCAACGCGTGGAAGACGAGAACCTGCCGGGATGCGGGCATCTTGTGGAAGATGCGTGGCCTTTGGGGCGCGCGGGACGCTCGAGGAGTCACGGCCAGGTGACGAGGAGCGCGGCGGTCATCACGAGGTGGGTCGCGGCGTGCGCCGTCATGGCGCTTTCGAGTGACCGACGCGTGAAGAGCAGGCCGTACACCACACCCGCGACGGCATTGAGGAGGACGGTGCGCGCGACCATCACGGGGGTCGGCGTGATGAGCGCCGCGACCGCCCCGAGGTGCGCGACGCCAAACAGCACCGCGACGAGCGAGACAGCGAGCACGACGACGAGGGCGGGAGGACGCCGGCTGGTCCTCGCGATGAGTTTCCACAGCGCGAAGGTGACGAGCGACACGAGCGCCCAACGCATCTGAAGTTCCTCACCCATACCGCCGTACACGACGCCGCTGACGGTCACGGCGACGCCGCGGGGTTGCTCCGCCGCGACCTTCTTCCAGGCGTCCCCCATCAGTGGTGTGGTGGCGAGGTCGAGCAGGGGGAGGACGACGCCCAGCAGCAGGGCGGGCAGGAGCGCCGTGAGGACGTCCCGTCGCAGTCCGCTCCAGTCCCGGTCGACGAGGCGACTGCGGAACCCGACGAGGGGCGCGGCCCACGCACCGATCAGGACGCTCAGGGCGAGCATCACGGTCAGCTGCGCGGCGCTGAGGAACGTCAGGACCGCGACGGGTGGCGCGCCCGGGGTGCGGGCGACGAGCGGGCCGAGCAGGGACGGCAGGACGGGCAGGACGCCCAGCACGGCGAGCGCGGCGAGCGGCGCGAGCCTCAGGGACGTGCGAACGAGCGGCTTGGGCGTTCGAGGTCCGTGCGTGAGGCTGGTCATGCGTGATGTCCTTCCGCGGGCGTCTCGAGGTGCCGTGGGTGACGAAGGAGCGCGATGCCGTAGAGGGCGAGTAGCGCGGATACTCCGAGTTTCGTGGCGAGCAGGGTGGGGGTGGCGTGCGCGACGACGGTGTCGCCGGCGGCGCTGAACTGCGCGAAGTCGTTCAGGGCGTGCAGGACGATCAGCGGCCAGATCGTGCCGAGCCGAAGTCGCAGCGCGGCGAGGCCGATGCCGCCGAGGATGGACGCGGCGACCTGCGCCGCGACGAAGGCGGGGTCGCGTCCGACGAGCAGGGAGTTGAGGTGGATCACGCCGAACAGCAGGGCCGAGCCGAGCACGGCCCCCCGGCGGCCCAGCGGTGAGAGGGCGTACAGGAGTGCGCCGCGAAAGATGGCTTCTTCCTGAAAGGCGATGAGGAGGGTCACGACGCCCAGCGTGAGCGCTCTGCCCATGGGTGGCGCGGTGACGCCCAGCAGGGCGGTGGGGACGACGAGCAGCGCCAGGACGGGCAGGGTGAGCAGCAGGTCACGTGAGGAGGCGGTGCGGGTGAAGCCGGCGGCGGCCCACCAGCGCCTGCGGGTGAGGAGGACGGCGGCGACGACGGCGTTGACGAGCAGGACGGGCAGGTCGAGCGCAGCGAGCGGCACGTGCGGGAGGAGGAGTTTCGCGGCGGTGAGGCAGGTGAGCAGGACGCCTTCGAGGGTCAGCATCACGAGCAGCGCGAAGCGCAGGGGATGGCGGGGCGGGTGGACGGGACGGCTTCGGTTCATGTGGTGCTCCTGTGGTTCGGGATCTTGCCGCAGTATGCGGAGGCGCCCCGGGATGGGACGTCCACCTTTGGTGGGACGACACGGGGGCGCGCCGAGGAGCAGCCTGGGCAGGTATGTCTGTCGTTCGTGAGGTCGACGCGGTGTCGCTGTACGTTCCGGATTTGGTGACGGCCGTGAGGTTCTACGGGTCGTTGGGGTTCACCTCGCAGGGGGGCGAAGCGTCCGGTGTGGGGTCCTCGGCGCGGTTGGTGCTTCCGGGGGTGTCGACGGCGCTCGCGCTGCATGACGACGCCCGGCGGCAGTTCGTTCATGTGACGCTGGGCGTGTCGGCGCTCGGTGAGGCGTACCGCGCGTTGAGTCTCGATCCTCGCGTTCGCTGGCTGGAGCTTCCGCACGTCGAGGGTGGGTCGCGGGAGGCGACGTTGAGCGGGCCGGACGGGAACGTGCTGGTCCTGCGTGAACACACGCCCTGAAGTTCAAGATCGCATTAAACTGATGCTCATGGCGGTTCCGGTTCCGATTCGTGTCCTGATCGTCGACGACCACGCCGTCGTGCGTCAGGGCATCCGCATGTTCCTCTCGACCTCCGACGGCATCGACGTCGTCGGTGAAGCGCGCGACGGTCGTGAAGCCCTCGCGCTCGTCGGGACGCTCGACCCGCGCGTGGTCCTGATGGACCTGAACATGCCCGTCATGGACGGCATCACCGCCACCCGCGAACTTCGCGCGCACTTCCCGGATGTCGAGGTGATCGCGCTCACCAGCGTGCTGGAGGACCGCAAGGTCATTGACGCGGTCCAGGCCGGCGCGACCGGCTACCTGCTCAAGGACACCGACGCGGACGCCCTCGAGGAAGCCATCCACGCCGCGGCGCGCGGTGAGGTGCGGCTGCATCCCGAGGCTGCGAAACGGCTCGCGCGCGACGTCCGCACACCTGAACTGCGCGAACACCTCACGCCGCGCGAGACGGACATCCTCAGGCTCGTCGCGCGCGGCCACAGCAACAAACGCATCGCGCGGGACCTCGCGGTGGAGGAAGCGACGGTCAAGACGCACGTCACACGCGTCCTCGCGAAGCTCGGGCTCGCGTCACGCACGCAGGCCGCGATCTTCGCGTACAAGGAGGGCCTGGTCGGCCTTGACTGAACGTCCCGCCGCGCCGCTCGCCCTGAAGGTCACCTTGGCGGTCGCGGCGCTCACGGTGCTCCTCGGCGTCGCGGTCGTCGTCACCGTCACCCAGGGCATGCGCGGCACGCGAGAGCACGCGGCCGCGCTCGCCGGACAGGGCGTGGAAACTCAGGTGCGTCGGCGTCTCGTGGACACGACGCGGCGTGAGGCGCGGCTCGCCGAGCTGAACCTGCTGCGCGCCGCGAGCGCCACCCGCGTCGTCGC